>JALSKB010000093.1 GCA_026989035.1 Saprospiraceae bacterium | reverse complement strand
TTGCATGATGTTGGGAGGTTGGTTAAAACAAAGTGAGTACAAAAGGCGATTTATCGGCTTTTGAGTTTGAAGGACCATTGCAGCCTGGCGCGGGACACTTCCGTACCATCGGGCATGTAACCTTTGCTTTGTACTTCGATTTGTTGGGGTTCTTCGGTTTGCAAGCAGTTCTGTACGGCTGCGAAAATTTTTGCGCCGTCTTCACAGCAAAAGTAGGTGGTGTCTGTAGCCTTTTTGATAAAGTCCATGTGAAAATGCGTAACGAGCATGGAAATGGGCGGATGGCCCTGTAGTGCTAAGGAAGCCAGCAGCCCCGAGGAAAGTTCGGCTGCCCCGGCTTGGGCTGAAAAGTAAATGGAGCGAAAGGGGTTTTGCGTTCGTCGGCTGAAAGGCAGGGATACGGTGCAAGACCGAGGGTTTATTTCCCGGATACGCACTTTCCAAAAGGCCATGGAGGGCAGCTGTTTCCAAAAGTAGAGTTGCATCTTCCAGGGGCTTCTCAGAACCGACAGGAATTGTTGCTGTTTGTCGTTTAGGGGTGGGACTTTGGCCATGGGAATCAGCTTTCTTCGAGGCCTTGAAGTTGGCGCAGTTGTTTGGTCGTTTTGCGGGAGCCATCCGGGCTCCAACCCGGAGGGCCAAAGATATACGCTATTCTTTCACGGAGGTTGCGGGCTTTGAAAAAATCTCGCAGCAGGTCTATCCACTCGTGGAAAGCGATATAGAGGGGATTGTAGGAGCGAATGTTTTTGACCAGACCGTAGCGGGGGCGTTCTTCTTCTTCCTGGAAGGTGCCGAAGAGGCGGTCCCAAATGATGAAGATTCCTCCGTGATTTCGATCGAGATATTTGATGTCCGAGCCGTGATGTACGCGATGGTGTGAAGGCGTGTTGAAGAGAAATTCTATGGGGCGCGGGAGTTTGTGTATAGCTTCGGTATGTACCCAAAACTGATACAGAAGGCTGATGGCCCGTTGGGTCAGCACCATGAGCGGATGAAAGCCGATGAAGGGCAGCCAGAGCCAGAAGATGAAGCTGCCGCTGAGTTCGCCGGTCCAGGTTTGCCGCAAGGCTGTCGCCAAATTGTATTTTTGGGAGGAATGGTGTACGACATGGGAAGCCCAAAAATACCTGGTTTCATGGCTGATTCGATGAAACCAGTAATAAGAAAAGTCTTCGGCTATTACCAAAAGAGCCCAGCTCAAGGGGCTTTCGCCAAAATCAAAAATTCTATATTGCCAAACCAACCAAAAGGCACCGGCTACCAGGCCTTTATTGACGAAACCCACCAGTACATTGCCTATGCCCATAGCCAGGCTGCTGAAAGTGTCTTTCCATTCGTACCAGTCTTTTCGGCGCCGGAGGTGGACAAGGCTTTCCACCGCCAGAAGAAAGAGAAAAAAGGGAATAGCCAGGTGGATGAGGTTGGGCATGATGTATTTTTTTTCAAAGTTACGTCTTTCCCAAATCTTTCCTACTTTTGGGCGTCGAAAAACAACGGCAGAGCTGCCACAAAATTAAAGACCAATCCATGAATTTACACGAATACCAGGGCAAAGAACTGCTCAAACGATTTGGCGTTGCCATCCAGGAAGGCATCCTTGCCGAAACGGTAGAGGAAGCTGTAGCCGCTTACCGAAAATTGAAGGAGGAGACCGGTACGGAGGCTGTAGTCATTAAGGCTCAGATTCACGCGGGGGGACGCGGTAAAGGCGGGGGAGTCAAATTGGCTCGCACGGAAGACGAAGTGCGCGAATACGCTGGGCAAATTCTCGGTATGATGTTGAAAACGCCTCAAACACCGGGTGGTATGGAAGGCCCCGGCAAACTGGTGCGGAAAATTCTGGTTGCCGAAGATGCCTATAGACCGGATTTCGATGCCTGTGATGAGTTTTACATGTCTGTTTTGATGGACAGGGCGAGTCAACGCAACGTCATTATTTACTCCACCGAAGGCGGCATGGAAATTGAGAAGGTGGCTGAAGAAACACCGCATTTGGTCCATAAAGAGTATGTGCATCCGACCTTGGGTTTACAGGCTTTTCAGGCTAGAAAAATAGCCTTTAATCTGGGCTTGAGCGGTACGGCTTTTAAAGAGATGGTGCGCTTTGTGAGCAAACTCTATCAGGCCTTTGTCGATTCGGATGCTTCTCTTTTCGAAATCAATCCTACCTTGAAAACAGCGGATGATCGCATTGTAGCGGTGGATTGCAAAGTGGTTTTGGATGACAATGCGCTGTACCGCCACAAGGATTTAGCCGAGTGGCGAGATTTGGACGAAGAAGATTCGGCTGAAGTAGAGGCTAAGCAATACGGTTTGAATTTCATTAACCTGGATGGCAACGTGGGGTGTATGGTCAATGGTGCAGGCTTGGCTATGGCTACCATGGACCTCATCAAGCTTTCGGGTGGTGAGCCGGCCAACTTTCTGGATGTGGGTGGAACGGCAGATGCCGAGCGGGTAGAAAAAGCTTTGCGCATCATCCTCAAAGATGAGAAGGTGAAGGTCATTTTGATTAACATCTTCGGGGGTATAGTGCGTTGCGACCGCGTGGCAAATGGCATTGTACAGGCCTATAAGAACCTGGGCGGTATTGATGTGCCTATTGTCGCTCGTTTGCAGGGCACAAATGCCGACATAGCCAAAAAAATCATCGATGAGAGCGGCTTGGCCGTTCATTCTGCCATAGAATTACAAGAAGCAGCCGATCTGGTGGCTGAGCTGTTGAAACAGCAAGAGGCCTGAGGCCTCTTGCTGCCTTTTTGCCCCTGTTTACTTTTGACCTATGAAGCCCATTGATGCCTTGAATATGGTGGCGGAGTTTCACCGCGTTTTTCAACATCCGGTTTTGGAAGAACCCCAAATTCCTTCAGCTGAACGGGCTGCATTGCGGGTGGCTCTGCTGGAAGAGGAATTGGAGGAGTTGAAAGAGGCGATAGCTCGGAAAGATTTGGTGGAAGTGGCGGATGCCCTGTGTGATTTACAGTACGTTTTGGCAGGAGCCATCCTGGAGTTCGGCCTGGGGGAAAAGTTCGCAGAATTGTTTGCCGAAGTGCAGCGCTCCAACATGAGCAAAGCCTGTAAAAGTGAAGAGGAGGCCTTGGCCACTCAACAGCATTATCGCGAGCGTGGAACCGAGAGCTACATACGGCGCGTGGGTGATTTGTGGCTGGTTTTCCGAAAGGAAGACAACAAAACCCTGAAATCCATTAGTTACTCTCCAGCTCAATTGGAGAACCTCTTGCATGCTTGAAAAGAAAACGAGCTAGAGTTTCGCTGTTCGGTAAAAAAGTTGTACCTTTGCGCGGCTTTAACATTTTGTAAACCTCCCGATGCTCAAAAGGAGCATTGGTACAAACCTCATTCACATGTCTGAAAAGAAAGAAGAATTGCAGCAATCTCCTGAGGAGCAGCAGGCCAAATCGGAAGAATCTGCTGAACAGCAGGAGCAAACCGTAGAGACTCCGGCTGCAGAAGAAGCTGTAGAAAAAGAGGAGGCTACCGAAGAAAAAACTTCTGAGGAAAATTCGGAAGCTGCAGTTCCCGAAGCCGAGCAAGCAGAGGAGCAAGAAGAACAGAAAGAAGAAGAAGCATTGCCTGCTCTAGTCAACGAAGGCCCGCATGACGATTTTGACTGGGAGCATTCCGGCCAAAAACACGTGGTCGATTACACCGAGGAGGAATACCAGAAACTTCTCAAAGAGTACGAATCTACTTTTTCCCATATCCAGGAAGGCGATATTGTCAAAGGAAAGGTTACGGCTATCCAAGATGGAGACGTGGTGCTGGACATCAACTACAAGTCTGACGGCTTGGTGTCTTTGTCTGAGTTCCGCGATATGGAGGATCTTAAGGTAGGTGACGAAGTAGAGGTGTATGTGGAGCGTCTGGAAGACGAGCACGGTCAACTGCAGTTGTCGCGTCGCAAAGCCAAGCTGTTAAAGGCTTGGGAGGCCATTCGCGATTCGTATGAAAACGGCACCATCATCAAAGGGCAAATCATCAGCAAGACAAAGGGTGGTTTGATCGTGGATTGCGGTGGATTGGAGACCTTCCTTCCAGGTTCGCAAATCGATATCAAGCCCATTGTGGATTACGACCAGTACGTAGGCCGGACGATGGAGTTTCGCGTGGTGAAAATCAATGAGCGCATCAAAAATGCTGTGGTTTCCCACAAAGCGCTTATCGAAAGCGATTTGGCCGAGCAACGCGAGCAAATCATCAAAAGTCTGGAGAAAGGTCAGGTCTTGGAAGGTCTGGTCAAGAACATCACCGACTTTGGTGCCTTCATGGACCTGGGCGGTGTGGATGGCTTGCTCTACATCACCGACATCTCTTGGGGCCGCATCAACCATCCCAGTGAAGTGCTGAAGGTGAACGAGAAGCTGAATGTGGTGGTCTTGGATTTCGATGAAAACAAAAAGCGCATCTCTTTGGGCCTGAAGCAATTGCAGCCTCATCCCTGGGAAGTGTTGCCGGAAGAGATTCAGGAAGGTGCCGTGGTCAAAGGCAAGATTGTCAACATCGAAGACTATGGAGCCTTTTTGGAGATTCTTCCCGGTGTCGAGGGCTTGATTCACGTTTCAGAAGTCAGCTGGAGCAACCAACAGGTCAATGCCCGTGACTTCTTTAAATTGGGTGAAGAGCGGGAAGCCAAGATCGTAACCATTGATCGCGAGCGTCGCAAGATTTCCCTTAGCATCAAGCAACTGTCTAAAGATCCCTGGGAGGAAATTGAGGAGAAGTATCCCGTCGGCAGCCGGCATAAGGGCGTAGTCAATAACCTGACCAACTACGGTGTGTTCGTTCGCCTGGAAGATGGCATTGGAGGCATGATTCACGTTTCCGATCTTTCCTGGACGAAGCGCTATGCTCATCCCAAGGAGTTTGTCAAAGAAGGCGAAGAGATCGAAGTTGTAGTGTTGGACGTCGATAAGGAAAATCGCAAGTTGTCCCTGGGGCATAAGCAGCTGGAGGAAGATCCTTGGGATACCTTCGAGCAGGTGTTTCCCATTGGCTCATACCACGAGGCCACATTGGTGCGCAAAGACGAGCGGGGAGCCATCATGGAATTGCCTTACGGCTTGGAGGCTTACTCTCCTTTAAAACATTTGAAAAAGGAGGATGGCACCATGGCCGAAGTCGGTGAAACACTGACTGTTAAGGTGATTGAATTTAACCGCGATGACAAGCGCATTATGGTTTCTCATCTTCGCTACCTGGAAGACATTCGCCGTGAGGCAGATGAAAGCGTGAAATCCGAAAAACGCAAAGAACGCAAAGCCGTTGAGCGCATCATCAAAAAGCAACAAAGCTCGGCTGAGCGCTCTACCTTGGGCGATTTGGACGTGTTCAACCAGCTCAAAGAGCAGTTGAGAAAAGATGAGACGGGAAAAGAAGAGGAAGGAACCAAAGAGGAGGAGAAAAAAGAGGATGAAGCCTGATTTTTTGCCGCTTTCGCAAAGGCCATCAAAGAGGTGCCGGATTGTAAACCGGCACCTCTTCTTCGCGGTGAAAAAAAAATAAAAAAAAGTGGCGAAAACTTGCACGGGAATTAAGATACTTTGTATCTTTGCAGCCGCTTAGAAAGTGAGTGAAAACGCCAAGGCCCTTTTGGCTTTTGGCAAAGCAAGAAAAAACCGGAAAGGCAAGGCTTTTGGGCCATGCTCGAAGGGCATAGAAAAAACAAGCAGCCGGGTAATTCGGCTGTGGGAAGTTCATTGAAAGGATTGGAGCGAGGTAAGAAGACGAAGAGGAACCCCTGAGAGAGAAACTTTTCGTGCTACGGCACGGGAAGGATTAAGGATTTGACTATGGAGAGTTTGATCCTGGCTCAGGATGAACGCTAGCGGGAGGCCTAATACATGCAAGTCGAGGGGCAGCAGGTCTGACAATAGTTAGATGCTGGCGACCGGCGAACGGGTGAGTAACGCGTACGGAACTTACCCCCGAGAAGGGGATAGCCCTGGGAAACTGGGATTAATACCCTATGGTATCATTTGTTTGCATGAACGGATGATTAAAGCTTCGGCGCTCGGGGATAGTCGTGCGTCCCATTAGCTAGTTGGTAGGGTAAGGGCCTACCAAGGCGACGATGGGTAGGGGGCGTGAGAGCGTGGCCCCCCACACGGGTACTGAGACACGGACCCGACTCCTACGGGAGGCAGCAGTAAGGAATATTGGACAATGGGCGGAAGCCTGATCCAGCCATCCCGCGTGCAGGAAGACTGCCCTTAGGGTTGTAAACTGCTTTTGCAGAGGAAGAACAGATGGGATTTATTCTGTCATGACGGTACTCTGCGAATAAGCACCGGCTAATTCCGTGCCAGCAGCCGCGGTAATACGGAAGGTGCAAGCGTTATCCGGAATCACTGGGTTTAAAGGGTGCGTAGGCGGCATGATAAGTCAGAGGTGAAAGCCCACAGCTTAACTGTGGAACGGCCTTTGAAACTGTTGTGCTTGAAAGAGGATGAGGTGGGCGGAATGTGGCATGTAACGGTGAAATGTGTAGATATGCCATAGAACACCGATTGCGAAGGCAGCTCACTGGACCTACTTTGACGCTGAGGCACGAAAGCGTGGGGAGCGAACAGGATTAGATACCCTGGTAGTCCACGCCCTAAACGATGCTCACTCGATATGCGGCTTTAGGGCTGCGTGTCTAAGGGAAACCGATAAGTGAGCCACCTGGGGAGTACGTCGGCAACGATGAAACTCAAAGGAATTGACGGGGGTCCGCACAAGCGGTGGAGCATGTGGTTTAATTCGATGATACGCGAGGAACCTTACCTGGGCTCGAACGCTACGAGCAGGTAGCCGAAAGGTTGCTGTCCCTTCGGGGTTCGTAGTGAGGTGCTGCATGGTTGTCGTCAGCTCGTGCCGTGAGGTGTTGGGTTAAGTCCCGCAACGAGCGCAACCCTTGTCCTTAGTTGCCAGCCTTTAGGAGGGGTACTCTGAGGAGACTGCCGGCGTAAGCCGCGAGGAAGGTGGGGATGACGTCAAATCATCATGGCCTTTATGCCCAGGGCGACACACGTGCTACAATGGCCGGTACAGCGGGTAGCGAAGCCGCGAGGTGGAGCCAATCTCTGAAAGCCGGTCTCAGTTCGGATTGGAGTCTGCAACCCGACTCCATGAAGTTGGAATCGCTAGTAATCGCGCATCAGCCATGGCGCGGTGAATACGTTCCCGGACCTTGTACACACCGCCCGTCAAGCCATGGAAGCCGGGGGTGCCTGAAGACGGTGACCTAACGAGGAGCTGTCTAGGGTAAAACCGGTGACTGGGGCTAAGTCGTAACAAGGTAGCCGTACCGGAAGGTGCGGCTGGAATACCTCCTTTTCAGAGTACTCAGGAGACCTTTTCCGATTTCTTCATCTCGTTCCATCCTTTTATTTTTTAGTGCCCGCAGGGGGCAGAAGCCACGTGCTTGCATGAACCCTGTAAGCACTATCGCTACAGTCCCGTAGCTCAGCTGGTTAGAGCGCTACACTGATAATGTAGAGGTCGGCAGTTCAAGTCTGCCCGGGACTACCAGATAGCAGTTACAGCAATGTATAGACGGTAAAAGCATCGTCTTGCTGTGGCAAATTGCCAAGGGGGATTAGCTCAGCTGGCTAGAGCACCTGCTTTGCAAGCAGGGGGTCATCGGTTCGAATCCGATATCCTCCACCGTTTCACCTACCCCGGGCCTGCGTTTGTTAAGCCGAACGAGCGCGCGTTTGGGGGTATAAGGGTGGAAGAAGTTCATTGATAAGACAGGCGAGTAACACGAGCATAAGAGCACAAGGGCGCCATGAGTTGATCTGGATGATTGAGAAGAGAATCGAGAGATGCTCTTTTTGAGAGATCCGGATTGGCGGCATGAGCTACTTCAAGAGCTAGGAAGCGAAAGAAGGGCGCATGGGGGATGCCTAGGCTCTCAGAGACGACGAAGGACGTGGTAAGCTGCGAAAAGCTGCGGGGAGCTGCAAACGAGCTGAGATCCGTAGATGTCCGAATGGGAGAACCCGTACGGTTGAAGGCCGTACATCCCTTTTAGGGAGGAGAACCCGGGGAACTGAAACATCTAAGTACCCGGAGGAAGAGAAAACAATAGTGATTCCGTGAGTAGTGGCGAGCGAAAGCGGAAGAGCCCAAACCACAGCGGTACGCCGTTGTGGGGTAGTAGGACCGAGGGAATCAAATGTCATTGAAGTGGAAGTGATTTGGAAAGATCCACCAAAGAGGGTGAAAGTCCCGTACACGCAAGATGAGATTTGAGCTTGGTATCCTGAGTAGGGCGGGGCCGGAGGAACCCTGTCTGAATCTGCCAGCACCATCTGGTAAGGCTAAATACTCCTGAGAGACCGATAGTGAACCAGTACCGTGAGGGAAAGGTGAAAAGAACCCCAAGCAGGGGAGTGAAAAGAACCTGAAACCATGCGCCTACAAGCGGTCGGAGCCATCTGCGAGGGTGGTGACGGCGTGCCTTTTGCATAATGAGCCTACGAGTTACGTTGACCGGCGAGTTTAATCTCCTGAGGAGAGCAGGCGAAGCGAAAGCGAGTCTTAACAGGGCGATATAGCCGGTTGAAGTAGACGCGAAACCGGGTGATCTACCCATGGGCAGGTTGAAGTTCCGATAGTCTCGGGATGGAGGACCGCACCAGTACATGTTGAAAAATGTTTGGATGACCTGTGGGTAGGGGTGAAAGGCCAATCAAACCCGGAGATAGCTCGTACTCCCCGAAATGCATTTAGGTGCAGCGTTGTAAGGAAGTGTCATGGAGGTAGAGCTACCAATAGGGCTAGGGGGCTTCACCGCCTACCAACCCCTAATGAACTCCGAATGCCATGACATGTTATACAGCAGTGAGGGCATGGGTGCTAAGGTCCATGTCCGAGAGGGAAAGAACCCGGAGCATCAGCTAAGGTCCCGAAGTGATAGCTAAGTTGCTAGAACGAGGTGGAGACGCACAGACAGCTAGGATGTTGGCTTGGAAGCAGCCATTCATTTAAAGAGTGCGTAACAGCTCACTAGTCGAGCGTTTCTGCGCGGAAAATAAACGGGCATCAAGCTATCCACCGAAGCTATGCTTTCACGACATGCGTTGTGAGAGGTAGGGGAGCATTCCAAAAGCGTTGAAGCAGAGCTGCGAGGCTTTGTGGAGTATTTGGAAAAGAAAATGTAGGCATAAGTAACGATAAACACCGTGAGAAACGGTGTCGCCGCAAGACTAAGGATTCCTGCTTCTATGTTAATCAGAACAGGGTTAGTCGGGACCTAAGGAGGAGCCGCGAGGCGTATCCGATGGGAAACCGGTTAATATTCCGGTACCTGTGTATGCTGCGAAGTGGTGACGAAGAAGCGTAAGGCCCGCGCACTGACGGAAAAGTGCGTTGAAGCATGTAGGCGTTGAGGCGTGTAGGCAAATCCGCACGCTGAGCTGAGGTGCGATAGTACACTGAGCCTACGGGCGAGGTGATAGCGGCCCCAAGCCTGCTTCCAAGAAAACCCTCTAAGCATCAGGCATACAGAGCCCGTACCGCAAACCGACACAGGTAGTCGAGGAGAGTATCCTCAGGCGCTCGAGTGATTCGTGGCTAAGGAACTAGGCAAAATAGCCCCGTAACTTCGGGAGAAGGGGCGCCTTCTGAAAAGGAGGCCGCAGTGAAGAGGCCCAGGCGACTGTTTAGCAAAAACACAGGACTCTGCGAAATCGGAAGATGAAGTATAGGGTCTGACACCTGCCCGGTGCCGGAAGGTTAAGGGAGGCTGTAATCCTTTAGGGGAGAAGCAGTTGACTGAAGCCCCGGTAAACGGCGGCCGTAACTATAACGGTCCTAAGGTAGCGAAATTCCTTGTCGGGTAAGTTCCGACCTGCACGAATGGTGTAACGATCTGGGCACTGTCTCAGCCACGAGCTCGGTGAAATTGAAGTATCGGTGAAGATGCCGATTACTCGCAACGGGACGGAAAGACCCCGTGAACCTTTACTACAGCTTCACATTGAGCTTGGGTATAGGATGTGTAGGATAGGTGGGAGACGGAGAAGCTACCACGCCAGTGGTGGTGGAGTCGCCCTTGAAATACCACCCTTCCTATACTTAGGTTCTAATCCCCGTTAGGGGAGACAGTGTGTGGTGGGTAGTTTGACTGGGGTGGTCGCCTCCAAAAGAGTAACGGAGGCTCGCAAAGGTACCCTCAGCATGGTTGGTAATCATGCGAAGAGCGTATGAGTAAAAGGGTGCTTGACTGGGAGAAAGACATTTCGAACAGGTGCGAAAGCAGGCTCAAGTGATCCGGTGGTTCCGCATGGGTGGGCCATCGCTCAAAGGATAAAAGGTACTCCGGGGATAACAGGCTGATCTCCCCCAAGAGCTCACATCGACGGGGAGGTTTGGCACCTCGATGTCGGCTCGTCACATCCTGGGGCTGGAGAAGGTCCCAAGGGTTGGGCTGTTCGCCCATTAAAGTGGCACGCGAGCTGGGTTCAGAACGTCGTAAGACAGTTCGGTCCCTATCTGTTGCGAGCGTAGGAGTATTGAGGAGATCTGACACTAGTACGAGAGGACCGTGTTGGACGCACCGCTGGTGTACCGGTTGTGCCGCCAGGTGCATGGCCGGGTAGCTATGTGCGGCAAGGATAAGCGCTGAAAGCATCTAAGCGCGAAGCCAACTCCAAGATGAGTACTCCATTCTCCTTCGGGAGAAGAAGGGTCGTGGGAGAAGACCACGTAGATAGGCTATAGGTGGAAGCACGGTAACGTGTGGAGCCGAGTAGTACTAATTACCCGAAAGCTTCCTTTTTATACTTGAGTCCTTGAGCTTATTTGCTCGTGTTGCGCTTGTCTTTATCAAAAAGAAACCGGAGCCGTAAAGCCGCTATCAGCCGGCTGCATGGCTGGAAAGATCTAGTTGGTGGTTATAGCGAGGGGGACCCACCTCTTCCCATTCCGAACAGAGAAGTTAAGCCCCTCAGCGCCGATGGTACTGCCCTTTTGAGGGTGGGAGAGTAGGTCGCTGCCAACTTTTCTTCAGGATGCATGCCCCAAAAAGTATGCATCCTGATTTTTTTTAAACTTATGCCATCCCTCCGAAAAAAATACGAACTCTTCGAGTGGATTTGGTGGGGATTCTCCTTGCTCTTACTCCTCTTTATCCTTTTCCCCTTGCGCCATGAGCTCCCTCTTTTCCCCTTGCTGACAGCCAATGTCTTGTTTGTCCTGTTGGGCTTCCACTACCTGCGCTTGGCCATTTGGTGGCGCTATACACCACTTTTCTTTCACAAAAAATGGCGCATTGCTCTGGGCTTTGCAGCCATTCCGTCCATTTTTTACTTCGTCAACAGAATCAACGATTACATCTATTACAAGGATGATGGAAAAGTCCTGCAACTCTTCTTCGACCTGCCTTTTGACGAAAGTGTGAAAAAACTGAATTATCTCAACAACGAATTCCTCTTCCTTGGTGTAACTGCCGTGTTAGCAGGTATTTTCTTCTCTTTGCGCATGTTTTGGTCAGCTTGGCAATACCGAAAGTGGGAGACAGAAGAGACCGATGAGTTTTAATCGACATCAAAAATTTCGCTTTTCCCTCCGTCTTCCTCTCCTTCCTCTCTCTTCTTTCTTCCCTGCTGTTCTCGCTCTTTCATCTTATCCATGAACTCAATACTTTCATTCCAAAATTCCAGAAAAAAGGGTTGAGCCTTTTTCCACACTTTTTCGGTCTTGTCGGGCAATGCTTTCAGTAGCGTATAAGACATGGAGTCTTCTTTGACTTCGTCGGAAAGGAGTTGAGCTCTGTCCATGAATTGGAGCATGCCGCTGTAAAAAGAACTCAGTAAAGTGGCCATGATGAAACCGCCTGCCAGTTTGTTAAAAATGTTGAGGTTGATCTTGTTTAAGCCGGAGTCTATCTTATCCCTAATCCACTTGAGAAGAAAGAGTATCAGCATAAAAATGGTGATGAAGCCGGCCGGAAAAGTGATAGGATTGTTGGTGTGGAAAGCACGTTGAAAGAACTCAGACATGGCCGGTGTGAACTTAAACGAAGCCACTAAGGCGAGCAAAAAGCCAAAAATGCCTATGACGGTACCCAAAATTCCTCGAGAATATCCCAGGAAAAAACCCCAAGCCCCAATGATCATAAAAAAGAGGTCTATACCCATGTCGTTTAAGGTCTTGCTTTGCGCAAATTACGCCTTTTTTCGGCAAATCTCACGACAATTTGCCGTACTTTTGTAGCTTCACGGCAAAGGAATAGTTTTTCATGGCTTACACTAAAGCTTTAAACAATTGTATATGAACCGATTTTTTGTTTTGTTTTTCCTTCTGCTGAGCTTGATTGCTCTGACAACAGCCACTGCCCAAGAACCTTTACCCACTGTCTATAAGCTGGGTGAAGAGGAAGAGGCCCTCGAACAAGTACAGACGACCCATCAGCAAACTCTGCTCGATGCCTGTGATGGAGATATGAGCAAGGCCTTTGACCTTTGGTTGAGCTTTCTGAAAGAGCTGGAGGCTTATGCGAAAAGTGCCGGTTGCTCCCTGGATGGCAGCAATTTTTGGCTTCAGGTCTTCTTTTCCGCCGACGGTAGAATTGAGCACTTGGGCTATTACCCCAAACCCGATTCCCGAACGATAAATGATGAAGAATTGAAAACCTGTTTGGAAGCTTTTGTCGCTACTTATCACATGCCTGTTACCGCGGCAAAGCCCTACTACAATTACACCGATGTGCGTTTCCCGCTAATCTACGAACTCTACCAACGGCAGTAAATCGTTTCCTTATGGCCCATTTGATAGCTCCTTCCGTTCTCGCGGCAGATTTTACTTGTTTGCAAAAAGATTTTGACCTGGTTAATCGCAGCCGGGCCGATTGGTTTCACGTGGATGTCATGGATGGCCGTTTTGTGCCGAACATCTCCTTTGGTATGCCGGTGGTACGAGCCATGAAACGAATGGCCGAAAAACCCCTGGACGTCCATTTGATGATCGTGGAACCGGATCGCTACCTCGACGATTTCCGCCAGGCAGGGGCCGATGTGCTCACCGTCCATTATGAAGCTTGCCCGCATTTGCATCGCACCATCGCGCACATCAAAGAAACAGGCGCTAAGGCCGGCGTCTCCATCAATCCCCATACGCCTGTCAGCTTATTGGAAGACGTGTTAGAAGACTTGGATCTCATTCTCGTCATGTCGGTTAATCCGGGCTTTGGCGGTCAAAAATTTATCTATCAGACCATTCCAAAAATCCGCAAGCTCAAGCAGATGCTCGAAGAACGCAATGCTCAGGCGCTCATCGAAGTGGATGGGGGCGTGGGCTTGCAAAATGCCGAGCAAATCCTCAAAGCAGGTGCTGATGTACTGGTGGCGGGTTCAGCCATTTTCAAATCGGAAAACCCGGAAGAAACCATCCGCCAAATGAAAGAGATAGGACTGTTAAAGAGCGCTTGATGTTTAAATTGTCTTGGTTTACAGGCTTGTTTGCTCTTACCTGTGTTTCGGCTTTCGCACAGCAAACAGGCGTTTATGGCTCCGTCAAAGATGCCCTGACTCGTGAGCCGGTGGAGTTGGCCTTGGTTTATCTCGAAGGGAGTGAAAGCACAATTGTGGAGACGGATTCGGCCGGCTACTTCGAATTGTTTTTGCCTTTCGGCAAATGGAAGCCCGGACCGGAGCAAAAATTGCACCTCCATATCAGCCGCCTGGGTTATAGCGAGTACGTAGAAGTTTTGAAGCCCTTGAAGCAGGGAGAACGTCGTCAGCTGGAGATTTTTTTGAGCCCGTCTTATGATAAGGTGGAAATCGTCGTAGAGGGCAATCGCCTGGATGAGCAGTCGGAAGTGCATACGGGCGTTGAGAAATTGCGCTATCTACCCAGCAGCACTGGTAATCTCGAAAGTGTCCTGCCCAGCATTGCTCTGGGAGCTAGCAGCGGTACGGGAGGAGAACTCAGTTCCCAATACAACGTTCGCGGAGGAAATTACGACGAAAATCTCGTTTATGTCAACGATTTTGAAATTTATCGCCCGCAATTGATTCGCAGTAGTCAGCAAGAAGGGCTGACTTTTGCCAACCTGGATTTGGTGAGGGATCTCAGCTTTTTCTCCGGAGCTTTTCAAGCTCGTTATGGCGATAAGCTGTCTTCTGTTCTGGACATTCGTTACAAACGCCCCCAAGCCTTCAAGGCTTCAGTGGGTTTTAGCTTGCTGGGCGCTTCAGCTCATGTAGAAGGCAGCAAAGGCGTGGGCGCTCACTCTTGGAGGCGTTTCCGCTATTTGCTTGGCGCTCGCTACAAGACTACAGCTTACTTGCTCGGTTCGCTGGATGTTACCGGTGAATATGTACCCAACTTCAGCGATATTCAGGGCTTTTTTACCTATGACCTGAGTCCTTATTGGCAAGTGGGGCTGTTGCTCAATTACAACAGGAGCAAGTACTCCTTCGTTCCTCGCACCCGCAGTACAGCTATAGGCCTCATCAGCTTTGCCCTGGAATTGTACAGCGAGTTTGAAGGTCAGGAAATCGATGATTTTAGCACCGATATGGCCGGCCTCTCGCTGACCTATTTACCCGAAAGGGATAAAAATCCCTACTACCTGAAGTTTTTGTTTTCCGTTTTTGAAAGTATTGAACAAGAGAACTACGACCTCTTGGGTTCTTACAGCTTGCGCCAAATTGAAAACGACCAGACGAGTGATAATTTCGGAGAGGTACTTGCCGTGTTGGGCACCGGCGTTCAGCAAAGTTTTGCGCGAAACAGCTTCTACGCTTTGGTACAACACGTTCAACACAAAGGCGGGTTTGAATGGTCATTGGCAAAAGGAAAGAAAGGCGGAGAGCAGAGTTTCTTTTTGCAGTGGGGAGCAGGGTTTAAGAACGAATTTATCCAAGATTTTATCAACGAGTGGGAACGCTTGGATTCTGCCGGCTATTCGCTGCCTTATCAACCCGACTCTGTGCTGCTTTACAGCGTTTTGAAGAGTCAAAACATCTTGGCTTCCCACCGCTTTTCTGTCTACTTGCAAAACACTTATTCTCATGAGCTGGACAGTGTAGCAGCTTGGAAAGCAACGATCGGATTGCGCTATAGCTATTGGGACATGAATGGAGAGTCTTTGATTTCGCCCCGCGTTCAACTGCTTTACAAACCTCTGAAGGGGAAAAAGGACATCTCCTGGAGGCTGGCCGGCGGATATTACCATCAGCCGCCTTTTTATCGGGAATTGCGCCGCGCTGACGGCAGTTTAAATACAGGTCTGCGTGCCCAGAAATCGGCACAGGCGCTTTTGGGCTTTACCTGGGATTTCCTTTGGAAAAAAATCAGCAAAAAGCCCTTTAGGTTGATCGGAGAGGTTTATTACAAGTGGTTGTGGGATTTGGTCTCCTATGATGTGGACAATGTTCGAATTCGCTATTCGGGTGAAAACGATGCTTCGGGTTATGCCACGGGTTTGGACTTGCGCCTCAATGGCGAGTTTGTCCCTGGGGCTGAATCCTGGGTGAATCTGTCGCTTTTGCGAACGCGTGAACGGCTTTTGGGCGTACAACATCTGCAACGGGAATTGGGGTATGAGGAAAGCTTAGCTGTAAAAGATGTACCTCGGCCGACGGATCAGTTGCTTGCGTTGAGTTTGTTTTTTCAGGACTATCTGCCCCGCAACGAAAACTTTAAAATGCACATGACCATCAGCTTTGGCACCGGTTTGCCTTTTGGCTTGCGGGGTAGCAATCGCATTTATCGCAATACTTACCGCTTTCCGCCCTATCACCGCGTGGACATGGGCTTTTCCGTTTTGTTGTGGGATGCGAAGCGCAGGGCGGAGCGTCCGCAACACCCTTTGCGCTTTACGCAGCGGACTTGGCTAAGCCTGGAAGTGTACAACTTGATGGATGTGCGCAATGTAGCTTCCCACACTTGGGTTAAAACCATTTTTTTGCAGCAATACGCCATTCCGAACTACCTGACCTCGAGGCGCATCAATTTGAGAGTCAAAATGGATTTTTGACATGGAAAAACGAACCCCTTCGGATAGCAAAGCCGGTTGGATAATCTTCCTTGTGCTTGCTTTGCTGATTCTTTTGTATTTTAGCCAGCGCATGGGCTGTGGGCCGGTGCAAGAGCGGGAAGAACAGAGGTGGATTGATTAGAGAAACGATTTTTAGGCTACAAAGACCCCTAAAGCATGTCTTTCCCCGGTTTGAAAGATCCGCAAATAGCACTTTCGCTCCTGGCTTTGGATCCGGGTTTGCGAGGTGTGCTCATCGGAGGACCTTCCGGTACGGGGAAAACCATGGTGGCCCGTGCGGCAGCCGCTCTTTTGCCGAAAGGCAAACCCTTTGTGAACCTGCCTTTGGGCTGTACTTTGGAACGCTTGGTCGGCGGTATAGACTGGGAAATGTCCTACCGCAGTGGCAAGTTGGTGCCCCAGGCGGGTTTGCTGGCCCAGGCGCATGGCGGTTTTCTCTATGTTGACGAAATCAATTTGCTGTCCCCCGATTTGCAGGCGGTTCTTTTACAGGTTTTGCAGGAAGGTGAAGTTCGTTTGGAACGAGAAGGCCTTTCTCACCGTTTTCCCGCGTGTTTTTCTCTGATTGGCACTTTCAATCCGGTGGAAGCCGAATTGCCATCGGCTTTGTCCGAGCGCGTAGCTTTTACGGTCTATACCGACACGCTAAAGCACTTGTCTTGGCGGGTTTTTTTGGCTAACCAGGTGGTTCGGGGTGCTCCGATGGAATTGCCGGTGGATATCGTGCAGCGCGTAGAGCGGGCTCGCGATTGGTTGCCGGAGGTGTGTGTTCGAGAGGAGCAGGTGGTCAAACTTTGTGAAATGGCAACGCAAACGGGTGTGGAGGGCAATCGGGCGGAGGTTTTTGCCTTGCGTTGTGCCAAGGCCAATGCCGCTTTGCACCATCGGGCGGTGGTTACGGATTCGGATATTGATCTGGCTGTTCGCTTGGTGTATCTCAGCCGCTTGGGCGCCGTACCTATGCCTGGCGAGGAGGAGCTGGACATCGCCAACATTTCGGAAAAGAGCAGCAGAAAAAAGCGCATGTCCGCGCCGCGTGAGCCGGAACAAGAGGAATCGGGTCCGGAATCCAAACAGCCACAACAGGAAAATTATCAGGGAGGACAGCCTTCTCAACCCAAAAATGAAGGAGATACCGGAGAGGGTCGAGGGCAAAATATCAAGGATTTACCCAACTTGGATGTAGAAAAATTGGGTGAGGTGCCTTTGCCCACCCTTTCGGGAAATACCCATCGCGTCAAAAAAGCGGGAAAACACATGAGCGGCCTGAACTTTAAGCGTGGACGCCATACTCGCTCTGTGCCGGGCCTGCCTTCCCAGGGTCGTATCGATGTGCCGGCTACGCTCAAAGCGGCCCTGTTGAATCGGCCTGCCGGCCAATCCGGCATTCCGTCCATCAAACGAGAGGATTATCGCATCAAACAATACCGACAGCGCAGCGGTTTGCTGTTTGTTTTTGCGGTGGATGGCTCCGGCTCTATGGCTATCAACCATTTTGGTGCTGCCAAAGGAGCGGCCCTGTCCTTGCTCGAAAAGGCTTATGTCTATCGCGATCAGGTGGCTATGATTTACTTTCGCCATAAGGAAGCCAATCTGCTTTTGGCCCCGGGAACCAGCCTTTCCAAAGCTTCTTCAGCCCTGTCTCGCATTCCGGCCGGCGGGCGCACACCTATTGCAGCGGCTTTGGTTAAGACCATAAAATTGGCACAACAGGCTTTGGCGCGTCGGGAGGTCGGTGGCGTGGTGTTGCTCCTGTTTACCGATGGGCGTGCCAACCAACCTTTGGTAGAAGCAGCAACAGGGCAGGAGCTGGAAACTGCAGCTATGAAAGAACTCCAACCGCTTTGCCAGGCGGTCAAAGAACACCTGGATACTTGCATTGTCTTTGATACCCGCAGATCCCATAAGGTCTGTCAATCGGGCCGAGACTTGGCCCATTGGCTGGATGCGCGTTACATCCATTTGCCGCGGCTCTGTATAGAAGACATCACTTCAGTGGTGGATGAATTGAGAACCGATACCCGAAACGGCATGGCCTGAATTTCCATCTTTTGACAAATCCAAAATGCGATTGACTTGAAATAACAACCAAATCAAAACCAGTAAGCGATGAAACTCACGTATTACGGACACGCATGCTTTGGGGTGGAAACCAAGGGCTTTCACCTGCTTTTCGACCCCTTTATCACGGGAAACGAACTGGCTTCTGCTGTAGATGTGGACGCCATTCCGGCCGATTACATCCTGCTTTCGCACGGTCATCAGGACCACGTTCTGGATGTGGAGCGCATAGCTAAACGCAGCGGGGCCAAGGTCATTTCCAATTTTGAAATCGTGAGTTGGTTTGGCAACAAGGGTTTGGAAGGCCACCCGATGAATCACGGTGGAAAATGGAACTTTGACTTTGGTACGGTCAAATACGTAACAGCCATCCATTCCAGCGTCTTGCCCGATGGCACCTACGGAGGTAACCCAGGGGGCTTTGTCGTTTGGAATGAGGAAGTCTGTTTTTATTTTGCAGGGGATACGGCTTTGACTACTGATATGCAGCTCATTCCCAAACTGTGCCCTAAACTTGACTTTTGCATTTTACCGGTGGGCGACAATTTCACCATGGGTTATGAAGAAGCGGTTTTGGCTGCCGATTTTGTCGATTGCTCAAAGGTGGTAGCTTGTCATTTTGATACCTTTGGCTTTATCCGCATTGATCAAGACGAGGTGAAAAAAGCTTTTGCAGATGCCGGAAAAAGTGTAATTTTGCCAACCATAGGTCAGGAGCTTGCTTTCTGATGCCATTCGTACATTTGAAGAGAAGTTCATGGGAAAAATAGTTGCCATAGCCAATCAAAAGGGGGGAGTGGGAAAGACCACTACGGCCATCAATCTGGCTGCGGGCTTGGCCGTGTTGGAAAAAAAGGTGTTGCTGGTGGATGCCGATCCACAAGCTAATTCTTCTTCCGGCGTAGGGGTTTCTGTTGGAGAGGGTCAGAGCATTTACGATTGTCTCATTCGGGGGCAGGCTGTTCGAGATGTGATTGTGGAAACGGAAACGCCAAACTTGCACCTGCTGCCTTCGCATATTGATTTGGTGGGCGCTGAATTGGAGTTGATCTCACATCCGCGTCGGGAATATGTGATGAAGGATATGCTCGATGAAGTGAGGGCGGATTACGATTACATTTTTATCGATTGCCTTCCTTCGCTGGGCTTGGTTACCGTGAATGCGCTGGTTGCGGCCGATTCGGTTTTGATTCCCGTGCAGTGTGAAATTTTTTCGTTGGAGGGCCTGGGCAAGTTGCAGGCAACCATCAAAAGCGTAACGGCTAAGTTGAATCCGGGTTTGCAAATTGAAGGCATCTTGCTCTCCATGTACGACAAGCGTTTGCGTTTGGCCAATGTGGTGGTGCAGGAAGTCAGAGGCTTTTACGGGGATAAAGTTTTTGATACCATCATTCACCGCAACTCCAAAATTGGAGAAGCACCCAATGTGCATTTACCTGTCATCATGTACGACGTCAGCAGTAAAGGAAGCATTAACTTTCTGAACTTGGCTTACGAGTTCCTTCGAAAGAATGGAGACTCCCTTGCCGTAGAAGGCGCATAAAACCATTTATTGAAAATCCCACCCATTTGAAAGGCAGCATGCTCAGCTGAGAGCAGGTAGCAAATGGATAAGTAAGACCAATGGCAAAAAAGATCAAAAAGAAGGATTTGGGCTTGGGCATACGTGCCCTGCTTTCCGATATGGACGCCAAGCCGGCTGAAGAACAAAGAGAGGTGATTAAGGAGATGGCCAATACTGTGGCACAGATACCTGTGGCGCAAATTGAAGCCAATCCCTTTCAGCCCCGTACGGACTTTGAAGCAGAGGCGCTCGAGGAATTGGCAGCTTCCATACGAACTTACGGCGTGATTCAGCCCTTGACCGTGCGGCACATGGGAGATGGGAAGTATCAGTTGATATCCGGAGAGCGGCGCCTGCGAGCTTCGAAAATGGCCGGGCTGAAAGAAGTTCCGGCTTACATTCGCGTAGTAGAAGGCGATCAGGAAATGCTGGAAATGGCCTTGGTGGAAAACATTCAACGAGCCGAGTTAAACCCCTTGGAGGTAGCCATTACCTACCAGCGTCTGATTGAGGAATGCAATTTGACACACGATGCCATGGCTGAGCGGGTAGGCAAAAAGCGAAGCACCATCACCAATTTTCTCAGTGTACTCAAATTGCCCCCTCAAATTCAGGAAGCTCTCAAGAATAAACAAATCAACCTGGGACATGCCAAAGCGCTGAGGGGCGTAGAAGATCTAGCCTTGCAATTGAGTTTGTTCAATGAGGTGGTCTCACGGGGCTTATCCGTACGTGCTACCGAAGAACTGGTGCGCTCTTATACGACGGGAAAATCCACTTCTGCACGCAGCAAGGCAGCCTTGCCAGCGGCCTATGCCGAAGTGCAGGATCGCTTGCGCATGTACCTGGGGGCAAAAGTTCAGCTCAAATTGGGCAGTCAGGGGAAGGGGCAAATTGTCATCCCCTTTGGCAGTGACGCAGATCTGAATCGCCTGCTGGATTTGATAGAAGAATAATGTTTTTTTCTGTTCGTCTGCCTTTACTCATTCTGGGTTTGTTCATTGGCCAAACTATTTTGGCTCAGCAGGTAAATCCTTTTACCGGAGCACAAGTCCGTTTTTGCTCGGCAGACGGTCAGGCCGTTTTTTTTCACAGAGCAAGCGATTACCCCAATCCGAAAAAGGCCCTGCTTTATGGCTTGATTTTCCCCGGTGGCGGACAAATATACAACAAGAAGTGGTGGAAATTGCCTCTGGTTTACGGAGGCTTGGGCGCTATGGGGTGGGCTGTTCAGTACAACACCAAAAAGTACTTGAATTTCAAGCGCAACTACCGGCGAGCTGTGCGGGGCTTGCCACACGATTACCAAAATTTAAACCTCTCCGAGACCTTTCTCAAGAGCATCAGGGATAAAGCCGATAAGCGCCGGCAGCTCAGCTATGTCGGCTTTGTAGCTGTTTACGCCTTGACCTTAGCCGATGCTTTTGTCGATGCACATTTGGCGGGCTACGACATGGATGAGAACCTCAGTTTGCAGCTGAGGTTGGTGCCGGTTTTCGAGCGCGATGCTTTTGGCGGCGGCCTGCAGGGTTTTGGCCTGTACTTGCAATTTTGAACAGAACCGAAGAAGTAAGATCGGGCTTATTCATAGGAATAAAACCCTTCTCCGCTTTTTCGACCCAATTTTCCGGCCGTTACCATATTGACCAGCAAGGGGCAAGGGGCGTATTTGGGGTTGCCGAAGCCTTCGTACATGACGCGCAAAATGGACAAGCACACATCTAAGCCGATGAAATCGGCTAGTTGGAGAGGGCCCATGGGGTGGGCCATGCCCAGCTTCATCACCGTATCAATTTCTTCCGCTCCGGCCACTCCTTCATGCAGGGTGTAAATGGCTTCGTTGATCATGGGCATGAGGATGCGGTTGGCGACAAAGCCCGGATAATCATTGACTTCGACCGGCGTTTTGCCCAGTTTTTTGGCCAACTCCATCACGGTTTCCGTTACTTCATCGGTGGTGCCGTAAGCCCGTATTACTTCGACCAATTTCATGACAGGTACGGGATTCATGAAGTGCATGCCGATTACCCGCTCAGGGCGTCGGGTGGCCGAGGCGATTTTGGTGATGGAGATGGAAGAAGTGTTGCTGGCCAGAATAACGCCTTGAGGAGCATATTGATCTAAGTCTTCGAAGATTTTTAGCTTGAGATCCAAGCGCTCGGTAGCAGCCTCTACGGCAAAATCCGCCTGGGCTGTAGCTTCTTGGAGAGAAGTGGAGGTGTGAATGCGCTGCAAAGTGGCCGCCTTATCCTCAGGAGTGATTTTTTCCTTTTTGAGCATGCGGTCGAGGTTTTTGTCGATGGTTTTCAAAGCGCGCTCCAATGCCTCTTCGGAGATATCGACCAAGGTGGTTTCATAACCTGTCATGGCAAAAACATGTGCAATGCCGTTGCCCATGGTTCCTGCTCCTACGACTACGATGTTTTTCATCTTTGTTGTTTTTTTGTTTGCGGGTTTCAGTACTTTTGCGTCAGTTTTGTTTCTGCTTCTGGTTTTTACTAGCCCTGTATGCGGGCATGCTTTTGTTTCGCATTGCCTTTCATTTGCCGCAAGGCTAAAAACTTTCTCAGACAAACCAAGACCACAGCTCGTCATTTTCGGGTTTTGCACTGATGCGAACCGGAGTTTTTTTCACGGGATGAATGAATTCCAGCGCATAACTGTGCAAGAGGATGTTGCCTTTGGGACGTGCCGTGGGGTAACCGTATTTGAGGTCTCCCACGATGGGGCAGCCGATGGCGGCCAGTTGCACGCGAATTTGATGGGGCCTACCGGTAAGGGGTTTTACTTCCAGGAGGCAGTGGTTGTTGATGTCGGCTATGAGTTGGTAATACAGCTCGGCTTTTTTGGCCTGAGCCTGGCGTCGGCTCGGGCGTTCATAGGCAAAAGCGCGATTGCGGTTCTTGTCTTTGCGGATATAGTGCACCAACTTGCCTTCCAGGGGGTTAGGTCGTTCTTTGGTGATGGCCCAATAGGTTTTTTGCACTTTGCGTTCGCGAAAGAGGGCATTCATGCGTTCGAGGGCTTTGCTGGTTCTGGCCAACACCACCACACCGCTGACGGGGCGGTCCAGGCGGTGTATCAAGCCCATGAATACAGCCCCGGGCTTGTTGTAGCGTTCTTTGACGTAGGCTTTCGCCAAATCCAATAAGCTGTGGTCGCCGGAGCTGTCTGCTTGAACGGGCAGGCCGGCAGGTTTGTACAGTCCGAGCAAGTGGTTGTCTTCGTAGATGATTTTCATGCGAGCGCAAAGTTACGTACCTTTGCGCCCTAAAACGACAAAAGCAAGAACAGACTTGCTATTTTTTTAGGGCCTCAAAAGCCTTTCTATGCACCGATTTTCGACTTGGTGCTGTTCATCCGGTCTTTGGGCTGCCTACGATTTTTGCTTTGCCGAGCTATTTGGGCCCGGCATAAACTGAGCGGAAACATGAAGTTGAGTATTGCCTTTTCCACTTGTCCCAACGACACTTTTATTTTCGATGCCATGGTGCATGGAAAGATAGATACCGAAGGCATAGAGTACGTACCAGTTATCGCGGATATTGAGGAGTTGAACAAGCGGGCCATAGCTACCAGCTACGACATCACGAAGATGAGCTTTTACGCTTTTGGTTTTGTAATTGACCAGTATGCGGTTTTACCTTACGGGAATGCTTTGGGGCATGGAGTAGGCCCCGTATTGGTGGCCCGCGAGCCTATGGATGAAGAGGATTTTGTAAAGGGGAAAATTGCGGTTCCCGGTCAGTACACCACGGCCAGTTTTATCTTGAATTTGGCCTATCCTCAAGCGAAAAATACGGTTCCCATGCTGTTTTCTACTATTGAAGCAGCTGTTTTGTCGGGCGAGGTTGATGCGGGTCTTTTGATTCACGAAAATCGTTTTACATATGCCGATAAGGGCTTGGTGAAACTGGTTGATTTGGGTGAATTTTGGGAAAAAGAGATGAACATGCCCATACCTCTGGGAGGGATAGGCATTCGGCGTTTTTTACCCAGGTCGGTGCAGGAAAAAGTTTTGCGGGCGGTAAAGAACAGCATTGAGTACGCCTTTGAAAATCCGGAGGATTCGGCAGCTTTTATCAAGCGGTATGCCGATACACCGGATCCCGAGATTGTCAAAAAGCACATCGAGCTTTACGTCAACGATTATACCCGTGAGTTGGATGAAACCGGACGCGAGGCTATACGTTCTCTTTTCATAAAGGCTCGTGAGCGGGAGCTGATTCCGCCCTATGTGCCTTCTATTTTCTTCGACGAGTAAAAATCCATGTCTGGCAGCCTGAAATCTTACTTATCTGACCCTTTCCTGGCAGATTTGTATCGACAAATCCGAACTGCGGGGCCTGTGCGTTCCATCTCTGTAGATCTGACGCACAGGTGTAACCTGCGCTGTAAGGGCTGTTACTACTTTGAGGAGGATATGGATGCCTATCAAGCACAGAGCGAGCGGGATTTCGACGATTTTTTGGACCGAGAAGCTGAGCGAGGCACCAACTTCATGACGATAGTGGGAGGGGAGCCAACCCTTGTGATGCAGCGCATCAAAAAGATTTACGACCGCTTCAAGTGTAGCGTAGCCACCAATGGCCTGCGCAGAATCTCCTATGAGGGTTTTGAGCAGCTCCCTATAGGCGTTGCCATTTGGGGAGATCGACAAACCGATGCTGCTTTGCGTGCACCCGATGAAAGCAAAGATCTTTTTTCCCGAGCTTTAAAAAATTATCGCGGCGATTCGCGGGCCTTTTTCTACTATACCGTAGCACCAGGTACAGCTGATCAAATCGAAAGTGTGGTGGAGGAGTGCGTTCAAAATGGCAATGCCGTGCTTTTCAATTACTATTCGGATTTGGCAGGCCTGGGTGGCCCCTATGACTATCGGCAGGGCTTTGATCGAGTGCGCAGAGAAATTGATCGGATGATTGAGCGCTATCCCGATCGCATTCTTTTGAATAGCTATTTCAATCGAGTTATCAGTAGCGGACGTCTTTACGACATGACTTGGGGCTACGATGTTTGCACCAATCTCTCAACCAATTACGAAGCCAATCAAGAGCGCCTGGCCAACGGGCACCCCTACAACCCCCATTTTCGGGCTTATTTCGCAGATTTTAAAACCGTTCGCCGTTGTTGCACGGGGATACATCGAGACTGTGATTCCTGTTTTGATACCTGGGAACACTTCTCCTGGATTATGATTCACCTGCGCAAGCACCTCGGCTCCAAACAGGAGTTTACCCATTGGTTGACTACGATGTATTTGTTTTACCTGATTAATAGGCTGGTGGACTATGAAGAGGGCATAAAACTCTTGCCGGAAATTCATTCCCGAGTAGGTGTAAACCCTGTTTAGTTGTTTGTGCCCATCAATTGACGCAGGGCTGCAGCCGGTTGAATGAGACGGCCGGTGTACTTTCCGTCAGGTGTTTCCTTGCCCGTGTCGTGCAGAATTTGCCAGGCTTCTCGGGTTGTCAAATCGGGTTGATAGCTCTTCATCAAAGCCAGCAGGCCTGCCACGTAAGGCGTGGCCATGGAGGTGCCGCTGAAACTCTTGTAAGTGTTGTTGGGTGTGGTGGAGTAGATGGCTACACCGGGCGCTGCGATGCCATACGGCAGGGCTTGTACGGTATTGGAAAAAGATGCTTTGCTTCCGGTGCTATCCACTGCCGCCACGGTGATGACGCCGGAGACATTGGCCGGAGCATAGAAACGAGCATTGCGGTTGTCGTTGCCGGCAGCGACAACGACGATAGCCCCTGCTCGATGGGCATAGGCGACGGCTTCTTCGTAAGCCTTTTGTTTGGAGGGCGAAGAGCGGCCGCCCAGAGAAAGGGAAATGACATCGGCTCCGGCATCGGCAGCCTCCAAGATGCCCTGGATGATGCGATTTTGGTGGCCACTGCCGTAGTCATTGAGCACTTTGACGGAAGCAACTTGCATGTATCCTGTTGAGGGGGCTAAGGAGGCAATGCCGATTCCGTTGTTGGAGACGGCTGCTGCAATGCCGGCACAGTGCGTGCCGTGCTCTCTTACATCTTTGTCGTATTCGCTTTTGATGGATTGGTACTGCGTTTTTAAATCTTCGTGTTGCCCGTCAATACCGGTATCCAGGATGGCAATGAGTGCCTTTTTTTGGGGTTTTACGGGCAGCAAACGGAGGAAGTCGTAAAGGCGATTTACTTGCATCAGATCGAAGGACCATAAACGGCCCAGCTCAGGGTCGTTCAGCCCGTAGTCTTTTCGTCGGGGTTTGGGCAGGCGGGCTTCAATGGGTTGGATTTGAATAGTTTCGTTTTCCTCTACCCAATCGACCAAGCCTTGTTGATAGAGCTCCTTTTCCAGTTCAGGGCCTTTTTCTTCACTGCCTTCCGGCAAATCAATCAAGTAATATTCGTCCAGATGCCCCCATTCCGGATGTTGCATCCGGAAGGCCTTGCGAATTTGAAATTTATAGGCTTTCGCCAAACGGGATAGAGCCTCTTGGCTTGGTTCGCCTTTTAAATCAATCAGGTATTCCCAATCGAGTTCTGTTGTGGATAGGGTTTCGGACTCTCCTTCGGCAGTTTTTTCCCGGAGTTGGGCCAGGGCTTTTTGTGCCTGCCGGGATTCGAACCACGCTACCAAACCGAGTGTTAACAGGAGCATGGCAAAGAATACTTTTCGGCTTCCGCCAAATGTTTTTAAAACCGATGGAATGATGGCTAAGAGGAATAAATCGCGAATGAGCGTGGGCCAGAGTTGTTCCCAGCTCAGTCCGGAGGAGAAGAGGGAAAGCAAGTAGAGCACAAGAGAGCCGCTGAATAGGCCTCTCCACCAGGAGGCTATGCGATTGCGTCCGTCAAAATAGAGCCAAAGGCTTAAGCCGAGAATGGTCAGCAGCAGGGCGGGAGGGTAGAGCAGGAAACCGAGCATGGCGTAGAACTTGTAAGCCGGAGGCAGAAGATGCCTTCTGCCTCCGGCGGCATGACATGCTTAATTTTGCCGAAGCAAATTGTGCACTTAATGAGATCCGTTATTCAAACAAATAGGGCATGCGCATTTGCGGGCCTTTGGTTTGGGTCATTTCTTTTACTTGTTGATATAACGGATAAAATTCTCCCCATTGTGCCTTGAGCATTTCAGCTTGTAGTTCTTTGTTGCCACCCTCCAGTTTCTCGAGGAGTTCTTCCAGCGAAGATTTGGTTCCCGGGTATTCTGAAATGCGGTATTTTTCCAGGCCGGCCATGTCGGCAGCTGCTTTTAGGGCTTCATCCAAGTCGCCCAATCGATCTACCAAGCCGAGTTCTACGGCTTTTTGACCGGTCCAGACTCTACCTTGAGCTATGGCATGGACTTGATCGCGCGTCATTTCGCGCCCTTGGGCTACGCGCGACAAGAAAATTTCATAAATGGAATCCACGCTTCTCTGGAAAATCTCTTTTTCTTCATCACTCATGGGAAAAAGACCTGTGAACGAGGTGGAAAATTTAGAGGTAGCGACGGTGTCGAAGTGAATGCCCAGGCGATCGTTGAACATCTCCTGCATAATGGGAAACATGCCAAACACACCAATAGAGCCCGTGATGGTGTTGGGCTCTGCCAAGATGCTGTCGGCCTGGCAGGAAATGTAGTAGCCTCCCGAGGCGGCGTAGTTCCCCATGGAAACGACGACGGGTTTACCGGCTTCGCGCAGCAGCTGAATTTCGCGCAAAATGTTCTCCGAAGCCAAGGCGCTGCCCCCGGGTGAATTGACGCGCAAAACGACGGCTTTGACATCTTTGCTCTGACGTACTTTACGCAGGGTACGCACGTATTTGTCGTCGCCGATTTGTCCTTGTTCTCCTTCTCCCGGAACAATGGTTCCTTCTGCGTAAATGACGGCTATGCGATCCTTGGGCCCAAAATCTCGGAAGGGCCCTTTGCTTTGGAAGTATTGGTCGGGTGTGATGGTCCGGATTTTGTCTTTTTCACCTAAGCCCAAGCGCTGTCGAATTTCATCCAGCAGTTGGTCTCTATAGATGGCACCGTCCAATAGGCCTACTTTGACATAATACTGCGGGTCACCGAAGTGGAAATTGTCGGCTATTGCTCGTAGTTCATTGATGGATTTCTTTCTGCTGTGGGCGATGTCTTCCAGGTATTGAGCATAGATTTCGTCCAACAATTCGCGCAACTGTTCTCTGTTTTTATCGGTCATTTTGTTGAAGCGATAAGGCTCGGTAGCGCTTTTGTAGTCGCCTGCATAGGCTACTTCCATTTTGATGCCGATGCGGTCCAGGAGGTCTTTGAAAAAGGGGATATTGGCTTGAGCTCCGCGGAAGTCCACACTGCCTAGCGGAGAGACATAGACTTCATCAGCTACAGAAGCCAGGTAGTAGCTCTCTCCCGTATAGTATTTGGCGAAAGCCACTACAAACTTGCCGCTCTGCTTGAATGCTTCCAAAGCCCGATGCAAAGCAAGAGCTTTGGCACGTCCATAAGGTTTGCTTTCCAGAGAAAAGTCGAGCAAAATCCCTTTGATGTGCTCGTCTTCCGCTGCAGCACGCAAGAGGCGAATCATATCTTGCAGCCCCAGGGTTTTCTTGTTGCTGAGATCCAGGGTGAAGTTATCCTGAGGTAAGTTGTTGGTTAGTTCGGGCAGGGGTTTGTCCATTTGGAGAACCAAAACGGTATTGGCCTTGAGTTTGGAGGGGGCATTGACCGAACCGGCAATCTTTCCGAACACGAGCCCGACTATAGTAAAGAGGGCAAGCAGCCCTATAAGGGTGCCCAAGCAAGAGGCAAAAACGAATTTGAAGAAGTTTTTCATAGGAGAATGGCCATGTTTGATTTCTGTGGCAAAAATAAAGCGGCGGTTTGCAGCGCAGGTATTTTTTCGATAAATGAACGACAAAGTGAGACAAAAAGCTTTTGACTTTTAGTACATTTGGAGGGGAGAACGTATCTATGAAGTGGGAATAGCACTGCCATGCGATTTTTTGAGCTTTAAAACTACACCTTTGCACCCATGGAGCAAGTACCTCAAAGATCTCTTTTCGCCTTTTTACTCGTCGGATTTTGCCTCTCTTCGCTTTGGGCACAACCCTTAGAAGTCGTTGATGCCGCTACGGCGCCATATACACCTGAAAACCTCATTTCCAACATCTTTTTGGGTGATGGCGTGGAAGTTCTGGACATTCAGTTTTTTGGTGAGCCTACGGCCGTGGGTTACTTCAACAATGCCGAAGACGAAATCGGCATCAATCGCGGCATCATCATGACTACCGGTGCTGTAACGCAGACCGGCAATTTTGTGGGTGTGGATAATGTGGGAAGTGCTTTTGCCTCTTCGAACAATCAGGCTACAGCAGCCAACAACGACCCGGATTTGCAGGCCATATCGACGGCCACTGTTTTCAATGCCGCCAAATACGTGATCACCTTTGTTCCCACTTCGGATACTTTGCGCTTCAATTACATCTGGGCTTCCGAAGAATACCCGGAATGGGCCTGCTCAACCTTCAACGATGTGTTTGGTTTTTTTCTCAGCGGGCCGGGCATCAGCGGGCCTTATGAAAACAACGGCATCAACATCGCCTTGATCCCGGGCACTACGCTTCCGGTGGCTATTAACAATTTGCATCCGCAAAACGGCCCGGGTTGCCCTCCTGAAAACGAGCAGTTTTACGTGGACAACAATGGCTCCGGCAATCAGCCCGTTTACGACGGCTTCACCACGGTGCTTACGGCAGAAGCCGTGGTTATTCCCTGTGAAACCTATACCATCAAACTGGTCATTGCCGATAATGGAGATGGAATCTTCGATTCCGGTGTTTTTCTCGAAGCCAAGAGCTTTGGCACAGGTTCGCTGGATGTGGAAATTGTAACGACCAGCTTGGACGGTTCCATCACGGAGGGCTGTTCAGATGCCTACGTTACTTTTTCTTTAGGTAGCCCCATTGATGAAGATCTCCTCATTGACTTTTCCCTCTTTGGCGATGCCATCAATGGCGTGGATTACGATTTCATCGATACTTCCAACCTCGTGATTCCGGCCGGAGATACCAGTGTGAGCATCGTAGTGCACGGCATAGATGATGCTTTGTCCGAGGGCTCGGAGGCGCTGTTTATCGATGTGCAGCGCGACATTTGCAATCGCGATACCTTTGTTCTCTACATTAAGGATCCGCAGCTCATTCCACCCGATTTGGGGCCCGATACCACGGTTTGTTTGCTCGAGCCCGTTTTGTTGGACGGCAGCATTGACATTCCTCTGCCACCACCGCCGAGTTTCACGAACAGCACGCCCTATTTGATCGATCCGCCGGGGGCAGAAATTTATGCTCCCATTACCGTTGGAGGTGTTGTGCCTTTGGAATTAGGGCCTGGTGTCATTCAGTCTGTTTGCATCAACATTGACCACAACTGGTTGGATGACCTGGACATTTATCTGGTGGCACCCAGTGGGCTTTTTATGGAGCTGAGTACAGATAACGGCTCCAACGGGGACAACTACACGCAAACCTGCTTTACTCCGGATGCCATCACACCCATAGACTACGTCATGCCACCGGCTACGGGTGCACCTTACACCGGAGATTTTTTGCCGGAAGGCTATTGGGAAGATTTGTGGAGTGCCCAGGAAAATCCCACCAACGGCACCTGGCAGCTCTTGGTCGTCGATGATGCTTTGGGCTTTGTCGGCACTTTGTTGGATTGGACCATCACTTTTGAGCCGGCCTATCAATTGTATTACGAATGGACGCCCTCGGCAGGGCTGAGCTGCGACGACTGTCCCAATCCCATAGCCACTCCGTCCGATACCACGACTTATTACCTGCGGGTTTACGATTCTTATGGCTGTGAGGTTTTTGATACCATCACCGTCAATACCTTAGACATTTTACCGGCCCCCAATGTTTCCTGCCAAATTTCGAACGACACTTGCATTACTTATACCTGGGATCCTGTAGCGGGAGCTTGGGGGTATGAAGTGAGTTTGGACGCTGGGACCAGTTGGATGACACCCGACGGGTCTTTTACCCATACCGTTTGTGTGGGTTTTGAACAGGAATTTACGCTGATGGTCCGGGCTGTTTTGGACTGTGGGGGGTATCCCGGATCGGCGACTTGTACCACGCCACCTTGCCAGGGCGGAATACCCCAAGTGTTGAATATCCAAGAACCGCTTTGTTATGGAGATAGCAATGGCAGCATCCAATTGACTGCAAGCGGTACGGCTCCGCCGTTTTTATACGTCTTGGGCAGCGACACCAGCAGCACGGGCTTGTTTGAAAATTTGCCGGCAGGTACTTACACCATCAGCGTCATCAATCAAGTGGGTTGTGTGGTGACGACAGGGGTCGATTTGAATCAACCTTGGAATTTGAGTGGGAACATTTCTCTGGAGCAGGACATCTCTTGTAGCGGTTTTTCTGATGGCAGCCTCTCGGTGCAGGCGGTCGGAGGCACGGCACCCTACACGTATGTGTGGAACAATGGGGAAACCGACTCTTTGGCCACAGCCTTACCTCCCGGTACAGCAGAAGTAACCATTACCGATGCCCATGGTTGTCAGGTTGTGGAGAGCTTTGTGCTCAGCGATGCTCCGCCTCTGTTCTTAAACCTGAGCGGCTCAACGGTAGCTTGCTATGGAGACAGTACGGCAACAGCTGTAGCTTTGGCCAACGGAGGAACGCCGCCCTATACCTACCTGTGGAGCGATGGACAGACAGAACAAGCAGCTGTCGATTTGCCGGCAGGCAGCTATACCGTAACACTGTCGGATGCGGCCGGTTGTATGCTGATAGATTCGGTGATCATCGAGCAAAACCCACCAATAACGTTAACGGCGACCCCTTCGCCACCTTCATGCCAGGGCTATGCCAACGGCTCCATTTCGGTAACAGCTTCAGGGGGTGGTGGAAGTACGTATTTTTACCAGTGGGATGCCAATGCCGGAAACCAAACCACCGCTACGGCACAGGATCTGAGTGCAGGTACTTATAGCCTTACAGTTTCCGATTTGTTTGGTTGTGAGCAAGTCTTTGAGCTGAGTTTGGACGATCCGCCCGGTATGGATATTCAATTGCAGACGACCGACGCTTCCTGTTCGGATGCGGCAGATGGCAGCGCTGTTGCCGCAGTCTCGGGAGGCAGCCCGGCTTACAGTTATCAATGGAGTGATGGAGGTCCCGATCAGGCCAATCGCACGGATTTGCCCCAGGGAGATTATCAACTCACCGTTAGCGATGCCAATGGTTGTGAACAAACCTTGGACTTTACCATAGCGGCTCCGGCTCCACTAAACCTTGACTTTCAGTCCACAATGACGGCCTGCAGCGACAGCCAGGATGGCACGGCCACGGCTCTGCCCGATGGCGGAACGCCTCCTTATACCTATTTGTGGAGCGACGGGCAAACGACACAAACGGCTCTCAATTTGCCGCAAGGCACTTATCAACTCACCATTAGTGATGCCAACGGCTGCACCATAGAGGGAGAGGTCATGGTGGAAAGCCCACCGCCTCTTGAGCTTTTGCTCACTGCAAATTCGACTTTGTGTAATGGCAGTGCCGACGGAACAATTTCCGCTCAGGCTTCCGGCGGAACTTCGCCTTACAGCTATTTGTGGAACGATGGACAAACAGGACCCATGGCTACTGATTTGCCGGCAGGCACTTACCAACTTGTCGTTACGGATGCCAACGGCTGTACAGCGGTACAAAGTGCAGCAGTGGGTGAGCCTCCTTTGCTGGAAGTTGTGGCATCTGCTGTTCCTGTTAGCTGTGACGGCACACCTGACGGTTCTGCTACGGCAGAGCCTACAGGCGGAACACCGCCTTACAGCTATCTGTGGAGCAATGGACAAACCGATCAGATGGCTTCCGGATTAGAAAATGGTCTGTATGAAGTTACCGTTACCGACTTCAACGGTTGTCAGGCCACTACCTCGGCGGAGGTTACGGCGCCACCGGCCTTAGTCGTTCAGCTCGAGGTGCAAGATGTCTCCTGCTTTAACGGAGCCGATGGCAGTGTAACGGTCTTGATGGATTCAGGTACACCGCCTTTGAGTTATTCGTGGAGTACAGGAGATAATACTCAGACTATCAATGGTTTGCCTCATGGTACTTATAGTGTTACGGTAATTGATGGTAGTGGTTGTGAGGTAGAAGTTGAGGCTGAAGTTGGTCAGCCAGGACCGCTGTCGGCTAATCTGGTGCAAACGGCGGCTTCTTGTTTTAATGCTTTGGACGGAACGGCAGAGGTTACGGATGTTTTTTACGGAGGCTTACCAGCCGATCTAAGTCAATTCACCTTCGTCTGGTCCACTACACCGGTGCAGGCATCTGCCATGGCTTCGGGTTTGCAGGGAGGAAATACTTACACGGTGCTGATTACTGACCCTCAAGGCTGTACTTTGGAAGAAAGCATTACCATAGGAAATCCACAGCCGGTGGAGGCTTTGATAGAGTCGGTGCAAGACGTCTCCTGCCACGGCTATTCAGATGGCTCCGCTACTGCTTTTGGTTCCGGAGGCACGCCTCCCTACAGCTATCAATGGGATGCCAATGCCGGCAATCAGACGACAGCTACGGCAGAAAATTTGCCGGTCGGCGAATATTTCGTAACGGTGACCGATGCCGACGGCTGTTTTACAGTAGCTTCAGCTGTTGTTGATCAACCACAACCTTTGCAGGCAGAGGCTTTTGCTCAAGATGTGGGTTGTTACGGGGAGGCTACGGGGCAAATTCAGGTGGAAGCTGCGGGTGGAACTCCGGCTTATACTTTTGTGTGGTCCACTGGAGCGGAAGGTGGGCAAGTGGGCGGTTTGGAGGCGGGTTGGTATGTTTATACCCTTACTGATGCCCGAGCTTGTAGTTTCATCGATTCTGTAGAAGTGGGGCAGTCCGAGGCGCCTTTAGCCTTTCAGGCAGAGGGCGTTGATCCCTCTTGTTACGGAAAACAAGACGGTTACATTGAGCTTTTTCCACAAGGAGGCACACCTCCTTATGCTTTTAGCACGGACAACGGGCAGACTTTCACCGCTGCGAGTTATTTGCAGGGTTTGACCGCTGATTCGTATTACATTTTACTGCAGGACGCCAATTCCTGTGTTTTTCAGCTGGGGCCTATTGTTCTGGAAAATCCACCGGAAATTCAGCTGGATTTGGGGCCCGATACCACTTTGGAGTATCTGGAGCAGCTTCAGCTGGGCGCTGAGATACAAAACGGGCATCCGCCCTATAGCTATGCCTGGTGGGCTTCCGGCCCGGGTACGCTTTCTTGCTACGATTGTCCGGATCCGCTAACCGACCCTATGACCCATGCGACTACATTCTGGCTGGAACTAACAGATGCCAAGGGTTGTACCCAAAAGGACAAAATCTTGGTTTACGTCCGGAAAAACAATGTCTTTTTGGTGCCCACGGCCTTTACGCCCGATGGCAACGGACAAAACGACCTCTTGCTCACACATGGCAGTCCCGGAGCAGTGGTTACTCTTTTCAGGGTCTTCGATCGTTGGGGTGAACTGCTGTATGAGGCTTCGGATTTTGCCGTTAATGACCCCAATATAGGTTGGGACGGCCGTTTCCGCGGGCAGTTGATGGATGTGGGCGTTTATACCTGGTATGCCGAAGTGCTTTTTCTCAGTGGAGATAAGGCCGTATTCAAAGGGCATACCACTTTGTTGAGATAAAGATCTGTTTGAGGCATATAAAAAAGGATGGGCATTTGCCCATCCTTTTTTTGTCTTTGTTTCGCGTTTATTCGAAGCTGAGAGGGAGTGTTTTTTGGCCCTGTTCCGTTTGGAGGTGAAGATAGTAGATGCCTGCGGGTCGGGCTTGGTGTTCGAGGGTGAAGGGGTGTGTTCCTGCAGGCAGGGAGCCTTCATACAGGCGTTGAAGCTCTTGGCCCGAGCTGTTGATCAGGCTCAGGCGGGTTTTGGCGAAAGCCTGTTCGCTGTGCAGTTGAATTTCGTAGCCCTGAGCAGACTTTCGCAGGAGGATTTCCGGCATATTTTGAGGGACTTCTTGCAAGCCGGTAGTAGGAGCGTTTCCCGCATCTTCAGACCAGGCATTGACGAATTGGTAGAAAGCCCCTTCTTTTTTCCAGATGATGGTAACTACATCCAGGTTTGCAGGAACGTAGCCCGAGACATCTACGCTGTAGTTGGCGGTAAACTCAGAGCCTGCAGCAATGGTTCCGGAATCCAGCAAGTCTCCGAAAGTAGTGCTGGTCGCTGCATCCCGCATGACGTAGTGGTGCATAACTTCACCGCTTTGGCCGGCCTGGCTGTTGAGAACGCCGTCTTCGATCAGATAGACACCCAGATAGAACTCGCCTTCTGCCGGTTGGAAGAAAACCGTTCGGGTTTGGATGTTGAGCATGTTGCCGTCGAAGCTGGAATAGCTGCCGGAATTGGCAATGGGTTGGAGCAGGTAGTTGGTATCTACCTGCTGTTTGATGCTGGCCCGCGTGTCGGCGATGGTTGAGGCGGAGGCCGATTGCAAGTCGTTGTTTAGAAAGAAGCGAGGTTGGCCTGCGCCGCCCAAATTAGCCAGGTATTCCGCTGAGGTCGTGGTTTCCAGTTGGCTTCCGCCAAAATGAGCTGCAATGAGCACGGCCTTTTCGCTGTTGTCTTCAATCAGCCCTTCGAACAACTCCCAGCCCCAAGTGCCGCAATAAGGACACCAAGTGGCTGTGCGCTTGGTGATCACAGATTTCTGGACTTGGGTGACCTCCTGGGCCCATAGGTCCGGGTGAATCAAGAAGAGAGAAAGGCAAAAGAGTAAAAGCTTTTTCATGCCAAGTGATTTTTATTGTGAGAAAAATCTAGGGAGCTATTTCCTGGGGGAGGTTTTCCCGCTTGCTTTGCAGAAGAAAGGCCTTGAGTTGTTGTTCGATGGCTTCGCGAGTTTCCTTGTGAGTCAAGGCTCCCGTTTCGTCGCGCAAATGCGCTATGGAAGAGATGGGTAGTTTGTCGGGGAAGACATGCATGCCCAGGTGCTGTAAGACGGCATTGAGGTGATCCATACCTCTCAAGTTGCCTGCTCTACCGGAAGCTATACCGGTGAGAAGCACCGATTTACCTTTAAAACTGGCTTCGTATTCTCGCACGGAACAGGCGTCGAAGAACAGTTTGAGCACACCGGGTATGCTGCCGTTGTATTCAGGAGCAAGGATAATGAATTGCCGAGCAGGCAGGATGTATCGATCTTGTAAAGCCTTAAGAGAGTCGGAAGGTTCGGCATACATATCGGGATGAAACCAATCATGTGGAGCTTGGCTGAGGTCTAGTACGAGTACTTCCTCTACCCCCAGTTTCTTTAAAGTATGTAGGTAATCGCTGGCAAACAGAGATGTTTGGTTTCCTCTGCGGTTGGTGCCTATAATGAGTGTGATCATTGTGGTTTTGTGCAAATTCCTTATTTCAACCATCGAGAAGCAATAAAGGTTGTGTCGGATAGTAAACATCCCTGACTTTTAAGTTTTCTTTGCCGTCTGTTATTTGAGTGGGGAAGCTGTATCTTTGCAGCCTGATGGCACTCGGAATGAGCTGGGTTAAGCGGCTTAGCTCGCTCGAATCTTTGAAGACTTAGTTGTTTGTACGCATTGTCTGGCCAAGCTGTTTAAAAGTCCGAGAGGCTTGGAATCACCGCCTGTAGCCGGCTTAGCAAGAAAGAAGGTATGAATTTTGAAAACTTTCTGTACGAATTTTCCGGAGGAGCTACCGATTTACGCGAGTTTCTCATCAATGCGCTCTTGGCGGCTCTGCTCTCTTTTTTGTTGGGCCTGTTTTACGTTCGCTTTGGACAGGCGTTGAGCAATCGCAGGCGTTTTGGTAGTATTTTCATGTTTTTGACGCTGAGCACTATGCTCATCATTTTCATCGTCAAAAGCTCCATTGCCTTGTCTTTGGGGTTGGTAGGAGCTCTATCGATTGTGCGTTTTCGGGCGGCCATCAAAGAACCCGAAGAGTTGGTTTATCTCTTTTTTGCCATTGGTATCGGTTTGGGGATGGGTGCCGGCCAGAGAGGCGTTACGCTTTTGGCTTATTTGCTCATCATGAGTTTACTCAGCTTGCAGCACCTTTTGCAAAAGCGTGGCCAACTTCGCCATCCGGAGGGCATGTACCTCAACGTTTCTACGGCCAATCTGTCGGTCAGCCGGATCAATGCGATTTTGGCAGAACACTTTCGCCATGTAGAATTGAAGCGACTGGATCAAGCGGCCGGTAAAACCGATTTGATTTACTTGATCGATGGAGAGGAAGTTCAGGCTTTGCTCAAAGTCAAAGAACTTCTACTCGAAGGTGATCCGCAAATGGAATTTTCTTTCCTCGAACAACGCAGTTTGCCGGCTTGATGTATTCTGCTTACATCTTCATATGGTCGAACTTTTTGGTCTTTCTTTTCTCGCTAAGCCATTTGGCTCCTCGACTCTTTGCTCAAGAAAGAGTGGAAAGCGAGTACAAGCTCGATCTGCCTCCTCATTTGGTGGATGAGTTGTGGACTTTTATGACCGATACTTTTGCACATCAAATTTTGATCCGCTACGACAGCAGTTTGACTTCTGCCGTTTCCGATGAGTTTTTTGTCGATGTATATTTCGACACTCCTCGACGGGATTTGGCCTTTCGGCAAATGGGCTTGCGTTATCGCAAACGTTATCTGGCAGATACCTTGAGCAAGGAGCTGGTTCAGTTGAAATTGCCGCTTGGAGACAGCACAGGCGTTGCGCGTACTGAAATGAAGTTTCGCATTTACCGAAAGGTAAAAAAAGGGGATCGCAGAGCTTTGCATCCCTTTTGGCGATTGATACGCCCGGCCGATAGGGCAGAGCTCAGTAGAGAACTCATCTATTACGGGGTGGAAGCCGAAGAGTTGCAAGTTGCGTTGACCTTGGAGCAGCGACGCCGGCGTCTCTACATCCAAAAAGACGGAGACCCTTTGATTACTTTGACTTTGGATGAGGTCAGGCACAGAGCTTGGCCCAAAGTGGGGTTTGCCGAATTGGAAATGGAGCTCAACGAATTGCGCTATACGGCCGCTTCATCGCAGGAACGGCAATTGATGGAAAACTTGAATCGGCAATTCAAACGGGAAATCAGCAAGCGCTTTCCGGAAATCCGACAGGATCAACGGCCTAAGTACAATAAACTTCTCAGCTTGGCTGAAGAGCAGCACTGGGCAGCCTACCTTCGTCATTGGCCCTATCTGCTGTTACTCGTTTTGGTTTTGGCCGGGCTTTGGGCCTTGAAACAACAGTGGTAAATTGAAGATTAAAACAGTTCATCGAAGAAAAAGTAAGGTTTCAAAAGCTTGGTGGCTCTTGCTTTTGTTGCTGCCCTTGAGTTGGTGGGGTAGGGCTTTGTGGTTTCGTTTGCTCCATCCGCAGGAAAAAGAAGAATTTGTTTTTTGCGACATGGAAACATTGAGTTCTGATGGTGAGGAGTTTATTTGCAAGGGGCGTCGTCTGTTTAACGGAAGAACGCGGACTGAAGAGGTCGCTTTGTCGGGCAGGTATTCGGCGAAGTGTACCCCAGAGCAGAAATACGGTCCTACGGTTGTTATTCCGGATTTGCAGGAAGGAGATCTTGTGGAAGCCGAGGTTTGGCGATACGACAAACAAGGCTTGGGAGGATTGGTGCTGCAAGGAGATTGGGGTTTTTGGGATATAGCTGTTGATAGAAAACGGCAGAAGGGAGCTTGGGCATTGCTTCACTATCGTCTGGCTCTGCCTTTAGGCGTTCGATCTGCTACGCTGAAGATCTATCCGTTTTTTCAACATGGAGAGGCCGTCTATTTTGACGATTTAAACATCAGGATAGTGCGTCGTGCTGCTGCTACCTCTGCAGCCTTAAACGACACTTTACCCTCTTTGGACATTCAATTGGATGTTCAGGCTTATGAGAAGTTGCGTGCTAAGCGAGAGGAAGCCCTGTTGCGCGGGAATCTCATTTCGGGGAAAGAGGACTTAGTGCCTGCCCGCTTGTTGTCTGATGGGAAAAAAATTCCCGTAAAGCTTAGGCTTAAGGGCGATTTGTTGGACCATCTGCAGGGGAAAAAGTGGTCTTTTCGCATTCTTTGTGATGAGGGCTATTCCTGGCGAGATATGCGGGTTTTTTCCATCCACAATGCTGCTTCGCGTTATTACCTCAACGAGTGGATGTACCATCGTCTTTTGTTGGATGACAGTTTACTCACGACGCCTTATGACTTTGTCAAGGTATCTTTGAATGGAGATTTGCTGGGCATTTACGCCTATGAAGAGCACTTTACGGATCACTTGCTGGAGTCTCAGGGTAGGGAGCCAGGCATCATCATCAGGATTGATGAAGCGGGGCATTGGCTGCATGCTTCGGAAGATCTCAAAGACCGACCTGCTTGGTACCAAAGTGCTACCTATCTGCCTTATGAGCGCAAGAAGATTCTCAAAGATAGGCAACGCTATGCTCAATGGTTGCGCGCTCAGGAGTTGCTTTACGGTTTCTTTAAAGGCAATTTGAAGCCCTCCGAGGTTTTTGATACGCTGAAAATGGCTCGTTTTTTCGCTTTGGTCGATGTCGCTCGGGCCTTTCATGCCCTTCATTTTACCAACATTCGCTTTTATTATGACCCCCTAAACGACAGGCTGGAGCCTCTGGGCTATGACGGCAATTCTACGGATGGTCCCCGCTGGTTTAAGCTTCCCGCCTTGGTGGGTTCTCATTACAATAGCCGCAGCCCGAGTACTTATGAGCCGGGAATTGAAACGGCCTATCTGGCTTATCGCTTTTTTAACGACATGGATTTTACAAAACTGTATATCCGGGAGCTGCAGCGCGTAACCTCAGATTCTTTTCGCGATGCATTTTTGCGCAGGCATTTGCCTGAGATTGAGGCCAGAGAAGCTTTTATTCGGCAGGAATATACCTCTTACGATTTTAAGTGGGGTGATTTTTTTCGCAATGCCGAGGAAATTCGCAAATTGCTCAATCCTTTGGCCTTGGTCTCGGTAAAAGCCTGGCGGGGGCAGGGTGGCCGGATCGTTCTGGAAAATTATCACCTTCTTCCGGTCGAACTGGTGGGGTTTGGTCATGGAAATCAGGTCGATAAGCGTCTTCCCAAGCCGCTTGTTCTAGAGGCTTATAACAAACTCGTGCCGGTCAGACGATATCGCCTCAATGTGTCGGGAAATTACAAGTATGTTTTTGTACGTACCTTGGGCCTTCCCGATTTGCATCGGGAGCGTTTAGCTAAATGGGAAGCCCCGGAGCTTCAACCCGAATCGCCTGCAAGTATCGAGAGGCCGGATTTTGTCCAAGATTTGGGTAACGGAATTTGGTCTGTGCCTTCCGGCAAATACCAACTGGACAAGGACTGGGTTATTCCGGCAGGGCATCGTCTGCTCGCAGGGCCCGGTGTGGAGTTTGATTTGGTATCTCGTGCTATGATTATATCGCACTCTCCCTTGGAGTTTTCCGGGAGAGCAGATGCTCCTGTACGAATTTATTCTTCGGATGGAAGTGGGCAAGGGCTTTTGTTGTTGGAGACGAGTGGAAAGTCCATTTTAACCCATGTGCGCTTTGAAGGCATGAACGACAGAAGGAGCACACCACCCTTTACGCGAGCTGTTTTCACCGCCTACAAGTCTGAGCTTGTTCTCAGTCACTGCGTATCCGAAACGGCTGCGGCGGAGAATGCCTTACATTTTTTGCAAAGCCAGTATTTGGTAGAAGACCTGTTTGTTTATCGGGCTTCAGGGGATGCCTTGGATATCGACCGTTCTACCGGGCATCTCTCCAATTTGCGTGTGGAAGTTTGTGGCGAAGACGGTTTGGAGATTTCGGCCGGTTATGCCGTTTTGGAAACCTTGTTTTTTTCTCATGTGCGAGAATCCGCCGTCCGCGTTCACGTAGCTGCTGAAGCCGAGGCTAAGCACATCCGGATGGAGCAATGTGGTTTGGGCATAACGGTTCAAGATGCTGCGAGGTTTTCCGTAGAAGATGTTTATGCAAAAGATATAAGAGAGCTGTTCTTGGCTTATCGCAAATCGGAAAATGCTTCTTCAGGAGGGCAGTTGGAGGTGCAAAAGGTCGAGGTTAATGGCGTGGACCAATTGTATTTGATGGATGGGGAATCCAAGATAGTCATTGACTCGGAAGAAAAAACGGTTCAGTAATGGGAAACAGCATAGTGATGCGTTATGAGCGGAAATACAGAATAGAGGACTACAGTGCTGCTGTAGTGCACCAGGTCTTAATGCAAAACCCGGCATTTTTCAGAACGGCCTATCCGGATCGCTATGTGAACAGCCTCTATCTGGACACCTGGGACTTAGCCAGTCTTTCCGATAATCTGGCCGGTGTTGCCCGGCGCACGAAATATCGCATTCGCTGGTATGGTGCTTTGACGAAAGTGGAGAAGGCCGTTTTGGAGAAGAAGGAAAAGAGCAACATGCTGGGTTGGAAAGAATTTGGCGAAATGCCTCCTTTTGACTGGGCGGATAGGGAATTTTCTCTCTCTGCTTATTTGGCGAAAGCCCTACCTGAGCATGTGATTAGTTTGCAGCCCGTTTTGTTGGTGCGCTATTTGCGTTCTTACTACGAAGGATTGGGTGGGAAGCTTAGGGCTACCATTGACCAAAAACAGGAATTCTTTCCCATCTTAGGCAAAGGCAGAATTTCTTCTCAGGGTGTCCGGGATGCGGCGGTGATTCTAGAAATGAAGTATGCTGCCGAAGAGGAGTCTCTGGTAGATCAAGCCTTACAGGCCACTCCTTTTCGCCTGAGTAAAAATTCCAAGTTTGCCAATGGCCTCTTTGCCGTTTACAGCTAAAGAGTTTACTTCAGCTCTTTTCTTTCTTTAATCCAAAAAGATAGCCGGCTATGGCTCCCAAGAGGCCAAAAACCGGAGCCGTCTTGTCTGAGGGCAGGTCTGTTAAAGTCAGAATGGCTGCTATGCCCATGACCAGCGTAATGCCGTAAACCTTGAGGTTGAAAGGTCCAAACCCGCTTTTCATGTTGCGAAATACGCCCAACAGGGCTAGGAGGGTAAGAACTGAGATGGCAATTAAGGCAATGCTTGTAGTTTTCATGGAAGGTTTGCATTTGGGAGGAAAAAACAATGAGTGGAGTAGATCTTTTGAAGAATGACAAGCGGGCAGGCTATTGAATAAAGAGCTTTTTTACTGTGAAATGCTCATCGGTTAATACGCGGAAAAGGTACAAACCGGCCTGTAAATCTTTTACATCCAGATTCATGAAGTTTGCGCTTCCCTTGAAGGCTTTGAGCATTGTCCCGCTTAGGTCATAAATTTGGATGCTTTCAATAGGATTATTGCCTGCTTTTACAAAGACTGTGTTTTTGGCGGGGTTGGGGTAAAGCAATACCGATTCGTCAGCCTTTCCTTCTTGAAGTCGGGTGATGAAGTGGTATTCATAGGCGCCGACATCAAATCCTGTGCCCTGTGGCCGGCTGGCACCTTCCAAATCATCTGTCGGGGCCAAGCTGCCATCAGCGGCATCAATCAATATGGAGTTGGGCTGGAGGTGAAAATCATAGGCTGAAGGGCTGACAAAGTTGTCCGTATAGTCGTTGTAGGTGCTCAGTTCGAAGTTGTTGGTTGCTGTAGTGGAATTGGTTGAAAAGGTAAGAGTGTTGGCCACGTTGTTGGCGACAATACAATCAGAGCTTGGATATCCGTTTAGGTCTTCGATTTTAATCCATGAGGGGCCGATGTTGTCTTCGGGGCTTGGATCCAATACAGTATTGTTGATGATAGAGCAATGGGTAGCGCCATACAGAGAAATGCCGTGCCAGTGATCGACGATAACGAGGTTGTTTTCCACAATCCAATTTTGGATTGGGCCGTCAAAACAAGCAATGCCTTGCAAATTTCCCAAAAGAGGTTGATCGGGGTCTTCGTAGTTGAGAATGATGTTTCTTCGTATGACGTTGTTGTCCACGACAAACCCTCCAGTGGTAAAGGCTTGGATACCATCGTCGTGATTTCCATCTACTTGATAGCAGTTTTTTACAACATTTGATTCAATGATACAATTTGATCCTACCAAGCGGATGCCGTCACCGGAAAAGTTGGTTATGCTGTTGCCTATGGCATAGAGGTTTGATCCGTTCAAGCCTATACCGAACCTGACATTTTGCAAATCGTTGTTGATGATGTTTACAAAGCTGCAGGCTCTGGCCATGATGCCATCGCTGGCTTTGTTGACCCAGTCTTCAGCTGTTGTCCAGGGTGATGTCGTGCTGTAAAGGGTACAACCTTCTATGTCGATTTGTGAGACAGGCCCTTGCCAATTATGAGTTTCTAAGAAGACCAGCTTGCTGTTGATGTATTCACCGTATGGCTCGGAGCTGATGGTGAGGCCTACAAATCTCCATTTTTTTGCTCCCCTCAAGTGGATAAATTTGATAATGGGGGTTTGCCCCGGAGCAGCCAGGATGGTGATGTAGTCCTCATTGACGTAATTGGCCAGATAGACACTACCGTGCAAACCACTCATTAATAGTAAAGTGTCTCCTTCATGGATGGGGGCATTGGGGTTTTTAACGCTTAGTTGGGAGTTGGCAGGGTCATAGGGCAAGCTGTATTCGTGGCTTCGGATCAGTTGCTGTTCTATGACGTATTCCAGGGTGCTCCAGGGGTTATCCATGCTTCCCGTTCCGGAATCGCTGCCATTGATCGGATCGATGTAAAAAGTATTGGCGGAACTTTTTAAAATCAGGCAAGTCCAGAGCAAAAAAACAGCTCTAAGCTTGAGGGATTTCGAGCTTGAAAACCAGCACAAATTTTGAAGCTTAACAATATTCATCAGTGAAAATGACTGAGGCATGGCTTGCCTGTTTGCTGTAGAAGCTCGCCATAAATTGCTTATTTTACACGGCGAGACAGCCAGTGAGCAACCTTATGCCGGTTTTCAGCTCAGCTGGTCAGAGCAAAGATAGTCTTTTTTGCCGTTTTTACCAACTGTAGGAAAGTCCTATGGAAGGCAGCCAGGGAAGTTGATCTACGCGTTTGGTGGTACGGCGATCGATGTAGAAGATGTTTTTTCGGTTGTAGGCATTGGTTACGCTGGCGATGATTTCCAGGCCAAAATCGAAGTTTTTCTTGAGGGATACGTCCAAACGGTGGTAGGGCAGGAGGCGGCCGCCATTGCGCTGAGAAGCATAGAGTATGCCTATGGGTGGATTGGTGGTTGCCGGGTTGGTATTTAGGCCCTGTTCCGTGAAGTTAATTTGTCCGTAAAAACCTTGTGTTTGCGTAAAGGGGAAGGGTGAGCCGTAGTTCCATCGCAGGCTGAACTCCCAGCTCTTGTCGCCGCCCAGCGTGTAGCTGAATAGCGCGTTGATGTTGTGGCGGCGATCGAAAATGGTGGGATAGATTTGTTCGCCGTCATTGCGCAAAACCTGCCCCAAGGAATAGGTGAACCAGAGGTAGGAGCGCGGGCTGCTGTAGCGCAGAGAGAGATCGACACCTCTAGCATTTCCCGTGAGGGTAGAGTAATCGGGATCTTGGGCGGAGAGCTTGTTGCGATTCAGTTCGATGAGTTGGGTAAAGCCTTTGTAGTAACTCTCTAGTTGAAGTTCCCATCGGGGGCCCAGATCCATTTCCAAGCCGACTACGGCATGTATGGCTTTTTGCAAACGGTCCTGGGTCGGATTGTGTGTGCCCGGCTCGAAGATGGTTTGTTCGGGGCCGGAGAGGAAACCTACAAAAAGGTTTACTACATCTCGCTCGTTGACGGTGCTGAGCAAATTTTGTGAGTAGAGGCCTCCGGCAAGTTTAAAGCGGAGATGATCACTGGCATTCAGTTTGGCGGCGAAGCGGGGCTCCAGTTGTGTTTTTTGCTGGGAGGCATACATTTGAATGCGCAGGCCGGGTTCTACGATCAATTTGCCGAGCTTTTGGCGGTAATTGATAAAGCCTGCCAATTCGGTGGTGAAGTCGAGTTGTTGTATGGTAACTCCCAAAAAATTTCTGAATTGGAAATCTGTGGATAGCCCCGTAAAGGCAAAGCCGTAATTGACCTCGTTGTTGTAGCCGAAGTAGGAAAACTTGAGTTGCGCGGAATAACTGCTGATGCGACTTCGACGCGGGCTGTCGTCTTCTTCCTGTAAGGAAATGTTGTAGTCGGAGAAAGCCACATTTCCGCCCATAATGAGGCTGGAATTGGGTGGCACTAATTTAAACGTAGCTCCTCCGCCCGAGGAAAGCCAATTTAAGGAAGCAATGGAGTAATCTACGGCATCTTGAAAGCGGAAACCAAAGATTTCGGCTTTGCTGCCGTTGCCCGAAAGGGTTGATAGTTTGCCGTATAAATCGGTGAAGCTGTAGGGCAACCCCCTGCCGGATTCAATCACAGATTCCGCATAGGGGTAAAGCGCTGGAGAGGTTTTGTCGATGTATGATTTTTTTGCTGTAAAAAGCACTGAAGTACTTCCGCTTCCGGCTTCCTTGAGTTTCTTAAGCGGGCCTTCTACGAGAATTTTTCCCATGAAAGGATTGGCTGAAATTTTACCCGAAAATTGCTTTTTGTCGCCTTCGCGGGTATTGATGTCAATGATAGCGGAGATGCGCCCGCCGTAACTGGCACCAAACCCTCCGGTATGAACTTCCACATTGCGGATGATGTCGGTTTCAAAGACCGAAAAGAAGCCGATGGAGTGAAAGGGATTGTAGATGGTCATACCATCCAGGAGGATGAGGTTTTGAATGGGGGAACCACCACGGACGTAAAGTTGCCCGCCTTGGTCGCCCGTGCTGATGATGCCCGGTAGGACAGGCAGGTACTGTGCGATGTCGGCTTCACCACCTACGGAGGGCAAAGCGCGTATTTCCTTGGGAGATACGTTGAGTTTAGAGATTTGAACATTGCTCTTAGCAGCACTCTTTCGGGCAGAAACCTGCACCGTACCCAATTTAATGCTGCTCTCCGCCATGTTGAATTGTCTATAGAAAATTTGCCCTGCTTTTAGGTCAATGTCTAAGGCGATGGAATCGTAACCCACATAGGTAATGAGCAATTGGTAATGGCCTTTCGGCAAATGACCAAAGCTGAAAAAACCTTCTATGTCGGTGTTGGTGCCCAGGGTATCACTTTGGCTAAAGAGTTGTACCGTGCCAAAAGCAATAGGCACACCGGATTCTTTGTCGTAAACGTGTCCGCGTATGCTGCCGTTTTGAGCTGAAAGGGGCAGCCAAGCCATAGCACTTGCGAGAAAGAGGAACAGCATTTTTTTCATGGCTGCAAAGATGAAAAAAAAAGCGGAAGACTACAGGCCTTCCGCTTTTTTTACGTGCGCGAATGTCGGTCGGCTTACCTTAGGCTACCTCAGAAGGGTTACGTTGTTTTTCAAGACGACGCGTTGTCCGTCACCATACTCTATTTCGATGAGGTAAACATAGACATCGGAAGGTGCGGGCTTACCGTTTTGGGTGCCGTCCCATTCGGCTTTGCCGTCTTCGTTGTCGTAAACCAGCTGGCCCCAACGGTTGTACACTTTGAAGGTGTGTACCGTAACACCTTCGGTGGTATAGACTTTAAAGGTGTCATTGGTGCCGTCGTTATTCGGTGTAAAGATCAGGGGTACGGCCGAGAGCGTATTGAAAATCATCACGTCAATGCGAGCTGTATCGATACAGCCGTAATCATCTGTTATGATGACTTCGTAATAGACTTGCACAGCTGTTTCTTCACCCTCTACGCCCGGAGCCGTGGTGGTGATTTCTTGTTCGGAACCGACCTGAGTAACTCCTGCCAGAGTCCACAGATAGCTGGGGTTGAGTAGGGCATCGGGTTCGGTAAATGCTCCCAAGTTGAGCGGTTGCCCTTCGAAAACGGTATCGGGCTGGGCATAGGTTGAGTCTATGAAAAAGCCCGTTCCCACGTCGACAAAGACAGAATCAGAAGTGATGAAACAGCCTGCGGCATCTTCAAAGGTAACTACGTACCAACCCGATTGTGAAGGCGTTACCTGGATGCTGGCCGTGTTGTCGTTGGTAGGTTGCCAAAAATACGAGCCTGTTGCACCTCCGTCGGCCGTAAGGGTAACGGTCTCTCCCAAGCAGATGATTTGATCTTCGGACACCGTGAGCTGGGGTTCTTGAATCACTTCCACTGTGATCTGATCTTCGAACGGCGTGCAATCCAGATATTGAATAAGGAGCGTATAAGTGGTCGTTTCTTCCGGGCTGACTATGGGCTGGGCTTCCGTACTGATTTCCACGCTATCCACCAGCCAGGAATACGAGGCGTTGGGATCCTCAATCAAGTTGAGTTGTATGCTTTCTCCTGTGCAGATGACGGCCGGACTGGGGAACTGGTATTGAGGGTAAGGAAGTACCTCAATGGTAACCGGTGGGCCATCAACGGGGCAACCATCTACTTTGCCCGATGGGCTGTATTGTGTAGTCGTTTCCGGTGTAGCTACCGGATCGGGGCAATCGCTGCAACTGAGCCACAATTGCGGGCTCCAGGACCATTCGTCCACTTCCAGGTTGCTGCTAGCCTGCAATTGCACGGATTCTCCCGGGCAAATGGTGGTGTCTGAAGGTGAGACCGTCAAAGACATCGAAGGTACAACATTGAGGACAATACTGTCCACACTGCTGCAAGCGTGATTTAAGGTAGTGCGAACCATGGTTACCGTATCGGTAAGTTGTACAACCAGGTTGTACAAAGTGTCGGAGGTGAGTAAGCCGACATCGGTGGGTTGCCATTGAAAGCTGATATCCGGGAAGTGAACCGGCTCGTAAGTGGGCGAGTAGAGCAAAATTTGCTCTCCTTCACAGAAGGGATCTTTCTCGGGATCGGTCTTGATACCCAAAGCAGGCAGGGAATCCACGCGGATGTACACCGAATCGAAAACCAGGCATTCGCCCACTTCCAGAGAAGCCACATAGGTAGTGGATTGAGTTGGTGCTGCTACGGGGTTTTCAGAGGCAGGATCGCTCAAGCCCTCTTCCGGCAGCCACATGATGCCCGGATGTGTGGTGGTGCTTTGGATTTGTACACTATCTCCCAAGCAAATTTCCACGCTGTCCTGAGTTGGAGCAAAAATGTCAATATCGGCAGGAATGACCTCTATACTGATGCTGGCCGTGTCCGCGCAATAAGCGTTTTCACTGGTAGAGATGAGGGTGTATGTGATGTTTTCCTCCGGATGTGAGATGGGATTGACGATGGTGGAATCGTCCAGGTAAATACCCGGAGACCACTCATATATGGTCGTGCTGGTATCCGGCACAGGCCCGGCTAAGGTAACCGGATATCCCTGGCAAATGGTGGTGTCGGTGGTGGTGAGCATACCGGGATGGAAAGAATCTACGAAGATGGTGATTTCATCGGAGGCACTGCAACCTTCTATTTCCACACTGGCAGAGTAGGTAGTGGTTTCCAGGGGAGCGACAAAAATGCCGGGTTGCGTGGGATCGCTGACAATGCCCGTATGAGGCGTCCATTCCAGTTGTGTATTGCCCACGTTGTTGCTGGCAAAAAGGAAGATGGTATCGCCCTGGCAAATACCCGTGGGATCTTGAGTGCCGATGCCCAAGGTGGGATCCAAAACTTCCAACCAGACAGAGTCCGTAGCTACACAGGGGCCTACGGATCCAACTACATAGACAAACATGCTCTGGGGAGGCGTTACGACGGGATTGGGAATGCCCGGATTATCAAACACGCTGATGGGTGTCCAAAAGTAATCGCTTGCTCCCGAAGCACTAATGTTTAAATCGCCACCCTCACAAACAAAAGCCGTATCTACACCGTGCAGGATGTTTATCTGAATTTCGTCAAAAATGGAAATGCTCACGGAGTCCAAAACGACTTCTCCGCAGCCGAAATCTTTGACCAACAGAAAAGTTACGTATTCTTCGCCTTCAACCAGATTGTCATTGAGAACGGAAATCTGAAAGGTTTGTGCACTTTCTCCGGGTAGAAAGGTAACTTGGGAAGGCACCGTCGTGGTGTAGTCCAGCCCCGGGGTGGCCGTTCCGGTAACCTGAACGTCGTAAACCAAGGTGTCTTCTGCAGGTTCATTGAGCTCAAAAACGACGAGATCCGGATTCAAGGTACATTCCTCGGCCAGATAGTCCACGCCGTTTTGCGAGACGATGCTGGACATGGGCTGCGATCCGCGAATTTCAGAGATGAATACACCGGAGTCATAAATTCCGTCTTGTCGATCTGCTATGACCAGCTTGAGGTGATAGGTGTTGCAGGGGATAACTTGCGCTCGGGCCGTCAGACTTTTTTTGACGCCCAGGTAATCTGAAGTTAGGCCGTCATAAGCTACACTGGGGCCTTCCAGGTTGTTGCGGTAGTACTCCCAGTTTGTGAGGTTGTTGACGCTGTTGATTTCCACCGGCACATTGACGGGATCGGGTAAAATGGCAATGTTGTCTTGTCCGTTTAATCCGGGTATGCCCGTTATACCGGGGCCGGAGATGAGAAAGGCAAAGATGTCATTAAAAGTAGTATTGACAAATTCCGGATATTCCTCAGAGCCGAAGACATATTCAAAGGTCAGTTCATCGGTAGCGACGAAGACGTCCAGCTCGAGTATGCAAGCATCAACAGATGGGGCACCATTTCCCGAGATGTTGGATAAGACATCCAAATCTGCGTCACCGGGGAAGCCATTTCCCTGTGAAGTAAAAAAAGTTCCGGGATTGGAAACATTGGTGGCATTGCCCGATGTGAGCAGCAGGCCTTTGTTCAATCCCAAGTCGGTGAGGTCTCCATTGTTGAAGACCCCCATAGCTCCTTCTGCACAACTGATGTTGGTTATAGTCAACTGCGTTTGAGGATTGGTCAGCGCATTTTCAATAACCGCGGTATCCTGGGTGAGCTCAGTTTGGATCAGGGCGTAATTTTCACAAGGGTCTTGCGAGCACTGCCAATAACCGTGGAAGCCATCCATCTGTACGCTACCGTCAGAGATGAATTGCATGGTTAGGCTACCGCTACCGGCTTGTACCTGATAACAAACTGCGCCTCCACCAGTCGACGGAAAATTGGCTCCCGTCAGTTGCCCGATGATAGGAGAAGAGGTGCTCGGTCCGTCGTAGAAGATAATTTGATCGCTGAATTCGTCGATGTTGTAGTATTCCAGGGTAAAGGTGATGCAGCCCACCGGGGCCGGAGGCGTGATCGTCAGCGTATAGTTTTCGTTGGCGCTGTAATCTCCATCGGGGCCTCCACTGTCGTAAACCTCACCTTCACAGAGATCCGTAACCACGTCATCGTCTATGATGATAACAGGATCTTTAGGACGCACACACAGCTTAAACGTCCCCCAATTGGGTGTGGCGCTTTCCGAATAATCGGTGATGCGCAGGAAGTAAGGCAGACCAGGGGTAAGCCCGGACACGTTCAATTGAATGGAACTTTCCCCCACATCTGCAGCATTGCAGCCCAGAAGTTGCAGCCCGTCAAACTCGCAATCACCCCGATAAATGGCAACCTGGGGCATGATCATGGGTGTAGAACCCATCCCATCGGTTATGCCCGTAACTTCTATGGTGTAATCCAAAATGGTGTCCGATGCTATAAATTGAAACCAAACGTCGTGTTGCATGGGGGGCAGGCCCATGCAGCCGGCTACACTACTGGGGTCGTTGTCCGTTCCAATATCGGAAGCCGTAGCATCTACATTGGTATAAAAAACCGTATCGGGACAATAAGGCGCCACACCTAAATCGATGATGCCAGGGCAATCGTCGTTGATGGGTTGGGCCAAAAGCCCTGAGGCCGCAACGGAAATAAAAAGCAGTGTGAAGAAAAAATTTCTCATAAATGCAGGTTGTTTAGATCCTCCGGATGAGCAAAGCAGCATATTTGCTGCCGCTAAAGTAGCATTTTACCCGATAATCTACTCTATGCCTTTTGCTCTTTTATTCGATATGTTTACTTGCTTACAAAATGAGGTGCTGAGATTCGTCAAACCTCTCTTCTGTTTTGGAGTCGGTTGGCTTATCTGCCTTTCGGCAAACAATTTTCCAGTGCTTGTTCTACCTCCTGTGCTTTTATCACACTTGCCTCATTGCCCCAGGCATGACGAAGGTAGTTTAAGATGTTGGTGATTTCCGTGGCATTGAGTTTGTCGTTGGGAGGCATATCGCCGTAAAGCCACTTGCCGTTGATTTGCAAACTGTCTTTGGCGCCCAGTCGTATCAAGCAGGCCAATTCCGCCTCGCTTTGCAGCAAAAAACGGTTTTGTCGCAAAGAGGGAATGAGCTGCTCCAGGCCAGTACCGTCTTCCATGTGGCATGAAGAACAGTGCCTGACGTAAAGCTGATGGCCTTGCTCATAGGGCTCATAAGTGCAGGCTGTTAGGCCACATAGCGCTGCTAAAGCAAAAATAGAGGGGAGAAGAAATTGGCTCATGCTGCGATTTTTTTTCCGAATTCTTGCAAAAATGCACCATTTGTCCGACAAAAGCTGTATCTTGCGGCCAAATCCACACACCTGTGAGAAAGGGCACATTCCCCCTAGTGCCTTGGCGGCTTGAAACGGGGATAAGCAAGCCGCAAAAATAAGACATCTACCCACCCACACTTGGCAGGGCTTGAACCGGCAGCTGTACAAGACATGAGTATCCATACTCCAAGCTGGACAGTTCTGCTTTGCCTAACTCCTCAGTAATTGTTTTTTATCGATTAACTAAATTGCCCATGAATAACCGTTTACTCTTCACTACAGTTCATTTGGCGAAAGCCCTTTTTAGAAAGTGGCTTGTTTTGCTGCTCTTGCTTTGGGTTAGCTCTGCGGCTTATGCGCAGCTTACCGTAACTTTAGACGCAACCAACCCTGCCTGTGGAGGCTTTAATACGGGATCCATTACAGCCAATCCTTCCGGAGGTATGCCGCCCTATACCTATCTGTGGAATACGGGTGACACCACCCAGACCATTAGCAATCTCGGAGTTGGCACGTACACCGTAACGGTAACCGATGCAGCTATGCAGACTGCTACAGCTACTACGACCTTAACAGCTCCGCCTCCTTTGACGCTGGATTTCACTGTCTCTAACTGTGCCGTGCCGGGTACCGTTACGGCCAATCCCGGCGGTGGTGTACCGGGTTATACCTACAGCTGGAGCACCGGTGAAACCACGCAGTCCATCACGTACATGGCTCCGGGCACTTTTTGCGTAACGGTAATGGATGCGGTCAATTGTGCCATTGCCGGCTGTGTTACCGTGACTATTGAAGCACCTACCATCAATCTCATCACCAACGACATTACCTGCAATGGTTACGATGACGGTTCCATCACGGCCGATGCTACGGGTAGCATGCCACCCTATACTTACCTTTGGAGTACCGGCGAAACGACCCAGACGATTAGCAATCTGGCTCCCGGCAGTTATACGGTAACGGTTACCGGTTCTAACGGCTGCTCGGCAACGGCAACGGGAACGGTCTCGGAACCGCCACCGCTAACAGCTACCATTTCCGGCAATGACCCCACCTGCGCGGGCTCTACCAACGGCTCGGCTATGGTGGTGGCCTCTGGAGGTACACCGCCTTACAGTTACCTCTGGAATACCGGTGCGACCACGCCGGTCATCACCAATTTGCCGGAAGGCAACTACTCGGTAACCGTTACGGATGCCAACGGCTGCGACATCAGCCTGAGCATCACACTGACGGAACAATCGGCCATTACTGTAGTGGCTTCCAGCACGGACGAAACTTGTTCGGGCTACAACGACGGCACGGCTACGGCTACGGCTTCCAATGGGGTGCCGCCTTATACTTATCAATGGAGCAACGGCCAAAACGGCTCCTTCATCGACAACCTGCCTCCCGGCACCTATTCCGTAACGGCTACGGATGCCGTGGGCTGTACGGCTTCGACCAGTGTGGTGGTTTTGCCGGCCAACCCCTTTAGTGTCAGCATTACTTCTACGGATGTGACAAGCTGCAATGGAAGCGATGGGACAGCTACAGCTATGCCCTCAGGTGGAGCCGGAGGCTATACCTACCTGTGGAATACGGGTGAAACTACCCAAACTATTACCGGACTTAGCGCAGGCACCTACGTCGTGGTCGTTACCGATGCCAATGGTTGTACGGCTACGGCCTCGGTGACCATCACAGCCCCCGCCAGTCCTATGGTAGGCGTTATGACTACGGATGAAACTTGCTCGGGAGATGAGGACGGCACGGCTACGGCCGTGGTTGTGGGCGGAACGCCGCCCTATACCTATCTGTGGAATACGGGCGAAACCACAGCTTCCATAGCCAACCTGCCTCCGGGCGTTTATACCGTTACCGTTACCGATGCCAATGGTTGTACGGATACCGCTTCCGGAGTGGTTGCTGCAGGCACCTTGGTGCAACTGATGTTAAGCGGCCAGGATGTGAGTTGTTTCGGCTATAGCGATGGGGGAGCTACGGCGGTACCCTTTGATGGAACACCGCCTTATAGCTACCTGTGGAATACCGGCGCTACCAGCCAAACCATCTCCAATTTGCCGGCAGGCACTTACTCCGTAACCGTTACGGACGCTAACGGCTGCCAGGCTTCGGGTTCCATCTTTATCTCGGAACCGCCGGAACTGACCCTGGAAGTGGACCTCAATTACGGAGATTGCAGCACCAATGCCGCAGCTGCTGTGGCCCTGGCTGAAGGGGGAACGCCGCCCTATACTTATACCTGGAGTACGGGAGATAGCGGCCCGGTTGTCATGAACTTGCCTCCGGGTGATTACTCTGTAACCGTTATGGATGCCAATGGTTGCGAAGCTTCTCAAAATTTTACCGTGGAGGATATTCCACCACTTTCTCTGGCTTTGGACGTTATGGATGTGAGCTGTTATGGATTTGCAGACGGAAGCATCACGGCTTTGCCAACAGGCGGTACACCTCTATACAGTTATGTCTGGAGCACGGGTGAAACCACGCAAAGTATTTCCAACCTGGCTCCGGGAGTTTACAGCGTCACCGTTACCGATGCCAATGGGTGTGAGGCCATGGCTTCGGCTACCGTTGCCGAACCTTTACCGCTGAGTTTAGCGCTCATGCCGACGGATGCCAGCTGTCCGGGCAGCAACGATGGAAGCATTGTCGTCAATGTTTCAGGAGGTACGCCGCCCTATACCTATACCAGCAACATAGGGCCTTTTACGCCGCCTTTGACCAACCTGGCTCCTGGCAGTTATACCGTCACCGTTACCGATGCCAATGGCTGTGAGGTGAGTGCTTCAGCAACAGTGGGGCTGCAGAGCAATCCTTCGGTAGTGATTGAAGTATTGAATCAGCCTTGTGAAGGTGCTGCAACGGGTATTTTAGCTGCTGTACCCAGTGGCGGTATTGCGCCGTACACTTACTTGTGGAGTACGGGGGATATGGGGCCTATGGTCCAGGATTTGCCGCCCGGTAATTATTCGGTGGTCGTTACGGATGCTTTGGGCTGTACAGCCAGTGCTGCTGTTGTACTGGAAGCAGCTCCCAATCCGACTTGTACGGCGGAGGTGGTCCAGCCGGTGTCTTCCCCGGGAGCTTCCGATGGTGTGGTTACCGTCAATGCTTCGGGTGGTACGCCACCCTACACGTATTTGTGGAGTACCGGTGCAACGACTCAGACAGTCTCCAATTTGTCGGAAGGCTTTTACAGCGTAACTACGACCGATGCTAACGGCTGCCAAACCTCTTGTTCGGTCCAGTTGGGCACTGCACCCACTACCTGCGTTGGGGATAAGGTCTGGTTGGATTTGGACCAAGACGGCATTCAAGACCCGAACGAAACGGGCGTGGCCGGTGTAACGGTAACCCTTACCGGAACGGATGACAACGGCAATCCCGTCAACCTCACCCAAGTTACGGATTCTGCCGGCATGTATCTGTTTAACCCCATTCCCGGTGGCACGTATAAGCTGACTTTCAGCCTTCCGGCCAATCACTTCTTTACGGTGCAGGATGCCGGTAGTGATGATTCGGTGGACAGCGATGTAGATACCACTACGGGCATGACACCCGTGTTCGTGTTGGTTGCCAACAATACCGGCAGTTGCGACTTGAACTGGGATGCCGGTCTGTACGTCATTTGTGACAACATCACAGACCCCGGGGAGATTGCCGGCGATGAATTTCTCTGTGGCCCGGGCAATGATCCGGGGCCCATCGTGGAAACGGCACCGGCAACAGGTGGTACGGGCAATATTGAGTACCTCTGGATGATGACTTTTGAAAATCAGCCCTTCAACCCCAATACCTGGATTCCCATTCCCAACTCTAATGTGCCGGAATACGATCCGGGCCCCATTTTCGAAACAACTTACTACGCCCGCTGTGCACGTCGCGAAGGCTGTATTGAGTTTTTGGAAACTTCCAACATTGTAGTCAAGGAAGTGGGCGATGTGGCCGTCGCGCAAATTGACGGGCCCAATGTCGCCTGTGAAGGCGATACGGAAACCTATACGGCTTTGGACAACGGTGCGGGAGCTACTTACCTATGGGATTTTGGCCCACATGCCGATCCGCAAACCTCTACGGATCCGGTAGTGGATGTTACCTGGCTGCAATACGGCCTGTACACCGTACAACTGACAGTTGAAAAAGACGGCTGTACCTCCTATGCCTGGTTGGATGTCTTTGTTACGAATAGTTCTCCCAACTGTGGCGGAGGTAGTCCGTTGATGGTCTTGCAGGGGCAGCCGATAGCTGACGGGGTGCACCTCAGCTGGACAGCCGAGGGCATGGGAGAAGGCGATGAGTTTGTGCTCGAGCGTTCCTTCAACGGGGTGGAAAATTTTGAACCCCTCGCTCTTGTTCCGTTTGATTCCGAATCGGAAACTTATGATTTTCAGGACACTGCACCTCGTGCTGGTGTATTGTTTTATCGCTTGCGCGTCAGCCGTGATGGGGGAGAGGCCTTTTTCTCCAACCTGGTTGAGATTCGCTGGCAGCAAGACAACCAATGGCTGTTGATTTATCCCAATCCGGTTAGGGATGTCCTGTTGGTTCAGAGCCTGGATCCGAATTTCACGCTTAGCGAGCTTAAGCTCTACGATCTGACGGGTCGGCTGCTGTACAGAGAAGGCGCTTTGCAAGAGGGCAAATTGTATTACGACATTCCCGCAGGGCAGTTGCCGGCAGGTGTGTATCTGCTGTCTCTTCAGAGTGCCGAGGGGCAAACCATTGTGGAAAAAGTGGTTAAGGAATAAGATAAGCCCCACACGAAGTTTTCTTGCCCGACTCTGCTTGTCTGCAGGGTCGGGCAAGTTCTTTGGGAGGCGTAGGCCGGACGTTCAGCTGTTGGTCAAAAAGAGCTTATCTTTGTTCTCAAATCAAACTGGCTTGCTTTATGGAATGGATTATACCGGATTTTACCTCTTTGGAAATTTGGATGAGTCTGTTGACCTTGACTTTTCTGGAAATAGTTTTGGGTATTGACAACATCGTTTTCATTTCTATCGTTGCGGGAAAATTGTCTGAAGAAGAAGAGCGCAAAAAGGCTACTTTTTGGGGCTTGGTTATGGCTTTGGTGCTTAGGGTCTTTTTGCTGCTAGGCATATCCGCGTTTATGGCCATGCAACAAACCGTTTTCAGTTTTCATGCTTCGTGGATTGAAGGTGTTTTTACAGGTCAGAGTCTCGTCTTATTTGCAGGTGGATTGTTTCTTATGTACAAGAGCACTTCAGAGATTCACCACAAACTGGAAGGTGAAGCCTTAGCCGGAGAAGGTAAAGCGGGGAGAAGCGGCTTTTCCTTGGGCAGAGCCATTGTACAGATAGCTCTTTTGAGCCTGGTGTTCTCCTTTGATTCGATCCTCACGGCTATCGGTATGACAAGTGGATTGGATGGAGCTCTGTTTTTGATGATCACTGCTGTAGTTATTTCCATGTTGATTATGATGCTGTTTGCTGTGCCTGTGGGGCGTTTTGTCAATGCACATCCCACGGTACAAATGTTGGGTATGGCCTTTTTGCTGCTTATTGGCTTTATGTTAATTGCAGAGGGTGCTCATTTGGCACATTTAAAAATAGCCGGATCTGAGGTGGGGAGTGTGCCGAAAGGCTACCTCTACTTCGCCATTACCTTTTCCCTGTTTGTGGAATTTCTCAATTTAAAACTGCGTAAGCGGCGAGAACCGGTCAAATTGCATACGCTTTCGGAAAAGGCCTCGGAAGAAGGTCTGTTGTGATTTTTAGTGAGGGCTCAGCTTCTTTATTTCTGTGGCCTCGGATTTCCGGTCGAGTCATAAACTTTCGGTCATGCCTGAATTAACACCTTCCCGGGTTTTGCGCTACGGCTTTGCTTTCATTGTCGTTTTATTTTTGATTGGTTTATCGTTTTTTTTGCTTTCGCCAAAAGTGAGCTTGTGGGAGATTTACCTGGCATTTTTGTTGTTGCTGGTATTGGTTTCGCTGATTTTGGTGTATCGAAAATTAGTCATCAATTTTATGGATAATCGCAGCGAAGTGCGCTCTGCTGCTGCACAAGAGCAAGCTTTGCTCTATTTGTTTCAGCAAATCAAGCCTAAGCGAGCTTTTCCTCGTATGCGTTCGTATGCAGCTTCGCCGGATTTCCTCTGCTTGCTGTATGATTTGATCCGGGAGCACAAGCCGAAGTTGGTGTTAGAATGTGGGGGAGGAGTTTCAACTTTGGTGAGTGCTTATGCTTTGCAGCAAAACGGAAAGGGAAAAGTACTTGCCTTAGAGCACGATAGTTATTATGCCGAATTGAGTAGCCGCAATTTGAAGAATCACGGTTTAGGTGGAATTGCCCATATAATACATGCTCCCTTGAAGTCTTACTTGATAGGGGAAGACGAAATCCCTTGGTACGATTTGTCGGATCTTCCTTCTGATCGGCCTATCGATTTGTTGGTCGTTGACGGGCCTCCTTCCACATTGCATGCCAAAGCCAGGTATCCGGCTTATCCCTTGTTGAAAGATCGCTTGAGCCCGAATGCAATCATCTTGGTGGATGACGGCATTCGACCGGCCGAGCAGCAGATGGTAAAGCGCTGGGCTGAGATGATGCATCCCCATGTTCAGCTCGATTGGATACCCACGGAAAAACGAGCTGCCGTGTTGAGCTGTTCTCCGGAATAGTCTTTTTTTAGTCTTAAAACAACAACCAGCTTAAACTCAGACTCCAACTGCTGAATTGCACTTTTTCTTTTCTGAGAGGAAAAGCCCGAGTTTGGATTTTATCGCCGTAACTTTGGCTATAAGTGAGGCTGCAGTGGATATCCCCGCTGTATTTTTGCTGTATTTCAAGCCCCAGACCGATTTGGAAGCCGCCGTAAAGCGGGTCCATGGGAAAGCCTTTTGTGATGCCGTTGTAGGTTCGCACAAATTCCGCTCCGGCATGAATGCCTGCATGCCCTCCTCCTTGTACAAAAGGAGATAGGCGCTTTCCCGTAAAATACGTATAGCGATAGACAAAGGGTAGGGTAAAGGTGTTGCGCCTTACCAACACGGAATCCGGATATTGCTTGATGCCGTAAAAGGTATAGCGGGGTATGATGAGTAAAGAGGAGTGGTTGTCATAGGCGATATCGATGACCATTCCTCCGGTAAAGACTAAGGTAGGATAACCGATGTCTTCAAACTCTATGGAAGGCTCGGTGAAGTGCATTTGGCGAAAGCCGGCGCTAAATTCAGGTCCGAGGTGGAAGCCGGAACCTTTGGCGGCATGAGAGTTGCCCGGCTTTTCCCTTGCTTTTAGTTGAAACCGGGGATCCAGGTATTGACTATACTCGATCAACACTTCTTCCAACTCATCGGCATCATAGCTCAAAGCTTTGATTTTGTAATCCCGAACGAATTGGTCGAAGTCCGGAAGCTTATCGGCTAGATACTCGCGGATACCCCAGGCAGGCAATTCTTCTAAAGCTTGATCTGCTTTGGGGCGAATGAACAGATGCAGATGGCCTTTTTCATCTAGCGTCCTATAGAGTAGGGTCAGACCTTCTCGCTGTTCAGCGACAAAACATCTCATTTTTTCGCCGGATTCCAACTGACAAGGAAGGCTGAAATACCGGTACACAATGGTTGAAAAACTTTGCACTTCATCAGGTGTCAGCTTTTTGGTCTCTTTTTCCGGATCGCTTTTTGAGTAAAAACTGACTTGTTTCCAGTTGGTTTGCGACGGCTTGCGATTGACTTTGATGTTGTCAATGCGTTGCCCGTTTTCCATGATGATGTAAAAGGTGTAATCACCTTGCGCTTGCAGGGGGAAGCAAAGCGGCAAGGCGAAAAAGATAGTGAATATCCATGCGGGCGGCAAGCATCTCAGTTTTTTCATCTTGGTTTAGTTCTGAGTGAAAAATGGCAGACTACTTAGGAGTGGACCCTGGCAAGAGGGTGTTCGGGTTTATGCCTAGGGCGAAGTGGTTTGGGAGGCGCCAGCCTCTCAAACGCCTTATCTTTCGCTCGTTTGCGAGTCGTAATGTCCCAAAACATTTCGGAGGAGCAAAGATAAAGGACTTTATTTGCTTGTCATAAAGCTTGTGCCTCATAGATAGCGAAGGGATTTGGGAAGCGTTAGCCTCTCAAGTCCCCTATCTTTCGCCCGCTTGCAAGTCGTAAATATCCCAGATCCTTTGGGTTTGGGATATTTAGTGTTTCGTCTTGATGACGGCATACCAACTGCCCAGGCCATAGGCCAGATGCATGAGAAAAAAAGTGTAGGGCAAGAACCAAAGTAGGGCAGGTCTTCTGCGTTGCAGGGCCAGCTGCAGGCCGACGGCAAACAAGCTCAGGAGATAGAACAGGAAAGGAAGCAGGTAGAGCGCAGCTAAGAACCCGGCGGGGATGCCGAAGATGGGCGTGGCCGTGCCACCCCAAAACAGTGCCATGGGTACGCTCAGCAGGTAAAGCACAAACAGCATGGGGACAAAATGTCGCCCGGATAGGGCATCGTACCGACCTGTGAGGCGAACAGCTCGAATGACCCACTTTCCCGTGTCAAACATGTTTTTCCACAATTGGGAAAAGCGATCGCGAGCAAAGTATTGACATTGTATTGCCGGTACCAAGATAATTTTCCCCCCTTGCCTTAGGATTCTCTTGTTGTATTCTATATCTTGATTTCTAATGAGACGTTCATCAAACAGACCGAATTTTTCGAAAGTAGCTTTAGGAAAAAAGCCAAAAGGCACGGTATCTACTTCTTTGACTTCTCTTGTGCCCGTCCGAAAGGTAGAATTACCCACGCCCAGAGGATGTGCCAAGGCCAGGGCTATAGCCAAGGCTTTGGAGCTCGAAGAGCGCGGCACGATCTGACAGAGGCCACCTATGTTGTCAGCTCCGGTTTTTTGCTGCCAAAACAAGAGCTGCTCTAAGTAATCGGGAGGATAGGTGGTGTGCACATCCATGCGGGCAATGTAGGACGATCGGGCTATTTGGATGCCTTTGTTCAGAGCCTGAGGAACGTAGCGAGCAGGATTATCTTCCAAGCAAAAATGGGGGAAATATTTGGCGTAAGCCCGTAAAATATCCCGACTTTTATCTGTGCTCATCCCATCCAACACGATGAGTTCAAAGTGTAGCGGAGAGAGGCTTTGTTGCCTGAGGCTTTCTAAAAAAGCAGGCAAAAAGCGCTCCTCGTTGTAGCAAGGGACGATCAGACTAATGATGGGGCCGTTATCTGAGGATTTCGTCATAGAGTGCAAGTAAGTTTTTCTCCTGGCTGTTCCAGTGGTACCTTTGACGGGCGGCCAGCTGACCCTTTCTTCCCATTTGTTCGGCCATGTTGTCGTCTTCCATGAATAGACGTATAGCCTGCACAATTTGTTTTTTGTCCATGGGGTTAACACATATCCCGCAGTCATTTTCTTGCACAATTTCTTGCCAGAGAGGGAAATCGGAGGCGATGACGGGTAAGCCGGCGGCCATGTATTCAAATAGTTTTACAGGCCAGGCCAGCAGGTAGTTGGGGATGGGGTGTAGCAAGACTAGCCCTATGCGGCTATCGGCCAGTAGCTCGCGTTTCTTATCAGGCCCGATATAGCCGTGAAAGCAGACATTGTTCCAACCCGGCAGGTTTTTGCAATAAGTCTCATAGGAGTCGGAATGCCAGTTGCCGGCCAAGTGAAGCGGATACCCGGCTTCTGCTGCGGCCTCAATCATTTCCGCTATGCCCCGAACTTTCAACAAAGTGCCAACGTACAAGAGTTTTTTTGGCCTTTCGGCAAATGGAGGGAGTGCTGTTTCATCAAGTTGTGTGAAATTGGCAACTTGTACGCTTCGGCTGTTGATTTTTGCGAATCGTTTTTGTAAGTGAGGCGTTGGAGTTACTACGGCGCTCATACGGTTTGCAAAAAAATTTTCCAGCTTTTCTGCGAGAAAGGCCAAGGGTTTGCGCAGCCAAGGAGGTAGCCAGGCCTTGCTGAGCATTTGGCGGGGCAAATCTTCGTGGGCATCGTACACGACTGCTTTCCCCTTTTTGCGCAGTTTCCATCCCAGAGGCAGCAGTTCCGGATCGTGGAAGTGATATAGCTCTGCATTTATCGCCAACAATTGCTTGCGCATGTGTCGATGTCCGAAGAGCAGGCGTTTCCAGCGCTTGTTCGGGAGCGTAAGGCCATGTAGAAAAACACCTTCTTCCGTTTTGGTAGATGAGGTGTTGGGTACGAGTAGGTGAACTTCATAACCGGCCTTGGCCAAGGAACGACATTCTTTTTCGTAAATGCGCGGATCACGGGGCGGGTGCAGGCTGCTGAAGTGACAAATTTTGCTCATGGGTGAAAAGATGCCTGATTTTTAAGACCACGACCAGAGCCTCAGTGCTGCTTGGCAAATTTGATGAAAAAGTCTAAGGCCTCGGGGTTCCTTAGGGAATCTCTGCTGAGAGCCTTGCTCTGCTCCATACCCAGGAGAATTTTCTTTACCGGAGCTTCGAGCTTCTTCCCGCTAATGGTGTAGGGGATGTCCGGCACAGCTATGATTTCGTCGGGCACGTGACGTGGCGAGTAATCTGAGCGCAGCTGCCTGGCAATGCGTTGTTTTAATTCTTCGTTGAGTTCTACGCCTTGTTCGAGCTTTACGAATAGTGGCATGTAGTGGCTGCCGTCGGGCCGCTCGAGGTTGACGATCAGGCTGTCTTCAATGCCAGGCACTTTATCAACAGCCCGATAGATCTCCGCCGTGCCTATGCGCACGCCGTGGCGGTTGAGGGTAGCGTCGGAGCGGCCGTAAATGATCAGGCTACCTCGATTCGTGATTTTGATCCAGTCACCATGCCGCCAAACGCCCGGATATTTTTCAAAATAACTGGCTAGATAACGCTTTTTATCGGGGTCGTTCCAAAAGTACACGGGCATGGAGGGCATGGGGCGGGTGATGACCATCTCACCAACCTCATCGATTAACTCTTTCCCCTCTTCGTCCCAGGCCTCGACAGCAGCTCCCAAAGCACGACATTGAATTTCACCTTCGTACAAGGGCAGAAGGGGGCAACCTCCGACAAAAGCCGTGCAGACGTCCGTCCCTCCGCTCATCGAGCAGAGCCAGACGTCCTCCTTGACCTCTTGGTAAATCCAGTCAAAACCTTCGGGTGGCAGCGGAGCTCCGGTAGAGCTGATTGAGCGCAGCTGACTGAAATCAAATTGCCCTTTGGGGCTAAGTCCTTTTTTCATGCAGGCGACAATGAAAGGAGCACTGGTGCCGAAGTGGTTGATTTTAGCCCTTTCGGCAAATGCCCACAGGGCGTTCAAGTTTGGGTAAGCGGGTGAGCCTTCATACAGCACAATAGTCGCTCCAACTAAAAAAGCTGCCTGGACAAAATTCCACATCATCCAACCTGTGGTCGAGTACCAAAAAAAGCGTTCGCCCGGATGTACATCGTTGTGAAAAGCCAGGTATTTCAAATGCTCCAACAATACACCACCATGTGAGTGGGTAATGGCCTTGGGTAAGCCCGTAGTGCCGGAGGAATACAGCACCCAAATGGGATGTTCAAAGGGGACAGCCTCAAAGGAAAGGGGAGGAGCATCGCTGCGGTACATCTCGTTCCATAGGATGCTATCGGGTATCTCGTTGAAATTGGCTTCGGCTCTGAGAAAGGGAATGAGGATGACTTGTTCGATTGAGGGCATTTCCCGTTTGAGCCGGGCCACCTCTTCCCGTTTGTCATAGGGCTTCCCGTTATAGGTGTAGCCATCCACGGCAAAGAGCACACGGGGTTCTATTTGGCGAAAGCGATCCAAGACACTGTTCGTGCCGAAGTCAGGGGAGCAGGAAGACCAAACAAGCCCCATAGACGAAGCTGCCAAAAAAGCCATGGTGGCTTCCGGGATGTTAGGCAGGAAAGCAGCTACGCGATCGCCGGGTTTGAGGCCCAGTTCGCGAAAGTGTTGTTGCAGTATGGCTACCTGAGATTTCACCTCCGCCCAGCTGATTTCTATGGGCTCCTCCATGCGCTCCGATTGAAAGACGATGGCTGTCCGGGCATCCTCGGCATAGCGAAAGAGATGCTCGGCATAATTGATGCGTGAACCCTTAAACCATTGGTGAAAGGGCATGCGCTCTCCCTGAATAACCCGCTCATAGCCCTCTGCGTGGTTGATGACCTCAAAGTATTCCCAAATGCTTTCCCAAAAATCAGCCGTTCGCTCTACAGACCACAGCCACAAGGCGTGGTACTCCAAAAAGTTTAGTCCACGCTTCTCCCGCAGGTATTCCATATAGTGTTGGAGGCGGGAATTGCTGCGAAAAGCTTCGGAAGGTGTCCACAAAACGGGAGGTGTCTTTTGGTCGGGCATGGTTTGTCCTTGTTTTCGGCTCAAAAGTAATGAAAAGCGCTTTATCTTCGCAGAGCTAAATCGAGCTTTTTTACCCCTGGGGACGATGCTCCGAAAGGCAGCTGCCGTCTCAGCAAAAAACCATGTGAACTATGTACTTTCCCGCAAAAAAACTCTTGTACTTAACCTTAGCTCTTGTTCTATGGGCTTGTACTCCCAAAATCGGTCAGAAGACGGCACAAACACCTTCCGATGAGCAAAAGACGGAATTGTCCGGACAAAAAGAAGAGAAGCTCGTCAAGGCTGAAAATGCTGCTGAAAACGATGGCATCATTGATGTCATCTTCTTGCAGATGAATGACGTTTATGAAATAGCTCCTTTACAAGGGGGCAAAGTGGGTGGGCTGGCGCGCGTGGCAAGCTTGTATCAACAATTGAAGGACGAAAACCCCAATACGCTGTTTGTCCTGTCGGGCGATTTTTTGAGTCCATCCCTTTTGGGCACATTGAAATATCAGGGGCAGCGCATCAAAGGTCGCCAGATGGTTGAGACATTAAATGCCGCAGGCGTGCAAGTGGTTACGTTTGGCAATCACGAATTTGATTTGAAGGAGAAAGAGCTGCAAGATCGGATTAACGAAAGCAGTTTCATGTGGGTCAGCTCTAATGTGCGGCATTTGGTCGGAGGTAAGCCAGTACCCTTTTACAAAGAGGATCTGGATGAGAAGCGCCAATTGCCGGCTGCCTTTATCTGGGAGGTAAAGGATGCCGACGGCACCGTAGCCAACATCGGTATTTTCGGCGTGACCCTGGCCTCCAACCCCAAAGATTGGGTGTATTACCTGGATCCCTTCCAGGCAGCTCAGCAAGCTGTCGAGCAGCTGAAGCCCGTGGCCAATGTAGTGGTGGGCCTGACTCATCTGGAAATGGTCCAAGATTTGAAGCTGGCGGGTATGCTGCCGGAAGTTCCGCTGCTCATGGGTGGGCACGATCACGACAACATGATCGATAGCGTAGGTGCTGTGGTCGTGGCTAAGGCCGATGCCAATGCCAAAACTGTTTACGTTCATCGCCTACGCATCAACACCCATACCGGAGAAACTCAACTGCAATCCGAATTGGTGCCCATTACTCCGGCTATACCCGAGGAGCCTGCCGTCAAAGAGGTGGTGGATAGGTGGATGCGCATTCAGGATGAGATTATCGGCCAAGTCATTCCCGACCCTTATGCCGTAGTTTACCACGCCACAGAGCCTCTGGACGGACGAGAGTCTTCCATACGCAACCGCCAAACCAATATGGGGGCTGTGATTACGGCAGCTATGGAGGCTTCCGCCAAAAAGCCGGTAGCCTGTGCCATCTTCAACAGCGGTGGCGTGCGCATCGACGATCAACTCTCGGGCGATATCTTGGCCATAGATTGGTTTCGAACGCTGCCCTTCGGCGGGCAACTTTGGGAAGTGGATATCCGTGGCAGCCTGCTCAAAAAGGTCCTCGACATTGGCCTGGAGAACAAAGGTACCGGCGGATATCTCCAATGGTATGGTGTAAAACCCGCGGGACAAGGCGCCTGGCTCATCAATGGCCAGCCATTGGAGGAAAGCAAGACTTACCACATCATCCTCAACGATTTCCTTCTCTCCGGATACGAAACCCGCCTGGATTTTTTCACGCCGGAACATCCGGATATCCTGGCTGTAGATAAACCTAAAGACTCTTCCGATTTGCGCTATGACATCAGGAAGGCCGTCATTGCCTACCTGGGCGAAAATCGATAAAACCGGAGAAGAAGCACAGGTTCAAGTTTCATTTCCTTCTGTGTAGTATCGCAAGAGACGCAAAGGGGGGATTCACTCCTGGCGTCCCTTGCGATGTCTTAGCGTTCTTTGCGATTAAAAATTGTTTTTGGTTATCGCGAGGGTCGCAAGGGATGCGCAAAGTGCGCAAAGGAGGATCTACTCCTGGCGTTCTTTGCGATGTCTTAGCGTTCTGGGCGCTAAAAAATTGTTTTTGGTTGTCGAGAGAGTACCGCAAAGTGTACAGAGAAGTTGTAGCTTGTGAGCCGGAGGTACTTTTCTGCAAAAGCTTGTTGAAAACAGCTTTTTTGCTATATTTGGGCAATAAAAAAGCCCCCAAATAATGGCTGAGGGCAGGCCAGATGTTTTCACAACGGAATAATCCTTATTGTGATTAGCTTCAAATTGTAAGGCAAAGATACAAAAAAACTTTTAACTATGAAAAAAATTTTAGGACTGGATCTGGGAACAAATTCCATCGGTTGGGCTTATGTGCATGAAGCCGAGACTGAAAAAGAGACCTCATCCATTGTCAAAATGGGTGTGCGGGTAGTACCTCTTACCGTAGATGAGTCCAAAAATTTTACGGAAGGCAAGCGCATTACCACCAATGCCGAACGTCGACAAAAACGCATGATGCGCAGAAATTTGGATCGCTACCAATTGCGCAGAAACCAATTGATTCAATTGTTTGTAGAGGAAGGCTGGATCGATTCCCCTGAAGATTTGGCTTGGGAGGGTTCCCTGCCCTTGCATGAGCCTTATCGCATCAGGGCCAAAGCCGTATATGAAAAAGTCTCTTTGAGGGATTTGGCCCGCATTTTTCTTATGATCAATAAAAAGCGGGGATATAAAAGCAACAGAAAGACTAAAACGGCAGAAGAGGATGGAGAAGTCCTGGATGACATGCAGTTGGCTTTGTACCTCAGAGAAAAAAATATGACTCCAGGGCAGTATGCCTATGAGTTGCTTTTGGACGGTAAACGCTCCATACCTAAATTTTACCGCTCTGACTTGCAGGAGGAGTTTAGTCGGATTTGGGAATTCCAGCAGCCCTTTTATTCCAATAAACTGACTGATGAACTCTTGGAAAAATTGCAAGGGGTAACTAAACAGGCCGCTGTAGGTATTTGGAAAAAAGCTTTGGGTACTGAAACTATTAAATTGACAGGCAAAGACAAAAAAATCGAAGCGTATCGATATCGGGCGGAAGCTTTGAAGAAAAAACTTCCACCGGATCAATTGGGATTGGTTTTGACCAATATCATTGGCGAAATCAATGGTTCCAGTGGGTATCTGGGAGCTATCAGCGACAGGAGTAAGCTGCTCCATGTTGAGAAGCTGACAGTGGGAGAGTTTCAGTATCGGCAACTGCAACAATCTCCACATAGCCGTCTCAAGAACCAAATCTTTTACAGACAAGATTACCTCAATGAGTTTGACAAAATCTGGGATACCCAACAAAAATTTTATCCCAAAAAACTGAGGCCTGAGCTGAGAAAGAGAATCAGAGATCGCATAATCTTTTACCAGCGTCCTTTGAAATCTCAAAAGGGTCTTATCAGTTTTTGCACCTTTGAATCTAAAGTGATAGAAAAAAGGGTTGGTGGTAAAACCAAAAAGGTTCGCATAGGCTCTCGAGTAGCACCCCGCTCTTCTCCGCTGTTTCAGGAGTTCAAAATCTGGCAGCGCTTACACGATGTGCAAATCACCAACATTCAGACGGGGGAGCGCTTTTCCCTTAGTCAGGAATGGAAAGAAAAGCTCTTTGAGGAGTTGAATACCGTGGAAAAGTGGAAGGCTGAAAGGGTTTTGAAAGAAATTTACGGTGCCAGGGAAAGCAAGAACTACGTCTTGAACTTCAAAGAATTACAGGGGAATGCTACGCAAGCGGCTTTCTACAAGATCTATCAAAAGATGATGGAGGAGGATGGCAGGACGGTGAAGCTGGCTAATGCTAAAACAGCAGATAAGAAAAAGCTGCTGCGGAAGTTTTTTGCCGAACACGGCATAGATTCTGAGATTTTGGAATTTGATGCGGAAAAAGATGGCAAGAGCTTTACGCAACAAAAGTTCTATAGGCTGTGGCATTTGCTATACTCTTATGAAAGCGATAACAGCCGCTCAGGAATAGACAGTTTGCTGCAACACTTGGAGGAGAATTTCGGCTTTCCGCGACATTTCGGAAGAATGCTGGCTAACATCAGTTTACTGGACGACTATGCCAGTTTGAGTACCAAAGCCCTGCGCAAAATCTACCCCTACATCAAGGAATCTTCCTATACGGAAGCCTGTGAACAAGCAGGATATCGCCATGCTTTGCATCTCACAAAGGAGGAGAATCAAAGACGCGAATTGTTAGATCGCTTAGAACTGCTGCCGAAAAACAGTCTGCGCAATCCCGTCGTGGAGAAGATCCTCAACCAGATGATTCACCTTGTCAATGGCATTTTGGAGCATCCCGAAATGGGCAGACCGGATGAAATTCGCATTGAGTTGGCCCGCGAACTGAAAAGCAGTGCCAAAGAACGAGAACGAGCAACGAGAGAAATCAGCAAAGCCACCAAGCGACATGAGGAAATCAGAAAAAAACTGCAAGAAGAGCCCTTTAACATCATAAACCCCACCCGAAATGACATCATTCGCTATAAATTGTGGGAGGAGTTAAGTACTTTTGGCTATAAGACCTTGTACTCGGGGTATTACATCTCCCGGCAAGAGCTTTTTAGCAAGAACATCGATATTGAACACATCATACCTAAAGCTAAGTTGTACGACGACTCTTTTTCCAATAAGACTCTTGCGTTAAATAGGGTAAATAAAGAAAAAGGCGATAATACAGCTATGAGTTACATGGAGACCCGGGGCGAAGATGCTGTAGAACAGTACAAAAAGCGCGTTCGTGATTTGTATCAGCAGGGAGTGATTTCTAAGGCGAAGTATTTCAAACTGCTCAAGACCAATGAACAATTGGAGGAGCAAACGGGATTCATAGCGCGCGACATCAGGGAGACGCAGTACATTACCAAAAAGGCCAAGGAGTTATTGGAGAAGCTGGTGCGAAAGGTCGTTCCTACTACGGGCAAAATTACCGACAGGTTGCGCGAAGACTGGGGCTTGATAAATGTGCTGAAAGAGATTAATTTACCCAAATACAGAGCTTTGGGTTTGACGAAAGTGGTGGAAAATCGCCACGGCCAAAAGAAGGAAATCATCCTAAACTGGACAAAGCGCAACGATCACAGGCATCACGCCATGGATGCTCTGGTGGTGGCTTTTACCACGCATAACCACATCAACTACCTGAATCAGGTACATGCCAAAACACAAAAAACTTCGCAATCTTATGCACTTAAGAACCTATTGACTTTCAAAGACAGGGGGAAAGATAAATTCAAAGCCCCAATGCCTAATCTCCGGGCCGAAGCTCGTGAACAGCTGGAGGCCATCCTGGTGTCTTACAAGGCTAAGAACAAGGTAACGGTGCGAAGTGTCAACAAGATTAAAGTGGGCGGAGGCTTTAAAACGCAAAAGATACAAGTACCCCGAGGCCAACTCCACAAAGAAACGATCTATGGATCGCAATTACGCTATCAGACCAAAGAAGAAAAAATTGGAAAGAACTTCACTAAAGAAAAGATTGCTACAGTCGCTAAAAAACAGTACAGAGACTTGCTGATGCAACGTCTGGAAGCTTTTGGCGAAAACCCTGTCAAAGCCTTTACGGGAAAAAACGCTTTGAGCAAAAATCCCATCTATCTGCCCAATGGCAAGCCCATGCCGGATCGGGTAAAAACCGTTACGCTGGAAAGACAGTTTACCATTCGCAAGGAAATCGGTGCAGACCTGCGAGTTGATAAGGTTATCGACCAAGGTATCCGCAAATTATTGGAGCAGCGCTTGGAGGCTTATGGCGGCAAGGCCAAAGAGGCTTTTGCTAACTTAGAAGAAAATCCCATCTGGTTGGACAAAGAAAGAGGCATCGCTGTTAAACGGGTAAAGATTAGAGGTGTTGAGAACGCCATTCCCTTACACGTGGCCTGTGATCACTTTGGCAACTCACTTTTCGATGAAGATGGGGAGTTTTTAGCTACCGATTACGTGCAAACGGGAAACAACCATCACGTGGCCATTTATCAGTCGCCTGATGGCAAGTTGCACGAGCAAGTGGTGTCTTTTTTTGAGGCTGTGCGCAGGAAATTACACGATTTGCCGGTGGTTGATCGTTCTTACAAAAAAGAACAGGGGTGGAAATTTCTCTTTACCCTCAAACAAAACGAGTTCTTTGTCTTCCCCTCGGAAAAAGACGGCTTTAATCCAAGTGAAATGGACTTGTTGGATCCGAGCTTAGCTCCAGTGATCAGCCCGCATTTATTTAGGGTGCAAAAGATAGCTTCCAGGAACTACTTATTTACTCATCACCTGGAGACTGAATCGACTACGGGCGATCACTTGAAAAACTTCAAGAATTTGATAGGAGTTAAATATATGTTTGTATGGAATCCTGATAAGCTTGAGCACCTTGTAAAGGTTCGCCTCAACCACTTAGGAGAAGTCGTTGCCCTGGGGGAGTACTAAGCGATAAGGAAATCTCGGGAAAATTGATCTGGTATTTTTTGTGTACAGGCCTTGTGGAGTAGGGGCCTGTTAGGGGGCGTGCCTGTTGGTTTATCCAGCGGAGCATTTCCTCGGGAAAAACAGCAAACCATGATCAAAAAGACCTTGTATTTTGGCAATCCGGCCTATTTGAGCCTTCAAAACAAGCAAATTCTGATTCGCCTGCCGAAGGAGGGGAGGGAAGAGCTGCATACCCGCCCGGTGGAGGATACAGCTATCTTGATTTTAGACCACCCGCAAATCACCATTACGCACCAGCTGATTAAGGCCTTACAAGCCAACAAGACGGCTATTTTGAGCTGTAATGAGGAGCATTTGCCTTCGGCTCTAATGCTACCCATGGAAGGTCATGTGGAGCAGACGCGTCGGTACAGGTTTCAGATTCGGGCCAGTGAGGCGCTGAAGCGCAATCTCTGGCAGCAGACCGTACAGGCCAAAATTTACAACCAGATGCAGGTATTGATCAAGCTGAACAAGCCTGTAAAACAATTGCGCGCTCTACATCGCAAAGTTCGAAGCGGAGACCCGGACAATACCGAAGGACAGGCTGCAGCC
>JALSKB010000092.1 GCA_026989035.1 Saprospiraceae bacterium | reverse complement strand
CAAATACACGGCCGTACAGACGCACAATTTGTGCGTCTCTGTCGGTAGGAATCCATTCCTCCGGTTAACCGATTAACCCGGTTAACCGATTAAACCGTAACGAACGTGATCATCGTGACGATCGTAACGCATATCAAATACACGGCCGTACAGACGCACAATTTGTGCGTCTCTGTCGGTAGGAATCCATTCCTCCGGTTAACCGATTAACCCGGTTAACCGATTAACCCGATTAACCCGATTAAACCGATTAAACCCATTAAACCGTAACGAACGTGATCATCGTGACGATCGTAACGCATATCAAATACACGGCCGTACAGACGCACAATTTGTGCGTCTCTGTCGGTAGGAATCCATTCCTCCGGTTAACCGATTAACCCGGTTAACCGATTAACCCGATTAACCCGATTAAACCGATTAACCCGATTAAACCGATTAACCCGATTAAACCGATTTAACCGATTAAACCGTAACGAACGTGATCGTCGTGACGATCGTAACGCATATCAAATACACGGCCGTACAGACGCACAATTTGTGCGTCTCTGTCGGTAGGAATCCATTCCTCCGGTTAGCCGATTAAACCGATTTAACCGATTAAACCCATTAAACCCATTAAACCCAATCAAACTACACCTCCACCCCAAAGACAACTTTCACCAAGGAGCCAATGCCAAAAGAGATGGCAGCCACGCCCATGGAAATCAACGCCATCTCCCAAAACCTCCTCGAAAAAGAAATGTTCTTTGCCGTAGAAATATAAAAGGTATAAGCAGCAATGATGAGTATGGTCACCAGCAACATGCCACTCAGTGCGATGTAAGGGTCATCCTGAATGAAATAGGGAAAGACCAAAAAAGCCACGGTAAGCAGATAAGCCACCCCGGTATAAATGGCCGAAGTAATGGGATTGGTCTCTCCGTAATCGTCCTCGCGAGAAGCCAGATAACCGGAAGCAGCCATGGACAGAGAAGCCGCCACACCCATCACCAGACCCGTCGTACCAATGATGAGGTTGTTGCCAAAGGCAAAGGTCAGCCCCGCCAGGGTGCCCGTAAATTCCACCAAAGCATCGTTGAGGCCCAAGACAATGGCGCCCGCATACTTGAGGCGTTCGTCTTCCAAAATGTCAATCAATTCCTGCTCGTGCTGCAACTCGTCGTCGCGTATGGCACGGGCTTCCGGATAGTGCTCAAGTATGGAATCGTAAAAAGCCGAAGCCCGAGCCTCGCCCCGCTCCAGCAAACGCAGAGAAAAGGAAAGTCCGAAAATCTTAGCCAGCAAAATGTGCCAGCGAATCTTCCGCTGATTGGGATGAGCCTCCTTGCCCGTAATCTTTTTCCAAAAGGCATAATGCCCCTTCTCTTGCTCGGCAATGCGTTCCAAGGTTTTTCGGTTGTGCTCATCCTTCGCCATGCGCGAAAGTTCCAGATAGGTGTGGTACTCCGTAATCTCGTTTTGCTGCTGAGCATAAACTTTCGCCAAATGGTTTCCTCCCATAATCTTGTGCTTAAATAAAATTCGTTTTCACAAAGAACGCAAAGTTTTTTGAATTGCTTCCGGAACTTTACCCTACCTTTGCCATGCCGCAGGGGTGCTTGCAGGCTTTCGCCAAATGAAGGTCAGACCTGCATGCTGAGAATATACCCTTCGAACCTGCCCGGGTAATGCCGGGAAGGGATTGGGCCACCGCCGCAAAACCTGCAGCGGAATTCTCCCTGTTTTGGCTTTAGCACTTTTCCCGCTCGCCATGCTGCCCCGACAAAAAGCAGCAGGCCGGCTCCTTGTATCACAGGCTAAAACACGGAACTATGAAACGCTTTTTCCTCCTTACAAGTTTACTTTGCCTCTTCTCTGCTTTTTCCCTCCCGCAAAAAACCACAGCACAAGGCCTCATCACCGGGCAAATCACCGACATCAAGGGCGAACCTCTGCCCGGAGCACATGTAGAAATTCCCGCCGAAGGAAAAGTATCCATCGCCAACGAAAAAGGCGTCTATCGAATCGAAAAACTCGAACCTGGCACCTACGAGTTGCTCTTCAGCTACGTGGGCTACCAGACCGAAAAACGAACCACCCGGGTCGTCGAAGGCACTGCCAAGACCATCCTGCACGTGCAAATGCAAGAGCAAATCATCTCCTTGAATGCCCTTGAAGTAAGGGCTTTGCGCCCTTCTCAAGAGGCACCCTTCACCTCGGAAACCCTAAACAAAAAACAACTGAGCAAAGCGGACAACGGCAGAGATATCCCCTATCTGCTGCAAGACCTGCCCTCCGTGCTCGTAACCTCCGATGCAGGTGCAGGCATCGGCTATACCGACCTGCGCATCCGCGGCATAGATGCCACCCGCATCAACGTAACCATCAATGGCATTCCCCTCAACGATGCCGAATCGCAAAAGGTCTATTGGGTGGACCTGCCCGATCTGGTCGGCTCCCTGCAAGACCTGCAGATTCAAAGAGGTGTGGGTGCCTCTACCAACGGCCCCGCAGCATTTGGCGCAAGCCTGAACCTCAACACCTTGCAAAACAACGTTCAACCCTCCGCCCTCATCCGCAGCTCGGCTGGCTCCTTCAACACCCTGCACACCGCCGTCAACTTCCAAACAGGCCTGCTGGGACCCCGGGCAAAAAACAAAAAAGAACCCCAAGGCTTCTTCTTCGGCAGCCGACTGTCCCGCATACAATCCGACGGCTACATCGACCGCGCATCCGCCCGCCTGCGCTCGTACTACGCAGAAGCAGGCTACCAAAGCAGCCTCAGCGAACTCAGACTGATCGCCTTCGGCGGGCATGAACGCACTTATCAAGCCTGGTACGGCGTTCCGGCCGAATACCTCGATGACCCACAACAGAGAACCTACAATCCCGCCGGAACGGAAAAAAGCGGTGAGCCTTATCCGGATGAAGTGGACGACTACACCCAGCAACACTTCCAAGCCCTGTTCAAACGCAGGCTCAACCCGACCTACTACTTCAACTTGGCTGCTCATTATACGCGTGGATACGGCTATTACGAACAGTACAAAGCCGACGAGTGGATGGCTGATTACGGCCTGGCAGACAGCCTGTTTTGCCCCGATGGTCAATGCCCGACCGATTTGGTACGCCGCCGCTGGCTGAGCAACCACTTTTACGGCGCTGTCTGGGCTTTGCACTACACCTCAAACTCCACTTCCCTGCGTCTTATTTACAGCGGAGCTACTAACCGCTACATCGGCGACCATTTTGGCGAAGTCATCTGGGCACAACGCTTCGGTCAAAGCGAAAAAGACCTGAGGTACTACCAAAACAATGCCCAAAAAAGTGAAGTAAACAACTACCTCAAACTGGAGTATCGCCCCTCCCTGACCTGGCTCTTCTACCTGGATGCACAAAGCCGCTACCTCAACTACCAATTCGAAGGCAAAAACAGCGACGGCCAAGCTGCCCCGCAAGAAGTCAGCCTGCATTTTTTCAACCCCAAAGCCGGCTTCAGTTGGTTCATCAACGAACAGCTGCGCGCCTACGCCTCGGTAGCCGTCGGCCATCGCGAGCCCAACCGCAATGACTACGTGGACTCTTCTCCCGAAAGCCGACCGCACCCGGAAAAACTCACCGATTTCGAGCTGGGCTTTCGCCAAACGGGAGAAAAATTCCAAAGCGGATTGACCCTCTACTACATGCTCTACAAAGACCAGCTGGCCCTAACCGGCCAAATCAACGATGTGGGAGAATACACCCGCATCAACATCCCGCAAAGCTTCCGCCGGGGGCTTGAGGCAGAGCTGCGCTATCGGCCACTGCGCTCCATTCAGCTTTCGCTAAACGCCACGCTCTCGGACAACCGCATCAAAAACTTTACCGAATACATCGATGCTTACAGCGACGCAGGAGAGTTCAGCCAGATCCGCGTAGAGCACGAAAACACGCCCCTGGCTTTTTCCCCCGCCTTCCTCGCCAAAGGCAGCTTGCAGTGGAACATCAACCCGCCTCACGCCCAAAAAGGCGCATGGATTTTCACCCTCTTCGGCCAATACGTCAGCCGACAATACATAGACAATACCGGAGATGTGAAGGCCTCCATAGACCCCTATTTCCTCAGTGAAGCCCGCCTCAGCTGGAGGACGACCTGGCCCACAGACAGGCTATCATTTGGCGAAAGCCCGCAAGACAAAGCCCGCCAAATCGAACTCTTTGTGCAAATCAACAACCTCTTCAACACGCTTTACGAAACCAATGCCTGGGTGTATAAAAACATCTCCCTGGACACCTCTTCAAAAAACTACCTACTGGGTTACTACCCCCAGGCTACCAGGCATTTTTTTGTCGGAGCAAAACTACACGTGGGCCAATAAGGGCAAAGGAGAGTCGTCTAAGAAGCGTCGCAGGCTCGAGCCGAGCGGAAACAAATCCAGACTCCGACACTTTTTAGGAGTGGAGCCTGAGCACTTCATCATGCCGATTTGTGCGGACATAGTGATTTTTTTCTTTTCTTTGGGGTTTTAAAACCAACAAAGACGTAAGACCATCATGACAGCAATCATCATTTTGCTCTTTGTTTTGGGGTACATGTCCATTGTCTTTGAACATCCCCTGAAACTGGATAAAACCGTACCTGCTTTGCTCATGGCTGCCCTGATGTGGGCTCTGCTCTCCGTGGGCTTCAACATGGGCTGGCTGAGTGTCATTGATTCACACGAACACGTTTGGAGTCTGATGGGAGGCCATGCCAAAGGTGCACACGAAGGTTTTCAAAATACTCTACTGCACCATCTCGGCAAAACAGCCGAAATCCTCATCTTTCTAATCGGTGCCATGACCATCGTCGAACTGATCGATCTACACCGCGGCTTCGAAGTACTGAAAGGCTATGTAGGTACCAACAGCAAACGCAAGTTGCTGTGGATTATCGGTGGCTTGGGCTTCGTGCTTTCAGCCATCATCGACAACCTGACAGCCACCATCGTCCTGGTAACGCTCTTGCGAAAAATCATTCCCAAGCACTCCGACCGGCTGTGGTATGCGGCCCTCGTCGTCATAGCAGCCAATGCGGGAGGAGCTTGGTCTCCCATAGGAGATGTAACCACTACCATGCTGTGGATTGCCCACAAGGTATCAGCTCTGGGCCTGATTGAACACGTCTTCATTCCCTCGGTTGTCTGTTTTGTCTTGCCTGCTTTTGTCGCCAGCTACATGAAGCCCTTTCGAGGGCAGGTCAAGGTCGATGCCAAAGAAGATCTGGTTGCGGAAAAACTGCTCAGCAGTCGGCTGATGCTCTACCTGGGGCTAAGCGCTATTGTCTTTGTCCCCATTTTCAAAACCCTGACACACCTCCCCCCCTACCTGGGCATGATGCTGAGTCTGGGAGTCGTCTGGCTCGTCTCGGAATACATCCATCCCGAGGAAAACTTTTCCGAAGAACGCCGCCACTTGTACAGTGCCCACAAAGCGCTGTCACGCATCGAGATGTCCAGCATTTTGTTTTTCCTAGGCATCCTGATGGCTGTGGCTGCCCTAGAAAGCCTGGTCTATGGCAGCATCAACCACAACGGAGAAACCATTCAAGTAGGCACCTTGCGCTATATGGCGGAAGCCTTGGCCAAAATAGTTCCCAACGTGGACATCGTCATCATCATTTTGGGTGTGCTTTCGGCCATCATCGACAACGTGCCTCTGGTCGCTGCCGCTATGGGCATGTACGATTTTCCCCTGGATTCCTCCTACTGGCACTTCATCGCTTACTCGGCCGGTACGGGAGGAAGCATGCTCATCATCGGTTCCGCTGCAGGCGTGGCAGCTATGGGTATGGAAAAAATTGATTTCATCTGGTACTTCAAAAAAATAGCCTGGCTGGCTGCCCTGGGTTTTCTAGCCGGAGCAGGTATTTTCATGCTGGAACAACAACTTTTCTATTAAAAAAAGAGCTGAGGTCTTCAGGCCTCGGCTCTTTCCGCTAAAATGTGGCACAAAGCTTTTCTACACAGCATCCGACAACACTTGCTCGAAGAGGGCTTCCCTCGCTTGCGCAAATGCCTGGAAGAACTCGACGAAGAAGAAATCTGGTACCGACCCAATGAAAACAGCAATGCCGTGGGGAACCTGGTTCTACACCTCTGCGGCAACCTGCACCAATGGGTGGTAGCCACTTTAGGCCAAAGCGAAAACACCCGCCAAAGGGCCCAAGAATTTGCCGAAAGGCAGCCCATACCGCGTCAACAACTCCTGGACAAACTATCCGAATTGGAAGAACAAATCGCGCCCCTACTCGACCGGCTCGAAGAAGAGCAACTGCTCAAAACCTATCGGGTGCAAATTTTCAAACCCAGCGGCATGGGCATCCTCATCCACGTAAGCGAGCACTTCTCCTACCATTTGGGGCAAATCAGCTACATCACCAAAATGCTGAAAAACAAGCCCCTGGGATACTACGACGAAGAACAACTCTAACAAAATTCGCACAATGAGAATTACAAACTCCCTCTTTTTCGCGTTTCTGCTTTCACTCGGATGGACAAGTTGCAGCGAAGAGCCCTCCAAAGCAGAAGCAGAAGCAAAAACAACAGAAGCCCAGACCGATAGCCTCCGCTATCCCGAAGAAGTTCACCTGCGCAACGTCCGCCAACTCACCTTCGGCGGCAACAATGCCGAAGCTTACTTCAGCTTTGACGGCCAAAAACTCTCTTTTCAATCGGACAATCCGGCCTGGGGAAACCAATGCGACCAAATCTACTACATGCCCGTTACGGGCTACCAGGACGAACAGCCGCCACGCATCAGCACCGGCAAGGGTCGCACCACCTGTGCCTATTTCATGCCCGGAGACACCTCCATCATCTTTGCCTCCACCCACCTGGATGCCGACACCTGCCCACAGGCACCCCACATGAGCAATGGCAAGTACGTCTGGGGCGTATTCCCTTCCTACGACATCTTCGTGGCCGATTTGCAAGGCAACATCATCAAGCAACTGACCCACGAACCCGGCTACGATGCCGAACCCACGGTATCCCCCGATGGCAAAAAAATCGTCTTCACCTCCACCCGCTCCGGTGATCTGGAATTGTGGACGATGGACATTGACGGCAGCAACCTCCACCAAGTTACCCACGAACTCGGCTACGACGGAGGAGCCTTCTTCTCTCCCGACAGCAAAAAGCTCGTCTTTCGGGCCTCCCGCCCCAAAACCGAAGAAGAAATCAAAACGTACAAAGAACTGCTAGCTCAAGGCCTGGTGCAACCCACCGAAATGGAAATCTTCGTCTGCAATGTGGACGGCTCCGACATGCAACAGATCACCAAGCTGGGAGGAGCCAACTGGGCACCTTTCTTCCACCCTTCCGGCAAAAAAATTCTCTTCAGTTCCAACCACGAATCCGTAGGCAAGGGAAGACCTCGCTTCAACATCTATACCATCAATCTGGATGGCTCGGGACTGGAGCGCATCACCTACGACAGCATTTTCGACGCCTTCATCATCTTTTCGCCTGACGGCAAAAAAGTAGCCTTTTCCTCCAATCGCCACAATGGTGGCGGTCACGACACCAATGTCTTTATCGCCGATTGGGTGGACTAACGCCCTGCAGCTAGTAACAAGCAAAGCCAGCAAAGAGAGCGCCCATAAGGCCTCTCTTTGCTATTTTTGCCTTGGTATTCCTAAGCGGCAACGTACAGACCAATGTACAAACAGTTGAGTACATAAACTGAACAAGCCAGGTGAAACGCTATTTATACTCATGGCGAAGAGGTTTGGGAGGCGTCAGCCTCCCAAGTATCCTGCCTTTCGCTCGTTTGCGAGTCGTAAATATCCCAAACCATTTCGGTTTGGGTATAAAATCAAAAAGACATGGCCAAAAAGAAAAAATACAAGCCCCAAAGCGATGAAGGCGGACTGGTCTATTCCACCAATCCGCAAACCATGGAAGACCTCTTTGCCGGTTTACTCAACGGGCAGAGCGAAGAAGAAAAGCAAGCCCTTGCCTTGGGCCGACAAAAGCTAAACACCCGCATAGAGCGCAAAGGGAGGAGGGGTAAACTGGTAACCCTCATCAGCGGCTTCCAAGGCTCGGAGCAAGCTTTGGAAGACCTGGCCCAAAAACTGAAAAAGTTCTGCGGCACAGGCGGATCGGTCAAATCCGGAGAAATTCTGCTGCAAGGTGATTGTCGGGAAAAGGTCAAAGCTTTTATAGAGCAAAGCAGCTGAATATAGAGCATTGGAGGTAAAAAAGCATCCGAGCCTTCCGGCAAAAACTTCTTAACGGGCTTGGTTTTATCTGATTTGCCTATCTTTGAATAACCAAATCTTTGGCACCTTCAGCCGGAGGCGTCCTTTTTTCAGTTCAAACAAACGACTCAAACCCATACCGATTTAACTGAAAGATTTGCTTTATCCACGGGAAAAACCTTATATCATGCACTTATTTACCCATCTTGCCCTTCCACAGCGCAACTTGTTTTTATGGGCTTTTCTCTTGCTCTTTCCTTGCCTGCTCCAGGCCCAAACCAAAATATCGGGCACGGTTACGGATGAAGAAAGCGGAGACCCTCTCATCGGTGCAGGTATCATCGTCAAAGAAACCGACGCAGGTACCGTAACGGACTACGATGGTAACTTTGAGCTGAAAATCAAAGAAGCTTTGCCGGTTACGCTCAAAGTCTCTTATGTAGGCTACCAAACCAAAGAAATTACCCTTACGCAGGAGCTGGCATCCAAACCTCTGAACATCTCTCTCGGCTCGGATGCCGTACTTATAGATGCCATAGAAATCACGGGGCAGAGAATCTCTGAAAAACAGAAGGAATCTCCCCTGACGGTAGAGTCCATGGATGCCCTGGCCATACGCGAAACCCCCGCCGAAAACTTTTACGATGGCCTGGGCAACCTCAAAGGCGTGGACATCACCGCGGCCAGCCTGGGCTTTAAAATCATCAATACGCGAGGTTTTAACAGTACCAGCCCCGTTCGCTCCCTGCAAATCATCGACGGCGTGGACAACCAGGCTCCGGGCCTCAACTTTTCCCTGGGCAACTTCCTGGGTTCACCTGAGCTGGACGTCGTCAAGGTGGACCTCATTCAGGGAGCCAGCTCGGCCTTTTACGGCCCCAATGCCTTCAACGGCGTCATCAGCATGGAAACCAAAAATCCTTTTTTCCATCGGGGCCTGGCCGTCAGCCTCAAAACGGGAGAGCGCAACTTGTTAGAAGGTGCCTTGCGCTATGCAGATCAATTTACCAATCGGGATGGCCTCCCCTTCATGGCCTTCAAGCTAAACTTTTCTTATCTCCAGGCCCACGATTGGGAAGCCACCAACTACGATCCGGTGTACAACACCCGCACGGGCCGAGACAACCCCGGTGGCTATGACGCCGTCAACATCTACGGCGATGAATACTCCCGCTACTTCGACTTGAGCAGTGTCTCACCCTGGAGCGACTTTGTAGGTCTGGGGCAATGGCACCGCAACGGCTACAAAGAAATCGACCTGGTAGATTACAACACCCAAAATTACAAGGCCAACCTGGGGCTTTACTTTCGCACCAAGCCGGCTCGGGGAGAAGACTCTCCGGAGTTTATTCTGTCCAGCAGCTTCGGCTCGGGCACAACCGTTTATCAGGGAGAAAACCGATTCAGCCTGCGCGACATCCTCTTTTTCCAGCACCGCCTCGAATACCGCAAAAAGGGCAAATTTTTCCTGCGCGCCTATATGACCCACGACGATGCCGGCAGATCCTACGACCCTTATTTCACTGCACTCAAATTGCAGGAACGAGCCAAAAGCAATGCTGACTGGCAAGTCGATTACGTCAATTTCTGGCGCCTGAACATACGCCCCCAAATGACTGAGCTGGGCTATCCCGAACTGGAGTTTCTCCTCGACGAAAACGGCAACATCGTCTATGATGAAAACGGACTGCCCATCCTGACCTTTGACCAGAAAGCTGCCGACCAATGGCTCGTGAACTACAGCGACTCCCTCGTCGTCTGGCACAGCCAAGCCCGGGCCGAAGCCAATCAGGGTGGAAATGGCTTCAACGCCTTCTACAAACCGGGAACCGAACGCTTTGACGAAGCCTTCCGGGACATCACCTCCAAAAAAGGTAATCGCGAAGAGGGCGGCACCCGCTTCTACGACAAATCAGCCCTCTACCACCTCCACGGAGAATACAAATTCACCCCTGCTTTTCTCGACGAATGGGTCGTGGGAGCCAATACACGCCTCTACACCCCTAAATCCGACGGCACCATTTTTTACGATACAGCCGGCACCCAAATCACCAACTTTGAATACGGCCTGTACACCGGCTTTCAAAAGAAAATAGCCGGCAACCGACTTCTCATCAACGGAGCCATGCGCCTGGACAAAAACCAAAACTTCAATTACCTGCTCTCCCCGGCAGCCTCCATCGTCTTCAAGCCTAAAGCCAACAATTACCTGCGTCTGTCTTTCTCTTCGGCCATCCGCAACCCCACACTCACCGACCAATACCTCAACCTCAACGTCGGGCCGGCCATCCTCTCGGGCAACATCCACGGCGTGGACAGCCTCATCGAACTCAACTCTTTTCTCGATTACTTAGGCTCTCAAAACAGAGATACCCTGCAGTACTTCCACATAGACGGCGTGCGGCCCGAAAAAGTCAAAACCCTGGAAGTCGGATACCGCACCACCCTCTGGAACAAAATTTACCTGGATCTGGGCTATTACTTCAACTTCTACACCGACTTCATCGGCTTCCGCATTGGCGTGGACAGCAAATTCAACGAGTTTGGGTTCCCTGCCGAAACCACCATCTACCGCTACAGCGCCAACTCCGGCAACAAAGTAACCACTCAGGGCTTCTCTGCCGGCATCAACTATTACTTCGGTGACTACTTCGTGTTCAACGGAAACTACTCTTGGAACAAACTCAACAAGGCCTTCCCAGACGACCCCATCATTCCCGCTTTCAATACACCGGAGCACAAGTTCAACATCGGCTTGTCCGGCCGAAACATGAGCATCAAACTGGGAGACAAAAAACTTCGATACCTCGGTTTCAACATCAACTACAAATGGGTTCAGGGCTTCCTGTTTGAAGGCTCCCCGCAATTCACGGGCTTCATCCCTTCTTATCAACTGATCGATGCCCAAGTCAACCTCAAAGTTAAAAAACTCAACACCACTTTCAAGCTCGGAGCATCTAACTTGCTCAACAACCTCCATTTTGAAACTTACGGCGGACCACGCATAGGTCGCCTGGCCTATTTCACCATACTCTACGAGTACAAAAAACTCTAAGCAGACAACCCCATACGCAAATTAAACTGTCTTTTCTATCACAAAAGCCTTATCTTTAGGCTCTCAATTGTTCACCAAATCATCACTTTCATGAAGCAGTTCAACTATTTTCTTCTCAGCTTCTTTCTCTTACTCTGCACCGGTAGCCTGTTGCAGGCTCAACAGCGCTACATAGATGAAGTTTTCACCGATGTAAACGTTACTTACGACGTTACTTATGGTGTCAATGCCACGGTACTGTACTTTAGCGTATTTGGCGAAGCCATCCCTGAAGAACTCAAAATGGATGTGTACGAACCGGCCGGCGACACCCTCACAGAACGCCCTTTGATTGTTCTGGCCCATACCGGCAATTTCCTGCCTCAACCGAATTTCTGCCAGGTCATTGGACGCCGCGATGAAGAATTCATCGTGGAAATGGCCATGCGCCTGGCCCGCATGGGCTATGTAGTGGCCGTAATCGACTATCGCTACGGCTGGAATCCCGTGGCTCAAATCCAGGAAGAACGCGTTTATACCCTCATCAATGCCGCTTACCGAGGCATCCAGGACCTGCGTACCTGCTTCCGCTTCTTCAGAAGAGATGCCGCTGAAAACGGCAACACCTTTGGCATAGATGTCAACCGCTTTGTCGCCATGGGTGACGGCACCGGAGGCTACATCACCTTAGCCGCAGCAGCCCTGGATGAATACCAGGAAATCATCCTGCCCAAATTCACCATCGACGTCAATGGCGTACCCGTACCCATGGTACTGGAAGCCATGAACGGAGACATCAACGGCACTTCCGTGGGTGTCGCCTTACCCGGCACGCCCTTCCCCATGGGAGATACCCTCTGTTATCCCAACCACGTGGGCTACAGCTCAGATTTCCAGCTCTCCGTCAACTTCGGTGGAGCCATGGGTGACACCTCCTGGATAGACGAAAATACCGTGCCCACCATTTCCTTCCACAATCCCTATGACCCCTTTGCTCCTTATATGGAAGACATCCTCGTCGTTCCCACTACAGAAGACCTCATCGTGGAAGTGCAAGGCAGCTACACCGTCCAGGCCAAAATGCACGAGCTGGGCCTCGACGATGTCTTTGCCACTGAAGACTGGATTGACCCGTACTCCACACGGGCCAATGAAGTCAACGACGGCTTCGACGGCCTTTTCCCTGTGGTCTACCCCTTTGAAATCAACAGCCTTGACGATACCGTATTCGTAGCTTCTCCCTGGCACTGGTGGGATCCGGCCGACTGGGTTGATGTGTACTGTGATTTTGAACCCACTGTAGATCTGGCTACGCAGGCCGCCTTAGGAGATCCCAGCATGACACCCGAGCGCGGTATGGCCTATACCGATACCCTTATCGCCTACTTCGCTCCCCGAGCCTGCCTGACGCTGGACCTCGGCTGCGACCTCAGCGACTTCATCACAACTTCTACCAACGAGCTGATTAAAAAAGATGCGGTAGGGCTTACCATCAGCCCCAACCCGGCTTCCGATGTGGTGGAATTTTCTACTCTCGCCGAGCACCCCATGCAGGACATCCTCCTCTACAACGCACAGGGCAGACTCGTCCAATCTACCTTTGAAATCAACAACAACCGCATTAAGCTAAACAGAGGCGAACTCAGCCCGGGCATTTACATCGCTCGCATTCGCTTCGCCGAAGGCGTAGTGGCTGCCAAAGTCGTCTTCAAGTAAGAAAACAACGGCACCGACACTTTCAAAGCGGGGGCCTGCTACGCAGGCTCCCGCTTTTTCTTTTCCCCAAAAAAAAAGCGGGCCGCAACCCTTGGGGAGGTCGCGACCCGCTTCTATTATCCCATGAACATATAAAACTTAGAACTTGGAGGTGTGATTACCAAATCACGGTCTCAAAGTTGTGAATAATCGGCCCTTTCAGCCAATTGTGTCCCTTTCACGATACAAGTATCGGACAAGGCCGAGGGCTACACAAGGACAGTTTTCAACCTTTGTGAAACGATAAAAAAGACAAAAAAAATATAACTCCTTGACAATAAACAACTTATAATAAAAAAAAGTTATTTTTGTGAAAAAAACAAAGCGAAAAATACTTGAAAAAAACGCAAAAAAGAAACCAAGTCCGTCAAGCTCAACTCGGCCGGGTCTGTTTGACACCTCCAAGCGGTAAAATTGCTTACTTTTGCCTTTGCTCAGGGAAGCAGATCCCTGCTGCACGACTTTTCACCAACAAAAACGAAAACTGAACATGATCGTCGGAGTTCCCAAGGAAATCAAAACCAACGAAAACCGCGTGGCCATGACGCCTGCCGGAGTTATGGAAATGAGCAAAAGAGGACATCAGGTTTTTGTCGAGAAAAAAGCCGGTATAGGCAGTGGCTTTGAAGATCACGAATACGAAGAAGCCGGAGCCAGGCTACTGGATACAGCTGCCGAAGTGTACGCCAGAGCCGAAATGATCGTCAAGGTCAAAGAACCCATCGAACAAGAGTACGAACTCATTCGCGAAGACCAACTGCTCTTTACTTACTTTCACTTCGCCTCTTACGAACCGCTAACCAAAGCCATGATCGAACGCAAGGCCGTCTGCCTGGCTTATGAAACCGTAGAACTCCCCGATCGCAGTTTGCCTCTGCTCATCCCCATGTCGGAAGTTGCCGGTCGCATGGCCATCCAAGAAGGTGCCAAATACCTGGAAAAGCCGGCTAAGGGCCGAGGCGTGCTTCTGGGTGGCGTGCCGGGTGTACCCCCTGGTCGCGTGCTCATTCTAGGAGGAGGTGTAGTAGGCACCCAGGCAGCCAAAATGGCAGCAGGGCTTGGCGCCGAGGTCTTTATTCTCGATATCAACCTCAATCGCCTGCGCTATCTGGCCGACATCATGCCGAAAAATGTAGTTACCCTCTTTTCCAACGAGTACAACATCCGACAGCTCATAAGCAATGTGGATCTGATCATAGGTGCCGTGCTCATCCCCGGAGCCAAAGCGCCCAAGCTCATTACCCGAGACATGCTCAAAGACATCCATGCCGGAGCCGTACTGGTGGATGTAGCCGTGGATCAAGGCGGCTGCATAGAAACCTGCAAACCAACCACCCACGAAGACCCCATCTTTATCATAGACGATGTGGTCCATTATTGCGTGGCCAATATGCCGGGCGCCGTACCTTATACCTCCACCACAGCACTAACCAATGCGACCCTTCCCTATGCGCTGCAACTGGCCGAACAGGGGTGGAAAGAGGCCTGCCGACGCGATGAGGCCCTGAAAAAAGGCCTCAACATCATTCACGGAAAAGTCGTTTACCGCGCCGTAGCCGAAGCCTTTAACCTCCCCATGGAAGAGGTGGATTCCTTCCTACAAAACTAAACGAACGCCATGCAAGAAGTGAAAAACCGCGCAACCCGTTACATAGAGCTGGAAGAACGTTACGGAGCCCACAATTACCACCCCCTGCCCGTAGTTCTCAGCCGGGGCCAAGGCGTGTACCTCTGGGATGTGGAAGGCAAACGGTATTACGACTTCCTTTCCGCCTATTCGGCCGTCAACCAGGGCCACTGCCACCCTCGCCTGGTCAAAGCCCTCTCTCAACAGGCCGAACGCCTGACCCTCACTTCCCGAGCGTTTTACAACGACCAACTCGGCCCTTATGAAGCCTTCCTAACCCGCTTCTTCGGCTACGATAAGCTTCTCCCCATGAACACGGGGGCCGAAGCCGTGGAAACGGCCATCAAAATATGCCGCAAGTGGGGATACGAGAAAAAACAAATCCCCGAAGACGAGGCCCTCATCGTCGTCTGCGGCCAAAACTTCCACGGCCGAACCGTAACCATCATCTCCTTCTCCAGCGACCCCGATGCCAAAGGCCATTTCGGCCCTTATACCCCGGGCTTTCTCTCCATTCCCTATGGCGATTTGGCTGCCTTTCGGCAAATCCTGGAGGAACGAGCAGAGCAAATTGCCGGCTTTCTGGTCGAGCCCATCCAAGGCGAAGCCGGCGTGGTAGTACCACCCAAAAACTTTATACCGGAAGCTGCCAAGCTCTGCCGCCAACACAACGTCCTCTTCATCGCCGATGAAATTCAAACCGGCATCGGGCGCACCGGAAGCCTCCTGGCTGTCTGTGGCAACTGTACTTGTGAAGGCTCTTGCGAACGCGGCTCGACTTACATCAAGCCCGACATGCTTCTGCTGGGCAAAGCACTTTCCGGAGGCATGTATCCCGTATCAGCCGTCCTGGCAGACGAACCCGTCATGGAGGTCATCACACCGGGCACCCACGGCAGCACTTATGGCGGCAATCCGCTAGCCTGTGCCGTAGCTGTGGAAGCTCTCCAAATCATTGAAGACGAACACCTGCCACAAAATGCCCGAAAACTCGGAAAAATTTTCAGGGAATACATGCAAAAACTGGTAGATCAATATCCCCAGTGGCTCAAAGGCATACGGGGAAAAGGCCTACTCAACGCTCTGCTCATCAACGACAGCCCCGACAGCAAAACAGCTTGGAATATCTGCCTCCAGCTGGCCGAAAACGGCTTGCTGGCCAAACCCACACATGGAAACATCATTCGCTTTGCTCCTCCCCTCATCATCAGTGAAGAGCAAGTGCTTGATTGTTGCCACATCATAGAAAAAACCATAAGCTCTTTTAAACAGAAATAACAGCTGCGAAGAACGAAACACCCCCCTTCCTGCGTTCTTCGCTGTATGGGACTCTGCCCAATCCATGCAAAACCAAACGAAATCACGCGGGCAGCCTGAAAACAACTCTGCAAACAGCGATCTGACTCATGAGAACAATGCATCTAATCCTGCTCATCCTGAGCTTCTGCCTCCAACCCCTGGCAGCACAACAAACGGCTTCTTACAACGAGCTGCTTTCCTCCTTTGAAAAAGCACAACAGCTCTTCGACCAAGGCATATTCGCCGAAGCCGCCGAAATCTACAGCCAAATCCTGGAAAACCCAATACCTCCGGCAGAAAGCCCGTACGAACAAATCCGAACCCGAGCCGAACTCGGAAAAGCCCAGTGCCTGGTGCGCCTGAATTTGCCGGAAGGCGAAACCCTCATGCTCGACTTCATCAACCGACATGCACCCGATGCCATAGCCGACCAGGCCCTCATCGAATTGGCCAACTACTACTACAACAACAAAAAATACGAAAAGGCTCTCACCTACTTCTCGCGCATCCCTTCCTACCAACTCTCTCCCGACAAAAGAGCTGAAGTCCGCTTCAAAATGGGCTATGCCTTCTTCGTCAAAAAGAAATTTACCGCTGCCAGGGAAAACTTCCGCATGGTGAAAAACCTGGAAAAAACGCCTTGGTATTACCCCACCAACTACTACTACGGCCTCTGTTCCTTCTTCCAGGGAGATTACGAAGAAGCCGTAAAGAGCTTCCGCATTGCAGAAAAATCCCGCCGCTACAAACCCCATATCCCCTACTACATCGCCCAGATTTATTTCGCTCAAGGCAAATACAAAGAACTGCTCTCCTACGTAGAACCCAAACTCAACGACGGCCGCATCCGCAAACAAAACGAACTGCATCAACTCGCCGGACAAGCCTATTTCGAACAAGGCCAATATGAAAAAGCCCTGCCCCTGCTCGAGTATTACGCCGAACGCACCGGCCGCATGAAAGAAGAGGAGTTCTACCAACTGGCCTATACCCAGTACCAAGTCGGCAAATACGATAGCGCTGCCAAAAATTTTGAAGAACTGGCAGATGTGGATTCCAAACTCGGTCAGTATGCCCTCTACTACCTGGCCGATTGCTACCTCAAACTCAACAAAAAAAATCAAGCGCGATCAGCTTTGGCGAAAGCCAAAAATATGAATTACGACCCCCAAATCAGGGAAGAATCACTCTTCAACTACGCCAAGCTTTCCTACGAATTGGGCTATGACCGAGATGCCCTCAACGCCCTGCAAAATATCCCGCAAAGCTCCCCGCACTACCAAGAAGCACTCTCTCTCATGAGTGAAGTTTTCCTCAAAACCAACGACTACGCCAAGGCCCTGCAACTCATTCAAAACCTGCCCACCAAAACACCCAAAATACGCGAAGCCCTGCAAAAAGTCGCTTACCTCCACGGCTTGCAACGCTATAGAGAAGGGCAATTCGAAGAAGCCCGGCAAGCTTTCATCCTCTCCAATTCCGAACCCGTCAACCTCGCCATCAAAGCCTCTTCGCTGTATTGGCTGGCCGACATCCTCTACCGCGAACACCGCTATGAAGAGAGCCTCAAACTACTCAACCAGTATTTCATCCTGGCACAAAGCCAAAACCAATTGCCCGATGAATCCTCCCTCTTCATGGGACACTACACCCGAGGCTACAACTACCTCAAACTCGAAAACTACAACCTGGCAGGAAAGGAATTCGAAGAAGCCCGCAACGGCATACGGCGCAACCGGCCTTTCATCCGCAATAGCTATATCAACGACAAAGTGCTAGCCGATGCCACCCTGCGCGCCGCCGATTGCTATTTTAAAAGAAACCGTTACGACCAAGCCGTCGCCTATTACGACGAAGCCGTTAAAAACAAATATCAGGGATTCATCTACGCCCTCTACCAAAAAGCCATCATAGAAGGATTGCGCGGGCACACCACCAACAAAATCCTCGCTCTGGAGGACATCGTCGAAAAATACCCCAACTCCCCCTATGCCGATGATGCCCTGTTTTCTCTGGGAGTTACCTACCAGGAAATCGGCCAACTCAACAAAGCGGCCAGCCCCCTGCGCAAACTCGTCAATCAATACCGCAACAAGTCCGACCTGGTCGTACCGGCCTACCTCCGACTGGGGCTCATTGCCTTCAACCAAGGTGATCTGCAAACCTCCATCGAATACTACAAACAAGTCTTCGCCAACAACCCCACGCCCCAGGAAGCCAAAGACGCCCTGGTGGCGCTCGAAGAAATCTACGTCGAAAAATTGGGCGACCCCGACGGCTACTTCCGCTTCCTCAAAACCATCCCGGGATACGAAATAGACAATTACGCCCAGGATTCTCTGAACTTCAAAGCCGCCGAATCCCAATACGTGGAAGGCAATTATTCCAAAGCCATCGACGGCTTCACAGCTTATTTGCGAAAATTCCCCAACGGCCAAAACCGCCTCCAGGCTCACTACCACCGCGGCATCAGCTACTTCGAGCTCAAACAATACGATGCTGCACTGGCCGACTTCGAATGGGTCATCCAGCGAGGCCAAAGCTCCTACTATACCCAAGCTCTTAAACTGGCCGCCCTCACCACCTACAACCACAAACAAGACTTCAACAAGGCGTACGAATATTTCACTGCCTGGGAAAAAGTGGCCGCTAATGAAGAAGACCGCTTCAAGGCCCAACTCGGCGCCCTGCAAAGTGCCTACCGCATCCACAACATCCAAGCCGTTTATGAAATGGCCGGCAAAGTGGCTAACAATCCCCAAGCTACACCGGAACAAAAAGCCATTGCCAATTTCTACGTCGGCAAAATCGCCTACGACAACAAAGACTATGAAGCTGCCCGAACGGCCTTTGAGGATGTCACCAAACTCAGCAATGAAGATGAAGCGGCCGAAGCCCGCTACCTCATCGCCAAAATACTCTACCAACAGCGCAAACTCAGCGAGGCCGAAGCCTATTGCAACAAGGCCATCCAGGAAATGTCGGGCTACGACGACTGGATAGCCCGTACCCTCATCGTGCTCTCCGATACCTATGCCGATATGGGCGACCTGCTCAGTGCCCGAGCCGTGCTCGAGGCCATATTGGAAGGTTATCACGGAGAACAGGAAATCATCGACGAGGCTAAAACCAAACTCGACAAACTCAACCAGGCCGCCGCTTCCGGCAGCCGCATCGATACCGAAGAGGACTTCATCCTCGAAGACGAGAATTGAGCCTTCCGGCAAATAAGATTCCAACTCACTTACAGAAAAAAGAACAATGATACACATACAAAAAAACATCCTCCTCTTGCTCCTGCTCTTTGGCCTTTCGGCAAATGCTCTTCAAGCTCAAGACGAATTGCCTACAGGTGACGTAACCGTCGTCAAACACTTCGAGGCCAAACTCATGGATGCCGAACGCATCTCCGTACTTCCCGAACTGCCACCACCCGACACAGCTCGACAAGTAAGCAGCTATCAGCTACCACTCAAAACCCTGGAAGTGGATTATCCCGCACCGCGCATACGCCCGCTGCGCTTCCGAGGCGAGAAGCTATCCCCTGTCTATAAAGGCCACATCAAAGGCGGAGGAGGCCTGCCCAATTCCCTCTATGCCGATGCCTCCTACCATTTCTCCAAAGAAGACCAATACGCCGCCACCCTCTCCTTCAACCACCACTCCCTTAACAACAAAAAATTAGAAAACCAACGCTTCGCCAACAGCCGCTTGGGAGGACAAGGCACCTACTATTTCAACGAACAAGGCTTTGCCGTAACAGGACGCGCCTCCTACGACCAACGAACACCCTATTACTACGGCTACCACTTCGACCCGAATTTTGCAGACACCAGCATCCTGCCCAGCGAAGTGCGCCAGCGCTACAACCTCATCCGCCTGGGAGCAGAGCTGTTCAACAGCGTGCCCACGGCAGGAGCCATAGACTACAAAGTCTCGGCCGATCTCTACAACCTACACGACGACTACAGCGCCAAAGAAACGGGTTTCCTGCTCGGCATAGGCGGCACCAAATGGATTGACAACACCCACTCGTTTGACCTGAAACTCATCACGGATTTTACAGGCTTTGAAGACACGACTCAACACCGCCTCCACAACTTCTTCCTGCAACCGGCCTTCACCTTCCACGGCGATGTATTCCGCATCAAAGCAGGCATCAACATCGCCTCCAGCGACGACAACTTCTTTTTCTTCCCCGATGCCGAAGTCGAATACGAAGTGCTGGGCAACAACCTGGCTGTGTTTGCCGGTGCCGGAGGA
>JALSKB010000091.1 GCA_026989035.1 Saprospiraceae bacterium | reverse complement strand
ACGTCATAAGAGCCCCTGGCTTCAATATAGTAACAGTACTCCTTCCCATTGAGCAGGTTCCGGTCGGAGAAAAAGGGCTCTTCGGTAAGGGCTATAGAGTCCCAAGTCAATTGATCGTTTTGGCGATAGACTACAAAGGCGTAGTTGTTCCAAGGGGTATTGTACTCCCAGCTAAGGTTATTGATATTATCCGTGGAAGAAATGTTTAAAAAAACCGTAGAAGCCCCAATGGAAACGCCCAAAGGCTCTGCAGAAGAGCCTGTATAAAAAGCCAATTCGTAAAAATAGGCCTGATCACGAGTATTCAAACCTGTATCGACAAAAAAGGTATCTACAGCTTGCGCAAAAAAAGGCGCGGTAAAAGTGGCAACGACCTGAGTCGTATTTGGCGAAAGCCCTACCCCTCTGCGCAATTCATACGTATAGGGCCCCGGATGTAAAAGCGTGTCCAAATCTTCGGCCAGGGGCTTGCTCCAACTCACATAAACCTGACCATCCGTATTTGAAGTAGTTAAAACATCAGCATGCAACATCAAAGGCAGATCCCTCGAAAGTTGTGTGCACACTTCTGCAGAGGGCAGGCTTTCCACCAGATTGTAACGCTGAGGAGGTTCCAAATTGGTCAATTTGGCAAACAGGGCTAACACGCGGTAACAGTAAGTCCGTCCACTTTGCACATCAAAATCGTCAAACACATAACGGCCGTTCTCCAATTGTCTGGCATTTGCCGAAAGGCGTACATACCCCTTACCCGCCAAGCCCGGAGAACAAGTATCCGGAGGAAAATTGTTGCTTCCTTCTTTACGCCAAACGGAAAAGGTGTAAAAATAATCATCAGCCGCATTTTCACAAACATAAGGAGCCCCCCAACTCAAGCGAATGTGATCGTTAAAAGCCTCCGTTTGCAAATCTTCCGGGGGCGGCCCGACAACTTTAATATTCACCGTTTTTAGATTAGCCAAGCCATGATCGCCAAAGGTGTTATCTTCCGCCTTAAAAACTACAGTATAAATCTGATTAGAAATGTGTTCACAGGTGGTCTGCCATGTAAACAATCCACTAACGGGGCCTTCCTGATAAACTTCGGCAGCATCGTCAAAAACGGCAGGACTATACGTCTGCACAAAAGGCCCTCCTAAGGCCGTAATCCGCAACAAATCATCGGCATCTGCATCCGTAGCCGTAACTTCAAAGCTGATCAAATCCCCGGCCACCACGCAAAGGTAATCGGGAGCTTCAATCTCCGGCACTTCACTGTCGCAGTGCGTTACATTGATCTGCATGTCCCGCAAGACGGTATCTATGGGCACCCCGTTACGCCAGGAAATAATAATCATAGCAATGTTATACTCCCCCTCCTGCTGAGGAGCATTCCAGATAAAATCTCCTGTCTGTTCGTTAAAAGTATAGTTGTTAAAAGGCCCGGGCATCACCTGGCTGGGCCAAAGGTAATTGGGCACGGGTGTGTCTTCAGCCTGCATCGGTACGACCAACTGATAGCTCAAACTATCGCCATCCGGATCAATGGCATTGGGATTGTGAATAAAAGGCCTGTTAATGCAAGCTACATCAATAGGCGGCTGCAATAGGACAGGAGTACTGTTTGGCCCGTCAAATTGACAGTTGAGCAAGGTGTAATTGGTTTGCAAGAAAAAAGGCACCTGATCGGAATTGGGCGGATTGACATTGAGAATGCCACCGTTTCTATTCGGATCGGTCATCGTAATGCTATAAGTGCCTCGCCCGGGGTAAGTGTGATAAGCTACATAAAGGTTGTACTTGGTGTCGTTTCCAATGTTGACACCATTTCCATTGCCATTTGACCGGGCAACAACCTCACAAGAACCATCTCCCCAACAAATCTCCAAAGAATCCCGATCTGCAGCAAGGCTGCTGGCTTTGGTGTACGTAATGATGGTGGCCTTAACCATCAAGGCAGAACAAGGCTCCAACTGCTCAACAACGATCTCCCCCGCCCTGTTATGCGTTGCTCTAAGCTCCGGAAACAAAGACAACAAAACTAAACACAAAAAAACAAGTTTAAAAAGCATCCTAGAGCGGGGTACAGGAGCAAACATATGCGTTGATTAATTTCCAAGGCTTTCGCCAAAAAACACCACCTTCCAAATCTACACTTCCAACACACTAAGATAACGCGAAATCCGCTTTGTCATTGGATTGACGAGTAAATTGTGCTCATATTTTTATGCACCAGCGAATTGATCGACCCAAAACAGCAAGTTCCAAACACCAAAATCGCTATCTCGACGTTTTTTTAGCAATGCCATGCGTCTGTTTGTCTTCTACGCTCCCTTTCCAAAGCCCGCCTTGACATGGACAAACAGCAGCAAATTGGAAAAATCGGTGAAGAAGCAGCCCTGAGGCATCTCCTGAAACGCGGTTACCTGCTACTCGAACGCAATTGGCGCCACCGACGCTTCGAAATAGACCTCATCCTCCGCCACAAAGAACAACTCATCTTTGCAGAAGTCAAAACGCGGACTTATCATCCTACTCGACCCACAGAGCTGCCCGGAATCAGCGAAGCTCAACAAAATCGCATCTTCGAAGCAGCTGTAACCTATGCGGAACAACACCAACACCACGGGGAAATTCGCTTCGACCTCATCGCTGTGCTGTTAGCCTCAGACGGCTACCTGCTCGAAATCGAACACCTACCCAACGCCTTCTTCCCGGGTATGCCCTTCTTTTAACCGACAAACTCGGTGTTTTGGGGCACTTGAGCTTATTACCCAAATGCCCCAAAACAACTTACCCACTAAGGCTTCACCAACCGACAGCGGTAAAGCTCTCCACCTGCAGCCCGCCAAACCAGCAGGTAAACCCCTCCTGGCAAAGAAGAAGTGTCCAAATCCAAAGCATCCTGACCCCTTTCCACTTCCACCTCAAGCCGCAAACGACCCGACATATCCAACAAACGCAATACGCCCGAACCTGCCCCGCCTTCCGGCAAACTTACCCACAGCCTTTCGGCAAACGGATTGGGCCGGGCTTCCAATACACCCGCCGGAGAAACCGAAGTCTTCGGATCCAAAATCGACCAGCCCGATTCCACTCCACCATCCGACTGCGCCATGTTGCAGTAAAGCGGACTGTTCGACACAAACACATCCAGGTAATTCGTCGCCACACAACTCTCCGTCTCCACCGCAACCCAAATCCGACGTACGCCCATGCTGCTCCAACTCACCTCCACCGTCGCACTCTGCGCGT
>JALSKB010000090.1 GCA_026989035.1 Saprospiraceae bacterium | reverse complement strand
GGTCAACCTGCTCAAGTCCGAAAAAGACAAGTTCGATGCCGGCAAGTACGATCAGGCACTGGATAAAGTAGGTACCATATTCAACAAGCTCAAAGATGTGGCTTCGGAGCTTAAACCGGAGGATTTGCAGCGCCTCAAAGAGCTGGACCAGCGTCGAAAAGAGCTTCAGCAATTGGTAGATACCATGGATCAGCAGGACAGCATTCCGGCAGAGGAGAAAGACAAGCTACAAGAAGAGATGAAGAACCTGTTGGAGCAAACCCAAAACCTGGTGTCCAAGATTAGTGAATAAAATCGGGAAGCCGGCTCTTGTCCATGTTTAAACAGGAAAATGCCTTGTTGATCAAAGATGCCCTTATTCTGGACGTTACCTCTCCCTTTTACGGGCAACGAATGGATGTCTTGTTTGCTGATGGCTACCTAACCGATGTAGCGCCTCAGATTGACAAAAAAGGTGTTGAACGGGTTGAAGGATCTTCGCTCTGTATTTCTCCGGGCTGGATGGACGTGGGGGCACAAGTCAATGATCCGGGCTTTGAATGGCGCGAAGATTTGGATAGCCTGTGCCGGGCTGCAGCTGCAGGGGGCTATACCGCTGTAGCCGTTGCACCAAATACCCGTCCTTGCTTGCATGCCAAAGCCGAATTGATGTACGTGCGAGATAAGACGAGAGAAAAGCAGGTGGAAGTCTTTCCTTTGGCCGCTGTCTCCCGGGATTGTGCGGGCAAAGAAATCACGGAATTTATGGACATGCATCGGGCCGGGGCTTTGGCTTTTACCGATGGCGAGCGGGCAATTGGGCACAGCGGGCTGATGCGTTTGGCCTTGTTGTACGTCAAGGCTTTTGACGGGCTGGTGATGAATCGCCCTTATGATGCTCAGTTGGCTCCAAACGGGCAGGTTCACGAAAGCGCTTTGAGCGTGGAACTGGGCTTGCCGGGCATCCCCTCCTTGGCAGAGGAGCTGATGATTGAACGCGACCTATACCTGCTTGAATACACCGGAAGCAGGCTGCACCTCAGTAATTTGAGCACGGCCGGCGGGGTAGAGCTGGTTCGTCGGGCCAAGGATAGGGGTTTAAGGGTTACGGCTTCCGTTACGGCTATGCATCTTTGCTTTTCGGAAGAGGCCATTCGGGATTTCGATCCCCATTACAAGTTGTCTCCTCCGCTCAGATCAGAGGAAGATCGCCAGGCGCTTTTGGCAGGAGTGCTGGATGGCACCATAGATTTTATAGCTTCCGGCCATACCCCCCTGGAGCAGGAAGCTAAAAAGAAAGCTTTTTCCGAAGCGGAGTTTGGGGTTTCCGCTCTGGAGACGACTTTTGCTATGTTGAATACCTTTAGTGGCCTTTCGGCAAAAGTGTTGGTAGAACAGCTCGCTGTGGGGCCGAGACGTGTTTTGGGCCTGCCCGTTCCGCGTTTGGCGAAAGCCGAACCGGCAAATTTTACCGTCTTTGATTTGGAAAAAAGCTGGGTTCCGGGCAAAACACAAACTTGGCATTCCAAATCCCGAAATACTCCTTTTTGGGGCAAGGAACTGAAGGGGCAGGTGCTGTTGAGCTTTCGCAAAAAAACAACGGATGGTAAGTGATTGGCTTAGGTTTGGTGCGTGTTGTTGCAAAAAAAAGAGATGGTGGGTCGATGAGCGAACAATTTTTGTCTTTTAGGATAAGATGTTTGTAGATTTTTGTGTGTTTCGAAAAAAAGGGCAGGGAGAATGCCAAAGAAAATAGCTACATTTGTGGTAGAAGCTTCTTGAACATTTTTTTAACTGCAAAACAATTCATCATGGAAAAGAAAAACCACGCATTAAAGTACGGTCTCTTGGGAGGTCTTTTGTTGGTCGTTTTTTCTCTCTTGCTGGATCTCACGGGTTTAACTGATCCGGCTGCTCAAAAGGGTAGTTGGATAGCATCTGTAGTTTCTCTGGCTATTTTTTTCTGGGCTTTGTATTCGGCTATTCGCAGTGAGCGGGAAGATTTAGGAGGAGGCATTACTTTTGGTCAGGGATTTAAAGTCGGACTTTTGGCGGCTTTGATTATTGCTTTAATTTCTGGTGTTTACATGTATGTGTATATGGCTTTCATCAATCCGGATATGGTTGATCAGATTAGAGAGATGACTATGGAAAAGCTGGCTGCTCAGGGCCTTAGCGATGAGCAAATTGAAAGCCAGATGCAAATCATGGGGAAAATGATGTCTCCGGGCATGATGACCATTTGGGGCTTTATCGGGAATTTTATCTTGGGAGCTATTGTAGCCGTGGTAGCAAGCGCTATCCTCAAGAAGGATCCTTCCAACTCTTTAGATGCTGCATGAAAAAAGACATGCTGAAATACGGGATGATAGCGGGAGCCGGCACCTTGTGCTGGTTCTTGCTTTTTTACGCTTTGGGTAGAGAACTCATGCTGTCTCCCTGGGTATATTACGCGTCTTTTGTGTTTTATCTTTGGGCCATGTACAGCGCCATGCGTAGTTCCTTGAGAGGCGGCGTGCAGGCTTTTAAGGAAGTTTTGCGCGCGGGTTTTGCCGTTTATTTGTTGGCGAACCTCGTTTACTACCTCTTTTATTACTTTATCAACCACTGGGATCCTGCTTTAGCCGAAGCACAAAAGGAAATGATGCGGGAGTGGCTTCCTCGCATCACCCCCAAGGATAAACTTCGGCAGGCTTTAAAAGCCTTGGAGGAAAGCGATTTTGTAGTTCATCCGCGAGATGCTTTTTTCAGCTATATGCGTAGTGCTATAGGTGGTTTTGTTTTGGCTGTGGGCCTGGCTTGGTTAGTAATTAGAACACATAAGGAAACAATTTGAAGTGCAGCATATGGATTTATCTGTAGTCATTCCGGCCTATAACGAAGAGGAATCTCTGCCTGAGTTGGAAGCATGGATACGGTCTGTTTTGGAAGAACAGGACCTGAGCTATGAAATTGTCTTTATAGACGATGGCAGTTCCGACAAAACCTGGCAGGTGATGAAAAATTTGGCGGAAGCCGACCCTGCTGTCCGGGCCTTTAAGTTTCGCAGAAATTATGGAAAGTCTGCTGCGCTACATACCGGTTTTCAGGCTGCCCGAGGAGAGGTCGTGATTACCATGGATGCCGATTTGCAAGACAGCCCGGACGAGCTGCCGGAATTGTATCGCCTCATCAAGGATGAGGGGTATGATTTGGTCTCCGGCTGGAAAAAAAAGCGCCACGATCCTCTGAGCAAGACCCTGCCTTCGCGTTTTTTTAATGAGGTAACGCGCTTTATCAGCGGC
>JALSKB010000089.1 GCA_026989035.1 Saprospiraceae bacterium | reverse complement strand
TCGTTGATACCACTCATTTGAGCGGCATATTCGTAAAAGAGTTCTTCGGCTTTATCGTATTGGCCCATGGATTTTTTGGACAAGGCGCTCCAATAAGCGGCATCGGTTTGCTCTCCTTCGGGCGTCAGCCCGATGACTTTTTGATAGGCGCTGTCGGCCAGGTAGAAGTCGTTGAAAAGAAAGGCCGATTGCCCGAGCTTGTACCAGACTTCAGGTCGGTCACTTTCAATTTGGGCAGCTTGGCCAAAATAGACCATAGCGGCGTAGTAGTCTTCCTGTTGAAAGGCGTTTTCAGCAGCCTTCATGTAGGCATTAAAAGTTTGCCCGTAAGAAGCGTTTGCCAAGACGAAAAGCAAAAGAGAAAAGAGATACTTTTTCATGGTTGCTGTATGGAGTTGCCGGTGAAGTCCGGATTTAAAGCCGTGAGAATCAAATAACATGTGGAGTTGGTTTTCCTGTTGGAAAGACTTGGTGCGTTTTTCTTTAGTACAAACGACAGACTCGCGCATGAGACAGAGGTTTGACTTTAGTGATGGCATAGCGCACCGAGATTTCGGGCCCTCCGCGGTAAAGGGTAGCTATGGAAAAGTCGGAAATGTTGATGTCGTAGCTCAGGCCTACCTGCCACTGATGGTAGAGTAGTTGTAAGTGAGGGATGATGGCGTCGCCTATGGCGTTGAAGCGATAGGAACCTCCCAATTCGAGTGCGATTTCGCGAGAAGGCACCAAATTGAGGAAGAAGCGCAGGCCTGCTCCGGCTACGGCTTCGAAGTAAGGCCCTTGAAACTGGGCTGTGCCATGGAGAGGTAGGTCCACTCGTTCGCCGATTTGTATCAGGGGCCGCATGTAGAGGCTGATGCGCATGGGCAGCGGGCTTTGATCCGAGGCGTAGAAAGCCTGGTTGGGGGTATTGAGGTGGAAGAGCGCTGCACCTACGTCCAAGCGGGTGCGTTTGTCGATTTTTTGCCCGTGGTAATTGAGTCCTAATCCGAAATCTCCAAAGGAATGGGTGTAGGTTGGGAAGTTTTCGCCTTTGGGCAGGGTGGGGTCGAAGACTTCCCCGTTGTGTTGCTGCCCGGTGGTGAGTTGGTCGAAGTCAAAACTGCGTTGGGCACCACCACCCATCAGGCCAATGGTGAGAAAATTTTCTCTGTCCAGGGCATAGGTAAAGGAAAGGTTCAAGTTCCCTCCCAGCAGGCCCAGTTGGCCGTCTCCGGCAGCATCGTAGGCGAAGTTGGCTCCCAAGCCCCAAAAGAAGCGGTTGTTGAACTTGGGATAGAGCTTCATGTCAAACGCCCCGAAGAAAGTCGTATAGGGGTTAAAAATGGCTTGCTCCCACTGCCCGCGATACGAGCCCATGAAGCGGATGTCTGCCTTATCCACGGCTGTGAGCGCCGGCCCCAGATAATGGGGAGCGTTGTAAAACTGCGAAAGGTGAATGTCTTGGGCGGGCAAAAGGGTTGTGAGGGTGCACAAAACAGCCATCCCCCAGGCCCGCAGGGCGGTGATAGATTTCGTTTTCAAGATATGTCAGTTTTTGTTGTTTGGACAAAAAATCCAATATTCCGGTAATCCCCAGTGAGCTATGCAGGATGTCGGATAGGGGGGGTGTGCCCCGTCTCCGGGAGTATTTGCTACCTTGTCAAAATCAGTTTTCGTCGCTTTTCAACGCTTATGCAGGCGCTGCGTAGCGAGGATTTGCCCTTGGGCGTTTACCATTTGTATCAGGTAGATGCCGTTGGGCAGAGAACTGATGTCGTATTTGCCGCCGTGCTGCAAGCCCAAGCGCATCATTTGGCGGCCTAACAGGTTATAGACCAAGATGCTTTTGACCTGTCGGTCAGGGTCGGCAAGTTGAATGAAATCTACGGCCGGATTGGGGAAGATATGGGGTTTGCCGAAAGGCGGCTCGGTAAAAAGCGTTTTTTCTACCGGCACCGTTTTCAAAACGGGACTCGTCGCCTTAGCTAAGGCACCCCCAAGACTCAGAAGAAGAAAGAGTACAACTATCCTCATAGGCCGCTTTTATTTGGCCCGAAAGGTACGGGATTTTTTTTGATTGTGCAAGTTCGTTTTTTCACGATGGCCTGCTGGGTCGCTCTTATGGCTGATGGCCGACACTTTCAGGCTTCTTTTTTGAGCCTTTCGGCAAATGCTTCCACGCTCAGGCTGCCCTGATCGCCTTGTTGGTGTTTGCGCAGGGCTATCGTTTTGTTTTCGACTTCTTTTTCGCCTATGACGAGCATGTACGGGATTTTCTTGAGTTCGGCATCCCTGATTTTGCGTCCGATTTTTTCGCTGCGTTCGTCCACTTCTCCTCTGAAGCCGGCTGCCCGGAGTTGATTGGCGACCTCTTTGGCGTAGTCGAGGAAGCGATCGCTAATGGGCAGGACGATGAACTGATTTGGCGTAAGCCAGAGCGGGAAGTTGCCTCCGGTATGTTCGATTAGCACGCCGATGAAGCGTTCCATGGAGCCGAAGGGCGCCCGGTGGATCATCACCGGACGGTGGGCCTGATTATCCGGGCCGATGTACTCCAATTGGAAGCGTTCGGGTAGGTTGTAATCTACCTGGATAGTACCCAATTGCCAGGAGCGTCCCAGGGCATCTTTGACCATGAAATCCAGTTTGGGGCCGTAAAAAGCCGCTTCTCCCAGTTCCGTAACAGCTTCCAAGCCGACTTCTTCTACGGCTTCGACGATGGCTTGCTCGGCTTTTTGCCAATTTTCTTCTGCTCCGAGGTATTTTTCAGGTTGCTCGGGATCCCGCAGGGAGATTTGCACGGTGTAGTCTTCGAAGCCGAGTTTGTTCAGTACATAGCGGGTGAGTTCCAGTACGTTGAGGAACTCTGCTTTGACCTGATCGGGCGTGCAAAAGATGTGGGCATCGTCTTGGGTAAAGCCCCGCACGCGAGTCAGGCCGTGTAATTCACCACTTTGCTCGTAGCGATAGACGGTTCCGAATTCCGCTATGCGGAGGGGCAGCTCTTTGTAGGAGCGGGGTTTGTGGCCGAAGATTTCGCAGTGGTGAGGGCAGTTCATGGGTTTGAGCAAGAACTCTTCTCCCTCTTTGGGCGTGTGGATGGGCTGGAAACTGTCTTCTCCGTACTTGGCGTAGTGGCCGGAGGTTACGTAGAGGTCTTTTTTCCCGATGTGGGGAGTGATGACCGGTTGGTAACCGCGCTTGAGTTGTTCATTTTTGAGGAAGTCTTCCAGGCGGCTGCGCAGCTGGGTACCTTTGGGTAGCCAGATAGGCAGGCCGGCTCCGACTTTTTCGGAAAACATGAAGAGCTCCAATTCTTTGCCCAGTTTGCGGTGGTCGCGTTTGCGGGCTTCTTCCAGCATGTGGAGGTATTCGTCCAGCTCTTTTTGCTTGGGGAAAGTGATGCCGTAAATGCGGGTGAGTTGTTTTCGGCTTTCGTCTCCCCGCCAGTAAGCACCGGCTACAGCGGTAAGTTTGACGGCTTTGATTTTACCCGTATCGGGGATGTGAGGGCCTCGGCACAGGTCGGTAAATCGGCCCTGGGTGTAAAAGGTGATTTCTCCGTCCTGCAGTTCTTCCAGCAGTTCGAGCTTGTATTCATCGCCTTTTTCGCGGAAGTAAGCTATGGCCTCTTCTTTGGGCACTTCTTTTCGAAGATAGGGATTTTTTTGTCGGGCCAGCTCTTTCATTTTGGTTTCAATGGCCGGAAGTTCATCGACAGACAAGCTGTGTTCACCCAAATCCACATCGTAGTAGAAGCCGTTTTCGATGGGCGGGCCAATGCCGAATTTTACGCCCGGGTAAAGGGCTTCCAGGGCTTCAGCCATGAGGTGGGCCGAAGAGTGCCAGTAGGCCTTTTTGCCGCCTTTGTCCTTCCAGGTGAGCAAGCGCAAGGTGGCATCTTCGGTGAGTGGGCGGGTGGCATCCCAAATTTCCCCATTTACCTCAGCGGCTAAGACGTTGCGTGCCAGGCCTTCACTAATGGATCGGGCTATGTCCAAGGCAGTTACACCGCTCTCGTATTCTCGTACCGAGCCGTCTGGCAGGGTGATTTTGATCTTCGCCATGGGTCTTTATTCCTTTGACTTTTCAGAACTGCAAAGGTAGGCAGAAAGTTAGAGACAGGGCAAGGTTTTTTTGAAGCTAAGGGCTTCTGCAACCTGGCTTTTGCCAGAGGTGTTACCTTTTTGTGGAGTATAACTCCGAACATTTGGCTTTTGCTACGAAGCAGAATGGTATGATGGATAGCAGGAAAGTCCGCTTTTGATGCATCCAAGCCATTTCGCCATGCGCATAATTTGGAGCCTGCTATGGGTTTAGGTTGCAGGAGCGTTTTGGCGTAACAGCTTCGCTTGAGGTCATTTCGTTATGAAAAGAGGCCGTTGTTGCTCAAATCCTTTTGTCGTATTTCTATATCAAGCCACCATGAAAAAGCAAATCTCATTTTTCCTTTTCTTTCTGTTTTTTACGGCAGTTCATTTGCAGGCTCAGTATTTTGGGCGCAACAAGCCGCGCTATCGGACCTTTGATTTTTCCGTATATCAAACCCCTCATTTTGAGATTTATCATTACCTGAAAAACAAAGAGGTGCTGGACCGGTTTGCCTTGTGGGCTGAAACCTGGTACGGGATGCATCAGCACATTCTGCGGGACACTTTTTCCAAGCCCAACCCACTCATTTTGTATGCCAATCATGCCGATTTTCAACAGACGAATGCAATTTCGGGGAATATAGGTGTCGGCACAGGAGGCGTTACGGAAGCCTTGAAAAACAGGGTGGTTTTGCCCTTGGCTTTTTCGAGCCAACAGAGTTTTCACGTGCTTGGTCACGAAATGGTACATGCCTTTCAATACCACCTCATTCTCGGAGGAGATTCCACCTCTCTGCAGAATTTGGGCAACCTGCCTCTTTGGATGGTAGAAGGTTTGGCGGAATACATGTCTATCGGGCGTTTTGATCCGCATACCGCTATGTGGATGCGCGATGCCGTTTTGCAAGACGATGTGCCCGAGCTGAAGAAAATGGATAATCCGAAATATTTCCCTTATCGCTACGGCCAGGCCTTTTGGGCTTTTTTGACCGATCTCTATGGGGATGAAGTCATTCGACCTTTTTTCATGGCAACGGCAAAATACGGCTTGGAAGCGGCTTGTGATTCAGTTTTACAGATGAGCTTGGAAAACCTGTCGGAGTTGTGGGTGTCCGGCACCAAGGAATATTACGGGAAGCAATTGTTTTCTAAGAAAGACAAGCCCGTAGGTAAGCGCATTATTTCCAGAGAAAATGCCGGTCGCATGAACATTTCTCCGGCGCTTAGTCCGGACGGCCGCTATCTGGTTTTTATTTCTGAAAAAAATGTGTTTACTACGGATTTGTTTTTGGCGGATGCGCGTACGGGTGAGGTGTTGCGGAGGGTTGCAAGTACGAGCAAAGCCGGTCATATTGATGATTTCAGTTTTGTGGAGTCGGCGGGCAGTTGGTCTCCTGACAGCAAGCGCTTTGTCTTTACGGCTTTCAGCAAGGGGCGCAATGTCTTGCTGATTGTAGATCCTTTTAAGGGCAAGATTTTGGAGGAAATTACCCCGGAGGGTTTGTCTTCTTTCAGCAATCCCGCCTGGTCACCCGATGGAGATTACATTTTGATGACGGGCTTGAAAGATGGGCAGGTAGATTTGTATTTGTATAAGCTGAGCCAGGGGAAGTTGATGGCTTTGACGGACGATTCCTATGCGGAAATACAGCCCAGTTGGGCGCCTGACGGTCGTTCAATAGTTTTTGCTTCCGACGAGGAGAGCTTGCGTCAAGGTCGTAAAAACGGCAAGTGGTATTTTCAGTTGCGTCGTTTGGAGTTGGTGGATACCAAGGGCGGCTTGCAGGTTTCGGTTGGGCATGATTTCAAGATTTTTCCCGGTGCCAACAACCTCAATCCCGTTTTTGATGCAGAGGGTAACCTCTTTTTTCTCTCCGATCGAGATGGCTATCGCCAGCTTTATTACCTGAATCTCAGTACGGGAGCTTTGTATCAACTCAGCCATACGCTTACCGGCATCAGTGGTTTGACCCCCTACGCACCGGCTATATCTTCTTCGCGCAGTGCCAAGCGGCCGCGTTTGGTTTACACGCATTATGGGGATAATGGGTATGCCATCTACCAGCTGCGTCCTAAGGATTTTGACTACCAAGCTGTTGATGGGCGGCAAGTGAATCAGGAAGCCGGTTATCTCTTTCACAGCAAGCCTTTGCAGCAGCACCCTGTGGATGCGCAGCTTTTCGCAATAGATGCGTTGCAACCCGATTTACAGGCCAATGACTTTGTGGAGAAGCCCTATAAACCTCGTTTTCAGCTGGATTACATCGGAGGTTCGGCCGGGGTGGGCGTCGCCAATACAAATTTTGGCAATGTTACGGGAGCTGCTGGCGGAGTGGATTTGTTGTTCAGCGATATTCTCGGCAACAACCAGCTCTTTTCCAGCATTTCGCTGAATGGAGATATCGCCGATTTTGCCGGCATAGCAGCCTGGATCAACCGCAAGCGGCGCCTGGGCTGGGGTTTTACTTTTTCGCACATTCCTTATCGCAGCGGTTCGTACGGCTATACAGGTATTGATACTTTGGCCTTTGACTTAAACAATGGTCAAACCTTACTGGTTCCGGCAGCTCATTACGTTTTGGATCTGCTGCGGACCTTTGAAGACAAAGCCGGTGTGTTTGTCGAATGGCCTTTTTCACAGACTTTGCGCTGGGAGGCAGGTGCGGCTTATTCCTTTTACAACAATAGTCTTGTTAGATACCATTATTACTACGACGGTTTTGGGCAATTGCTGGCTCAAGACCGAGAAAAATTGGATGTAGATGCTTCCGGGCTCAACTTGTTTAGGGGGCAAATTGCCACTTTGAATATGGCTTTTGTAGGGGACAACTCTTATTTTGGTATGGCTTCTCCCATGGCGGGTTACCGCTTTCGGATTGGCTTTGAGCAATACCTTACGGGCTTCAAGACCGATTTGCCTTTTCATTTTTCAACGATAACCGTAGATTTGCGAAAATATGCCTTTTTTAAGCCGGTAGCCTTAGCTGCTCGGGTCGTTCATTACGGGCGTTATGGGAAGGACAGCCAGGTGCTTTATCCGCTTTTTTTGGGTTACCCCTGGTACATACGCGGTTATGGTTTTAATACCGCCAGTGAGCTGTTGGCAGCTAACAGTCTCTCTATTGGAAGCCTGTTCGGCAGCAAAATCCTGGTGGCCAATGCCGAGTTGCGCTTGCCTTTTACCGGTTTTGAACAGCTGGCTTTGATTAAATCGCGTTTTCTATTTACCGAGTTGGCTTTGTTTGCCGATGCCGGCCTGGCTTGGTATGAGTACAGCCAGTTGGGTACCAGCCAGCCGGATGGCGGCGGCTTTTCTTTGCAAGCGAAGCCCTACACCAGTGTAGGCATTTCTATGCGCATCAATCTTTTTGGGGCGCTTATCTTGGAGCCTTATTATGCGCGCCCATTGTTGAAGAATTCGCGTTGGGTGTTGGGCTTGAATTTTGTGCCGGGCTGGTGATGTGCTCAAGGCAAATAAGAGGACTTGTCAACAAAGGCTCGAACTTTGTTTGCTATGTTCGGGTCTGCTTGATGAGTGTATAAACTTAAGGCGATTTTCAAAAAAATCGAGGGTTAAGGTGAAATTACCAGATAATCGAAGCCATGTTTTTTGTATAAGGCAGCTTCATTTTGTCCTTTGGAGGGGAGCTGTAAGTTGTTGATTGTTAGAGAGTTATGAATATTGCTTTGTTTTTAGAGGGCTAAAATGCATGTAAAAAATAGCTGTCAACTGTCCTTTTCTATTGTTTTTTTTGATTTCACCTTTGTGCCAACAACTCGTCAACAGGTCGGCTTGGTTCCGTGGAGTAGGGCTTTAGGCAGAGGAAGATAAGGGAAACCGGATGCGACATTGCTGAAATCCTGCATCGCGGAGCCGGCCACCGACGAAGGGTTGTTGAATAGTTGTAAGTCTTCGACAAATATTTTTGTCGGGATGCACAACAAGGCTATTTAAGGGTCAACGAGACAAAAGTTTTGCGTATTCACTTTTTTAACCCTTTAAATAGTTCAAGCTATGAAAACTGCTTTGTACTTCAGCGGATTGAGAGTCCGCCGTTCGGGCTTGCCGAGCCTGATGATTTTGATTTTTGCTCTTTTGCTGTGCTGGCCTCCGCAACAGGCAAATGCCCAGAGAGGAGGAGGCAGCTACAAAGGCCTTACAAACCGCAACGGCATGCTGGTGTTTAACTCAAAAGAAAGCTTTAAAAGCATCTATCAGCAACTGGAGGCAGCTATTGATGCCCAAGATCGGGACCCCAACGCCAAATCGGGGCCCGTCTTACTGGGCGATTGCGAAGACGACAATGCCGTGTTGGCTAATTTCGAAAGCCAAATGGGTATCAGCTCCCTGCGCCGCATGTACCTGGTTAGAGAATGCGAAGACCTCAGCAAAGGCCTGGCTCCCGAACAACTCATCTCCAACCCCGTGCCGGATGAAATCCTGGCAGCCTTCCTCAACGAAAAAGGTGAAATGCAGGTGGGAAATGTGATTTATTTGATGAAAACAGTGGAGTCCTATCTGCTTATTACGGATGGCAATCTTCGCACTTTAAGAGCTTTGCAAAGAGGAGAAAATCCGGGGAAATTTGACAATGTAGAGGTGCATGATAACCTCCCCATAGAAGCGGATTTTGATTTCAACTACTTGGATGAGAATACCGTGCAGTTTTTATATACGGGAGATCCCTTGCCGAGAGGTTCTCGCTTTTTCTGGAATTTTGGAGATGGAACGACTTCAACGGAGGAAAGTCCGGTGCATACTTTCAGCTCTGAAGCTAAACGATACCAAGTACGCCTCGTCGTTACGCTGGGGGGAACGACGCAGCGAGACGGTAAGGGCGGATTGATTCGCCTTCTAATCAGTGTTGGGAAATGGACTTGGCAGTATCTGAAATGCGCACCGCTTTTTAAGGCCTCTGAAACGGGGAATCCGGGTGAGATTTGTTTTCAATTTACACCTCTGTTCAATCATCCTGTTGTTAGTTATCACTGGGACTTCGGTGACGGAGCTACCTCCACTGCACAGAATCCTTGCCATACTTATACCTGCGACAAAACTTACTTACCCAAATTGACAGTTGTGTACTCCGATAGCTGTGGAACAAAAAGTTTTACGCGCTGGGTGAATGTCAATTCTTATGCCTGTTGTGCAAACAATGCAAAAGTCCATAGTGTAAAATATTACCAAGCAGGAAACAGGAAGATTGTTTACAAGCAAGGGCAATACTATGTGGTAGGGCTTTTCACCAAGATATACACCAAGATGAAAAACTACAAGAAGGGGGGCATTTTTGGTGATTGGTCTCATAAAAAAGCCAAACTGGCCCTCGACAGAGACGGAGACGATTTTACCAAATCGGCGGAAGGCTGTAAGTGTCAGATGCCCTATGACATCTCGGACTACAAGGTGGTGTACAACAAGTGGAAGATTGTGATGAACAAGACGCTGTGGTTTACGCAGGCCAAAATTGCGGAGACGGCTCCCTGGAAAGTGCGCTATCTGGTTGACGACAACCTGATTCTCGACAAAACCACGCCGATGACTTGTGATTGACAAGCGAACTGCAAGGATAGGGCTTTTGACCTGTCCTTGCAGCTTTTACCACTTAAAATTTGCTCTTATGAAGTGCTTTACAACTGCTTTGCTTTTATCATTTTTCTTGTTTTCTCCTATCGGGCTTTCTGCTCAGGATGTGAATTGGGCGTACACGCACGAAACCTTTGTGGCGCCTTATGTGCAAATCACCCAGGATACCCTGGGAGATTACGAGTGGTGGGAGTATTGGGATCCAGCGGATAACTGGTTTTTGGATATCGGTTTTTCCTTTGAGGTGATGGATGAAGTGGTGGATGAATTTGAATTTTGGGAAGGGTATTTGATTTTTGTACAACCCCAGGAAAAGTACTTTGTTCCTTCCAACTTGTCTTTTATAGATAGAGGCATCAATTTGGAAACTTTGCCCTTGACGCATATGCTGATGCAGGTTCAGGGTGATGTGGGAGAGCGGGTTTTGATTCTGGAGCTGGATAATGCGGGTATTTTTATTGGAGATTCTTCGGAATATGTAAATATGCAGATACGCTTGTACGAAGCGGATAACAGCATAGAAGTTCAATATGGTCCCTGTTTTATTTTACCCGAGACCTATGAAAGTGACGAAGCTACGGGACCTATCCTAGGTTTCATGGATGCGACCGTACCCAATGGAGAGGATTACCCTGCGCTTTATGTGATAGGCGGAGATGTTTTAAATCCCATGGGTTATACGCAGGCAGATTCCGGTTCTGTAGATTATACCGGTTTGTTTGGCACGCCACCGGAGGGCACGGTCTATCGCTTTGTGCCGGTGCCGGTGAGTGGTGTGGAGGAATTTTCGTTTGCGCCGCTGAGTGCCTGGTGGACGGGAGGAGGGATCAAAATAGTGAGCAGGGATTTGCCGCTTTTTGGCAGCTATGAGCTTTGCGATTTTCAAGGTCGGGTTTTGGCGCGGGGAGATTTGCCGGAAGGCGGAAGGGAAAGCGTTCATTTGTCGGTGCCATCGGCTTTATCGCCCGGGCTTTATGCCCTGACTTTGCGCGGAGAGGAGGGCTTGTTGACGAAGAAGGTTTTTGTGGGGAGGTAGTTTGTGGAGTTGCAAAAAAAAACAATGCAGAATCAATTTTTATTTAAACTTTTTGTCATGAGAATCTTTTCTTCTTTTCTGTTTTTGGGAATTTTTCTTTGCTAACCATTTCTTCCTGTCGTAAGGCTTGGCATGTGCAAGATCAGTACATTGGGGAATATGAAGGTATATTGTCTGTGATGGAAGATTCGGTTCTTCTTGTCGGGAGTGAAGTTTGTACGGTGGTGCTTGAAAAAGAGGGTAAAACAAGCTACCGAATTTATAGCCCTACTCATGAAAACTATTTTCCGAATGCCGTTTATGAAGTGAGTAAAGAGGCTACTAAGGAACTTCCGAAGGATCAGGAGGGGCAAGGAGGTTTTCGGACAGATGATTCGGATTGGAGGTTTTCCTTGTTGTTGGATGAACAGGCCAATGGGTTCATTCTTGTGATTTCCGCAGAGAATCAACCACCGGGCAATGAATTTATTTACCTGGGAGCAAAAAGCAGGTAAGTCAATCCATCATATCTGTCATAAAGTGGTTTACAAACTATACCCAAACCACTTGCTATTGGGTATAAATGTAGCATGTCCGTGACCGAAGGGTTTGGGTAGAACCCAACAGAAAAGAGCTTTAGGTTTTGCTTCGGCCGTAGAGACAGTGAGTGAGGTGGATATTTTTTTGACTTTTTCATTGTGATGTAATTTTTTAGGGGTTTGTGATTCTTATCACAAACCCCTTTCTCCGGGTGGCCTTATCTTTGTATCATCAAAGAAAACGACCTTCGTTCTGAAGGTATGTTTTGCAGTTGGGGTTTAATCAAGGGAGGGCGCGCCACATGTTTGTGGGGCGCCCAAACTTTTTTGACCAAAGGCCGGTCGGTTATCTTGTTATACCCAAACCGAAATGGTTTGGGATATTTACAACTCGCAAACGAGCGGAAGGTAGGGAGTTTGGAAGATTGACGCCTCCCAAACCATTTCGTCATGAGTATATAAGGTATAGAGCCGCCCGAAATTGTCCTCTCTTAGCGGATTGAGGAGGCCTTATTTCAGCGCTTTTTCCGATTTTTTTTTCTCTTTTGGGTTGAATATGGGTGTGTAAAGCAGACGTTTTTTGTCCTTGCGCCTTTGTTTTTATAGCTGCGATCTTTGCAAAAAAATCAAAGCTATGAAAACTACTTTTTACCCTTTGTTCTTTTCCTTTCTTTTGAGCTGCCTGCCTTTTTCCGTGAAGGCCTTTTCAGGTCTGCCCGATACTTTGCAGATCAATGCTTGGCTGGAAGACTCTGAACAGCAGTATCGCAAAATGCGAGAGGAGTACCAGCGAAAAATCAGTCGCTTGACTTATGAGTTGTGGCGTATTGACAGTGATTTGTCAAAAGCTGGAGAATCAGAGCATCGTCTGCATTTGCTGGAGAAACGCATTGCATTGCAGAAGCAATTGTCTGTGGCCATGAGCACCCAGGAACTGGACTTGCTGAAGATTCGCTATCGCAAGGGCATTGATTTGATCAAGTTGCTGTATGAAAAAATTCTTGCTTTGGATCACCATTTTTCCGGTATGAAAATTTATCAGAACATCAGCATGCTGTCTAATCCGAACAGTTACCCCGAGTTTCTCGAAGTGCGTAGCTTGTTGGAGCAGCGCCTAAAGAAGAAAAATCTGCTCCAACTTCCCCCCGTGTTGGAAAGCAACCCCTATCTGTCTGCCACTTTTTCCATTGTATCTGCTATGTTGGGGGAGGCCGAGCCCAAAGACCGAAGTCAGGATTTGCAGCGCATTGCCTGTATTCTGGATTTTACCGTGAGCATGAATGCCGATTTGAACGTCATTCGCCATGAAACAGAGTTCTTGCAAGATGCCAACAGACAACTCAAGCGCGATTGTGAGCGCCTGTTTGAAGATTACGCCAAGGTGGTGGGTTATTTTGTTTCTTTGGAAAGCTGTCGTCAAAATGACGACTGGGAGGCGCTTTACATTAAGCTGGATGATTTTATCGCTGCTCTACAGGAGCAGCTCGTACAAAATGCCGATTTCAATTACGGGATGGAGCCTCACTTCCGCCGTACACTTGTCAATCTGGAGTTTGCTACCCAGCGCGTAGCAGATTTTATTGCGGCTTATAGCGATTTTATTCGGCAAGGTGCTCAGTATTACCGAAAGTTTGACAACATCGTTTCAAATTATGAAAACGAGGAACGTTGCAGCGACGATTTGCCTAAGCAGTATGAAGATTTGCACGATGATATCCGCGAAACCATTGACAAGTTTCAAAACACTTACAATTTGCCGGAGATACAGGGGTCCAGGCTCAAGGATTTGTTGTATGGCATGACCAATTGAAGCTTTGTCGGCGATTGATTTCCCTTTTTTTAAAAGTAGCGCTATGAAAACTTTTGTCTCCGTTTTTTTTGTTTTTTCTTGTGCGGCTTTGGCTTTACTCTTTGCCCAGCGGCCGAAAACGCCTTCTTTTCATCGCTCTTCTCTGCGGCAACAACCTATACGCATGGGTATCGATTTTGGCCATCCTGCCAAAAATTGCCAAGGAAGAGGAGCCCTTTGTCGCATTCAACAGATAGCCGAAAAATCTTTGTTCATGCCTCCCTGGGCTGAGGCTGAAGGTCGGCTCTATCTCACCCGAAGTGGTCATTTCGAGCTGGACATTCTAAAGGACAATATGCAGCTTACTTACAAAGATGGTTTGTCTCCCTTGAATTTGCCGGTGTTCTTTCAGCCGGATAGCCTGCCTGTTGAGCTTGTCTTGCCGGAAAGTCTAAACAGTTATCCTCAGGGAATTGTCTTGCCTCCGGGCCGTTATTACCTCGTTGAAACGGAAAGCCGTTATATCCTTCAATGGTGAGGACATGAGAACAAATATTTTTTTGCCGTTTGACAAGCGGAAAGGGCATTGTGAACTGGTTTTTACCCCTTTTTACATGTGTATTGTTTTGCTTGCTTCAATAGCTGTTTTGTTGGCACTTTTTCAAAGAAGGGCGTCAGAAGTTTTGCCTTTCGGCAAAAAAGAGCAGGAGCTGTTTTTGAGCGGGAGAGCTTTGATGGAACCTAAGCCGTTTGGCTTGCCTGTCTTAGGTTCGAGACAAACCTTATCTAAGCCCGATGGTTTCGTCTTGGGAGCAAGCCGAAGAGGTCCCGAAATTGAGCGGTTCTTTTTGACCTCGTCTTTGAATGAAGGGCAAACTGATGGTTCGAGCCTGTCTGTGCGTCGTTATCGCAAAGGTATAGAGTTGATTCGGCTTTTGTACGAAAAGTCTTTAGCTTTGGAATATCACTTTTCGGCTTTGCGCTTGAATGAACGCGTGGAAGAATTGTCTAATCCGATGAATTTTCCGGCTTTCAGAGAAAGTTTGGCGGTGTTGACTTCAGGAAAAGGCAGGCATGTACCGGATTTGCCCGGGGTGTTGATGGAGAGTCCGGAAGGTGCTTCTCTTTATTTTATGTTGGCGGCTATGTCGGGTAAAAGCGATCCGGAGCTACGCCAGAAAGAACTGGATAGAATGGGTTGCTTGCTTCGCTTGTTGATTGAGATGCAGATGGATCTCAAATCCATTTATTACGAGAATCACTTGTTGTATCTTCGTACCACTGAATTAAGGCAGCGCTGTGAGCGTTTGTTTTCCGATTACACTCGCGTAGTGGGTTATCACAAATCGCTACAGGATTGCCGTACGGAAGACGATTGGGATGCGCTTGATGATTTGATCAAGAGCTTGAGCCGTCAAATTAAAGAGGGAGAGAACACTTCTGATCCGGCTTTGAAAGAGCGGGTTTATACGGATCTGATCAATATGGAGTTTTCCGTTGATCGCCTTTTGGACTATCTCGATTTTTACGATGAGGTGCTGACTTCCGGCCGTCACATGTATCGGGAGAGTCAGCTCATTCTTAGGCATTTGACAGAAGTGGAGAGTTGCAGTTCGCAGATACCGGGGCAATTGTTGCGCTTGCAAAAGGACATTGACGAAGCTGTTGAACGCTTTGACAAAGCTTATGAAATGGTGGAAGTTAAGGGGTCAAGGTTGAAGGATTTGCTTTACGGTTTCGACCAGCTGGAGAAACAGTGAATCACTTGTTTGGGGCGGTTGCGGCTTTAAGTTCTGAAGTTTTTTGGCATTTTCCATTGGAGCTTTTTGTCGGCAGAGGCGCGCAACTGCACCTCTGCCGAGGTCCTTATTCGTGTTCGTGGGCTTCCATTTCGAGATGTTCGCCTTGAGGGCCTACGCCTTGGAGGTGGACCAAAGCAGCCCCGTAGTGTCCGGCCTGACTGACGGAATAGGCCGTGGCGGCCAAGAGGACAGCTACCAGGATTTCCATCCAAATTTTTTGGCGGAGGAGGAAGTGGCTGAGTACTTTGAGCAGAAAGGCTATACCGCTTAGCCATACGGTGTATTCCGCATATTGGTCGTGTAGGGCTAAAATGCCCGAGGCCGTTTCATTCAGGCCTTCCGTGTGGGGATGCAGGCTGCCGGAAGCCAGATAGGCGGTTATAAAGCCCAGCAGCAAGAGAACTCCGCTTATTAGACTGAGCTCTTTTTTCCACCAGAATAAGGCCGCAATTTGCAGTAGAAAGGCCAGAATTAAAAGTACGATGGGAAAATGTACGATGAGGGGATGCAAGCTGGGAAAATCTGATGCTTTGGGGTGCATCAACCGGCTACCCGGGAAAGCGCTACCGGTTTGATGGTCTTCTCCTGTCGGGTTTTGCACCCAATCGCTTGTGGTGGCCTGATGATGGTGTGAGCTGTCTTCTGCGGTTTGTTCCTTTTGTTCCTTTTTGTGCTCTTCTTTTCCATGGGCATAAGCGTTGAAGGAAAAGAGTGCGAGGATTAGCGTGAAGAGAATGCTGTATCTCATGCGTGAAAGTTTTTTTGCTTGGAAAAACATGATTTGTTAAAGCAAGCTCCTTGGAGCCACTTGATGTGCTCAATTTGCTCGTAATAGCATACTATACCCAAAACCGAAGTGGCTTGGGATATTCCCCACTCGTTAACGAATGGAGAATAAGGAGTTTGGGAGGCGCGTTAGCCTCCCAAACCATTTCGTCATGAGTATAGAAAACCACTTCAATTCGGAGTAGCTTCAAATATACTCGTGACAAAATGGTTCGGGATACCCGAATTAAAGTAGTTCGGGCATGAAACGGAGAGCAAGGGGGGCTAAAAAAGAAAAACCTGGTATAAGATGCTACGGGCCTTTTTGAGTGGAGGAGGAAGGTTTAGGCGATATCTGGTTGAGTGACTTTGCGAAGAGGGGGAAGCGTTTTTGCTGTTGAGGAAGTTTATGACGGAAGAGAAGAAGGGAGGAGCAAGCGCTTTTTTCTTCGAGAAGGTCGGGATAGAATTTTCACAGACAAAGGCGTTGGAGAAGGCATAATCTTTACAGCATTCCTTTTTATCGCTCAGGTAGTCTTTTTTGCATTTTTCTTTGCAGTAGTTTGTTGTATGTCGGCAATTTGCCTGATTTTGTATCAGACAGCAAGGATCCGGAGCATGCAGTATGCTTAGGGTTTGGAAATGGCCGTTACAGAAGTGGATTCTCAAGCTGCTTTCTAAAGGGGAAACGAGCATGAGCATGGCCAGGATATTGGCCAAAAAGTGATGCAGGATAGGCCTTTGCATAAAAAGAAAACGAGTAGTCGTGGTTTTTTGTTTTTGTCTTCAAGGTCTCAACCCTGCTTGGGGAACCACAGTATCCATAGTCGATTTCATTTTTTTTCGTACTTTTATCCCTTGAATCAAACATCACTGTCATGGGATTTATCAATGACCTCAAAAAGCTTTTCTGGGTAAAAAAGGCTGTAACCAAATCGGCAGCAAGCAAGGCCATGGAAACCGGTAAAGAGAAAGCCTCGGATTTGGCAGAAAAATTCAAGGAAAAAGCCGGTGATTTGAGTGAACAAATTGCAGAAAAGGGAGGTGAAGCTTTGGCGAAAGCCAAGGAAACGGCTGAAGAAGTGGGCAGCAAAATTCTGGAAAAAGCAGAACCTGCGATGGAAAAGGCCAAGGAAATCGGTGAAGAACTCAAAGACAAAGTATTTGGCGAAAGCCCTGATAAAACGCAGGCTGAAACGCCGAAAACGCCTGAAGAGCCTGTAGTCGCCGCAGAATCCCAAACAGAAGACGATGCCTTGTCCGGTTTGGAAGAACTGGGTAAAAAGGTAACGGAAACCGCTGCTCCCATGGTAGAGAAGGCGAAAGAAGTGGCTGAAGAAGTGGGCAGCAAAGTGATAGAAAAAGCGGCGCCAGCTATTGAAAAAGCCAAAGAAACAGCTGAAGAAGTGGGAAGCAAAATTTTGGAGAAAACAGAGCCTGTTGTTGAGCAAGCCAAGAAAGTGGCCGAAGAAGTAGGGGAAAAAGTGCTGGAGAAGGGCAGTGAAGCTTTAGAACAAGCCAAAGGGGTTTTTTCCGACTTAGCAGGTAAGGCCAAAGAAAAATTGTCGGATTTTTACGAGGAGGCCCAAAAGGCGGCGGCGGAAGAAGAAGACCTGGCCAAACAGGCAGCAGCAGAAGTCGGTAAGGAAACCCTGGATGATGCCGTCAAAGAGGCTGAAAACCTGAGTAAGGAAACACCTCAACAATCGCCCAAGCTCAGCGATAGCCTTTTGGAAGATGATGACTTTTTCTCCAAAGCTGAGAAATATGCCGAAGGAGATTATTCGGCTTTTCGGGATAAAGCCAAACCGGAAATTCACAAAAAACCGGAGGCGGAGGAAAGTAAAAAGGAGGGGCCTTTGAAGGGCTTTGATGACCTGGACGGAGATGGAGATGAGCTCATAGACGATGCCATTGTTGAGAAAGACTGAGCGATGATTGGGATTGAAGAAGCTACGGAAATCGTCTTATCAAAAATACGGGACTGGGGTGTTGAGGATTTGCCTCTTGAAAAAGCTTTCGGGCGGTTGCTGCGTGAGCCCTTAATAGCAGATCGGGATTTTCCCCCTTACACCCGCGTTACCATGGATGGTATAGCCATTGCCTATAGCGCTTTTGCTTCCGGTCAAAGGCAGTTTCCCATAGAAGGTTTACAAGCTGCGGGGAGCCCGCAAAAAACCTTGCAAAATCCCGGCCATTGCCTGGAAGTGATGACCGGTGCAGTTTTGCCGAAAGGCACGGATACCGTTATCCCTTATGAAGAGGTGCGTATAAGAGAAGGTGTGGCGGAGGTGATTCCGGATGAGTTTAAACAGGGCAAAAACGCCCACCTGCAAGGTTTGAATAGGAAGAGAGGAGAATTAATTGTGCCTTCCGGCAAATGGATTTCCGCGGCTGAATTAGGCGTTGCTGCTACGGTGGGCAAGTCGTTTTTGGCGGTTGCTGCTTGGCCGAAGGTTTGTGTCATCACAACGGGAGATGAATTGGTGGAAGTCGATGCCGTTCCGCTCCCACATCAAATCAGAAAGTCCAATGCCTACACCATTCAGGCCTTGCTGCGCGAAGAAGGCATAGAAGCGGACTTGTACCACATGGCTGACAAGCCGGAGGAAATCAGCTCTGTGTTGAACTCTTGTTTAGATAAGTACGATGTTCTGGTACTCAGTGGAGGGGTTTCCAAGGGTAAGCTGGACTTTGTGCCGGAGGCTTTGGCGGATTTGGGTGTGGAAAAGTTGTTTCACAGAGTTAGACAAAGGCCGGGCAAACCTTTTTGGTTTGGCGAAAGCCAAGAACGAAATACCGTTGTTTTTGCTTTGCCGGGTAATCCCGTTTCCTCTTTTATGTGTACTTGTCGTTACCTAAAGCCTTATTTGCGAAAGAGCTTGGGGCTGTCGGCAACAAACCCTTTATCTGCTTGTCTGGCAGAGGACTTTTCTTTTGCACCCTCTTTGACTTACTTCTTGCAGGTGAGATTAGAATATACGCAGGATGGCCGGGTGCTGGCTTATCCCGTTGCCGGCAAGGGTTCGGGTGATTTGGCAAACCTCTGTGATGCTCAAGCTTTTTTGGAGCTGCCGGAAGATCGAACTGATTTTTTTAAGGGAGAGTGTTTTCCTTGCTGGCCTTATGTGTCGCCGGAAAAAGCCTTTTCGAAAAAGCAGTGAACCTATGGATGATCAACTTTCTCATTTAGACGATGCGGGAAAGCCCGTGATGGTAGATGTGGGAAAAAAAGAAGTTACTTTGCGGGTAGCCATAGCAGAATGTTTTGTGGTTTTGCCGCCTGACTTACATGCTCTGCTGGAGGAAGAGGAAATTCACACGAAAAAAGGAGCGGTTTTTCAAACAGCTGTTTTGGCCGGGATCATGGGGGCAAAGAAAACGAGTGAACTGATTCCCCTTTGTCATCCTTTGGGGCTTGATCAATGCACGGTGGACATTTCGGCAGAAGAGGGAGGACGCATTCGCATCCGTTGCGCAGCTCGTCTGCATGCCAAAACCGGTGTTGAGATGGAGGCCTTGACGGGGGCTTCCGTGGCGGCCTTGACCATTTACGACATGCTCAAGGCACTTTCTCACGATATTTTTATCACCGATTTGAAGTTGATAGAGAAAACAGGAGGAAAGCGCGATTTTAAACGCGAGGACTGAGGTTTCCAAGTCTTTTTGCGTTCTTTTTACTGTTCATTCGTTTTGGCATTTTTATTTTGCCAACTGGAATCATACCCCCCCTTTGTATTTTTAAGCTAATTTTTTGTCTATGACTTTGGAAAAACTACAACAACTTCTGGCAGATTTGCTGCCGTATGCCATGCAGCTGTTGGCCGCTATAGCGGTCTTGTTGGTGGGGCTGTGGGCTATTCAAAAATTGATGAAAGCCATGGCTAATGCCATGGAGCGCAGTAAAATCAGCAAAGAAATTCATCCCTTTCTGCTTTCCATGAGTTCCATCCTGTTGAAAGTACTGTTGCTGTTTAGTGTGGCAGGGATGATGGGTATTAACACGGCTTCTTTTGTGGCAGTATTAGCAGCGGCGGGTTTTGCCGTGGGCATGGCTTTGCAGGGAAGTTTGAGCAATTTTGCTGCCGGCGTCATGATTTTGATTTTTAAGCCTTACAAAATCGGCGATTTGATTGAGATTGGCGATTACATCGGCCACGTTCGGGAGATTCAGATTTTTAACACCATTTTGGAAGCTCCGGATAAACGCACTGTCATCATGCCCAATTCCGAAGCAGGAGGAGCAACGGTTATCAATTGGAGTACGCGGGGCGCGGTGCGTGTCGAAGTGAAACTTCCCATGCCTTACGGAGAAGATTTTCCCCGCGTCAAGGCTATTTTAACAGAGGCGATGAAAAAGACAGATGGCGTTTTGGCTGAACCGGCTCCGGAGGTAGGCATTGACACTTTTGACAGCCACTACATAGAATTGTCCTTGCGAGCCTATGCCTTACCGGACGACTACTGGCCGGTCTATTACGCTCTTGCGGAAAACGCCAAACGAGCACTCAGCGAAAACGGCGTGATGATGGCTTATTCCGAGGGCGTTGAATTAGGTAAAATTGGGAAATGAGGAAGCAGGAAGCCTGCGCCTTGTTCGGGCAATTTCTTCAGGAGGCAAGGGTTTGTAAATTGAATACCCGGATCCGTTTTGATTTGATATGCTCATGGCAAAGAGGTTTGGGAGGCGTCAGCCTCTCAAACTCCCTAACTTTCGCCGGTTTAAGATCAGTGAATATCCCAAACTATTTTGGTTTGGGTACATATTACTCATGGTGAAGAGGTTTGGGAGGCGTCAGC
>JALSKB010000088.1 GCA_026989035.1 Saprospiraceae bacterium | reverse complement strand
TTTTTCTAACATTACGGATTTAAAAGGTCAATTGCTGTATCGAGAACTGTATTCGGAGCTGACTTTAAAGAAAAAGAGAAAGTGGACGCTTATAGGTGGAGTGCAATGGTTGAATTACAACCAAGCAGTGTACTTCTTTAAGCCGGATGCTCCTTTGCTGGAGGCCGTTACGCCTTATGCCGATTTTTTGTACAAAATTTCACGCAAAAAATCCATTCGCTTTGAAGGGCAATACATGAAAGTAGGCAAAGACGAGCAGGGGGAGTTGCACGATTACGGAGATTGGTTGTTTGGTTTGGTGGAGTTTGCCATAGCTCCTCACTGGACTTTCACCGTTTCCGATATGTATAATATTCAGCCAGGGCACAATTCCCCGGTGGATGAACAGGGAAATAAACTCTCCATCCACTATCCCCGTTTTGATGTGTACTACAGTTACGGACCATCTCGTTTTTCACTGAGCTATGTGAAGCAGGTAGAAGGCATTATTTGTTCGGGTGGAATTTGTCGCGTGGAGCCCGCCTTTAGCGGTGTTAAGTTGAGTGTGAGTTCTTCTTTTTAATGAGCATGTTGGTTTTGAATACTTGTCTCCTTTGCAGATATAAATTTTCAATTTGGTAAAGATGAAACAGCTGTCGTTCTTTTTTCTTCTTTTTTTACTTTTCTTTTCAGCCTGCACGGAAATACCTCCTGAAATTCCCAGTAGCGGTGGGTCTAATTCGGGAAATGATCAAGAAAAGCAGGTGTTGATTGAGGAATTTACCGGTGTGCGCTGTGTAAATTGCCCGGCAGGTAGTGCGCAAATTCAAGATTTGTTGGCTACTTACGGAGAGCGTTTGGTTGCCGTTTCCATCCATGCGGGAGAATATTCTCCTCCTCTCCCCGAGAGCCAATACGATTTTCGCACCGATAAGGGAGATCAATTGATTGATTATTTAGGAGCGCCTTTTGGCTATCCTTCGGCAGTCATTAACCGGAAGAAGTTTTCCGGGGAGTTTTCCATGCAGCTTGGGCAGGCTAAATGGGCGGGCTACATTGCCCAAGAGTTGGCTGAAGAGGCAAGTGTTAAGATTGCTATTGAATCGGTATATGAAGAGTCCTCCAGAAATTTAAGTGTAACGATTACCGTTTTTCCTCAGGAAGATTTGGGCGAGGATCTCAACCTCAGCGTGATGATTACGGAGGATGGTATTGTGGACTATCAGGTTACTCCCTCAGGAACAGTGCCGGATTACGAGCATCGCCACGTTTTGCGCGACATGCTTACGCCCTATGATGGGGAGCCTTTTGGGGAGCCTTTGTTGTCGGGTAGTGAGATCGTCCGTCAGTACTCCTTTACGCTGCCTCAGACATGGGTGGTAGAGCACTGTCATGTTGTGGTCTTAGTTTCCAAAACGGGCGCGAGTAAGGAGGTGCTGCAGGTACATCAGGTGGCGGTTAAGTAATGTTTTTGTTGGCTGCGTTTTGGTATGATGAGCTATACTCGTGGCAAAATAGTTTGGGCGGCGTCAGCCTCCCAAACTATTTTGCTTTTGCCCGTTAGCGAGTCGTAAATGCCCGAAACCATTTCGATTTGGGAATCTTTACAAAACAATGATTTTCACTAAGGCAAAGCCTTTTGCCTTGAGATAGTATGTGCCTTTCGGCAAATGAGATAGCTCGATGGTGCCGGCTGTTGCATTTGGCGAAAACAGAGGCATTGTCCATTTTTGCGCAGAGGAATTAAACAGTTCTACCGTTGGAGGTAGGGATTCTTTTTCGGTTGTTTCCAGGTAGAGCAAGCCACTGGTTGGATTGGGGAAAACTTTGATTCGTTTGGAGGTGGAGGTGGCTTCTCTGTTGGAGGTAATCAGATGGTTGGAAAAGAAGGCCCAAATTTCGTTTGAGGCCGTAATGTCGTAGTTGATGTAACCCAACAAAAAAATGGGATTGGTGTTGAAAAGCATGCCGGGGATGGTGTGTCCGGCACCTTCTATGCGATAGAGAACGACTTCGGCACCACTGTTACAATCGGCATAGTGAAAGCGGGTAACGGTGCTGTTGTCGTCGGGGTCGAGATCGGGAAAATCTGTTTGTTGGAAAGTGCTCGAGCAGCCGTTGTACATTCTCCAGAAGTTGATGGTGTTGTCGGTGCCGATGGTGCTACCACCGTCTGTGAGAGGGCCCAAAGGGCCTCCTTCATAGGGCACCCAATTGTCTTCCGTGCCGTTCATCAGGAGTACGGATACGGAGTTTGCGGTGGGTGAGCAGGAGGCATCTAAAGGGACAGGCATGCTGGAAATGATGGAGGCGAAGGCTGCAAAATGCTGAGAGGCTTCGCAGGCCAGGCGCTGTGTCATCATGCCTCCATTGGAAGGCCCCCATACGTAGATGCGTTGAGGATCTATGAGGTAATTTTGTTGTAGAGAATCAATGAGTGCAGTGAGGAAGCCCAAATCGTCTATGCCGGCCATTTCGGAATCCGTTACACCGCGGCCGTCGGCCCAATCGTGGAATACGCCATTGGGGTAGAGGGTGATGAAGCCTTCTTCGTCTCCCAGTTCATCGAATTGGGTTTTTTCCATGAGATCCAAGCCATCTCCCGGGCCTCCGCCATGCAATCCCATGACCAGGGGAAGGGCCGTGTTGCCGTCGTAAGCGGGAGGGAGGTGCAACACATAACTGCGATACATGTTTTGGAAAAAAATGCTGTCTTCCAAAGTCAGCTGGGCGTGAAGCAGGGAGGACAAAAGCATGGAAAAAAGGACAAAAGCAAGGGGTTTCATGGGGGATACTTTTGTGGTATAGAGCAATGTTTGGTGGTGCCATAGGGGCTTTTAAGCCCGATATACTTAACGAGAAATGGCTTGGTCTATTCCGGTTAGGCAGGTATGGTGGGTTCAAAAGTAAAGATACATTTTTTTCTATGTAAAACCTTACTTGGTGCCATTTTGAGCTGTTTGCCCTGATATACTCATGGCGAAGTGGTTTGGGAGGCGTCAGCCTCCCAAAGACCCTATTTTTCGCCCGTTTGCGAGTCGTAAATACCCCAAACCATTTCGGTTTGGGTATAGTAGTGTTCTGTTGGCTGGATGAGAACTTGTTTTTAGTGGTTTAAAAAAAAATGTCTATCTTTGCCCCGCTAAAGTTAAGGTCGGGTGGCCGAGCGGTTAGGCAGAGGTCTGCAAAACCTCGTACGGCGGTTCGAATCCGCTCCCGACCTCAGCATTCCCCCGGAAAGTATGCAGAAAGGGTCGGATAGATAGCCTGTCCAGCCCTTTTTTGTCTCAGGTCGTTTTCCGCCGGTTTGCCTTTGCCCTTCTGCATTAGAGGTTAAGTAGAAAGCTGATTTTCATGAAAAAGAGCTGGAAAGGCTGGCTGTCTTGGGTATTACCCCTGGTTTTGCTTTTGGGTTTTGTGTATTTGCGTTATCAATATTTGAAGCCCGGTTTGGTGCGCGGTGCACAAGCTCCTGATTTCAGTGCGATAAGCTTGGTGGGCGATACCTTGCATTTGTCGGACTTGACGAGCCAGAGGTACGTACTTTTATACTTTTGGGGAAGCTGGTGTTCTGTTTGCCGAAAGGAAAACCCCAAGTGGGTTCCCGTTTACGAGCGTTGGGCCAAGACGGGGAAGTTTACCGTAGTGGGGATTGCTATTGAAAAAAATCCTGAGGCGTGGAAGGCGGCTATTCGGAAAGATGCCTTGCCTTGGCCTTTTCAGCTAGCCGATGGCATAGGCCTGAATTTGTCTCCGGTGCAGGCCATCAGTGATTTGTATTTGGTGAAGAGCGTGCCCTCAAAATACCTGCTCGCTCCCGGAGGTAAAATTTTGGCAGTTAATCCCTCTGTTGGGGAGGTAGAGCGTCTGTTGGGAGAGGCTTTGCAATAAGGGGGCCTGACAAAATGTCTTATTGTGGGCGTTTGGCAAGTATCTTGCGGAGGCAATAAGGAGAGATGAGTGAAGGGGTTGTTACCTGAAAATTCAGGGCGTTGCTTTCGAGTGGTGCAGCAGTTGTTCGAATGATATGAAGAGGAAAGTCGGGCAGAAGAACTTGATGTGCCGGAAAGCGTTTCAGTAAGGATTGAACTACAAAATTAAAAAAGAAGATCATGTACCCTACTGATCAAGAAGGAAATCAAGATAGAGAAGAGGTAAAGGAATCTGTGGTTCAAGAAGAAAAGAAGGAAAAAGAGCAGCAAAAACGCTCTTCTAAAAGCGACAAAGTGACTAAACTCAAAAAGGAAAACGAAGAACTCCGTCAGGAATTGGAGGAGTTGAAGGACAAGTATTTGCGTCTTTTTGCAGAATTTGACAATTACAAAAAACGGGTGATGCGAGAGAAGATGGAGTTGCTGGAAACAGCGGCGAAAGATACCCTCTCGGCGCTTTTACCCGTGCTGGATGATTTTGACAGGGCTAAGGCTGTGTCGGAAGAAGAAGGTAGCAAAGAACCTTTTAGCGAGGGTGTGAAGCTGGTATATCAGAAGCTGAATCGCACTTTGAAGCAGCTTGGTTTGGAGGCTATGGAGACTACGGGTCAAGATTTTAACCCGGATGAGCATGAAGCCATAGCTGAATTGCCGGCGCCTTCGGAGGAGATGAAAGGCAAGATTCTGGATACGGCGGAGAAGGGCTATAAGTTGAAGGATCAAATTATCCGCCACGCCAAAGTGGTTGTGGGCAAATAAAAGTGGAGAGGCGCGTTTTGTGTGCCTCCATTCCGGAGATCTTAGGGACGTACGTGGGTACGTCTCTATCCTTATTTGCAGTGGGGTGCAAAGTAGGTGCCTCGGAGGCGCTTGGGCGAGTGGGCTTGTTCAAGCGATTTTGTAATTGAGTTAGACTTATGGCAACAAAGCGCGATTACTACGAGATTCTGGGCGTGTCCAAAACCGCTACGGAAATAGAAATCAAGAAGGCTTACCGCAAGGTAGCTATGAAGTATCATCCCGATCGCAATCCGGGCGATAAGGCAGCAGAAGAAAAGTTCAAAGAAGCTGCCGAAGCCTATGAGGTGCTTAGTGATCCGGATAAACGAGCCCGTTACGACCGTTTTGGCCATGCCGGTGTGGGAGATGGAGGTGCTTGGTCCGGTGGAGGGATGAGCATGGAAGATATCTTTGAGCATTTTAGCGATGTCTTTGGTGGGGGATCGGCTTTTGAGTCGTTTTTCGGTGGAGGGCGCCGTTCTTCGGCTTCGCAACGTGGGCAGCGTGGAGGCAATTTGAAGATCAAAATACCTTTGACCCTGGAGGAAATGGCCGAGGGCGTTACCAAAAAAATCAAGATCAAAAAGTACTTGCGTTGTGATGCTTGCGGCGGCTCGGGGGCCAAAGATTCCGGCGCCATCAACACCTGCTCTACTTGTCGGGGAACCGGCTATGTACGGCAGATTCGGAATACCTTTCTGGGGCAAATGCAAACGACCACAGCCTGTCCTACCTGTGGTGGCAGAGGCCAGGTCATCAGTCAAAAATGCAGGACTTGTAGCGGAGAAGGACGTGTTTATGGAGAGGAAACCGTTACGATAGACATTCCGGCAGGTGTAACAGATGGCATTCAGCTGTCTATGTCGGGCACAGGTAATGTCGGTAAACAAGGAGGGCGTTCGGGCGATTTGCTCATTACCATTGAAGAAAAGCCGCATCCCTTTTTGCACAGAGACGGGCAAAATGTGGTGTACGAGCTCTTGCTCAATTTCGCAGATGCAGCCTTGGGAACTTCGGTTGAAGTTCCCACCTTGACGGGAAAAGTCAAGATTAAGATTCCGGCCGGCACGCAAAGCGGGAAAATCTTCCGCTTGAAAGGCAAGGGTCTGCCTTCTTTGGAACGCTATGGTTCAAGGGGCGACCAACTCGTTCACGTCAGTGTGTGGACGCCCAAAAAGCTCACGCCGGAAGAGCGCGCTTTGCTCGAAAAGATGCGGGACATGTCGGATTTCAAGCCCAATCCGGGCAAATCCGAAGGCAGTTTCTTTAAGCGCATGAAAGAGATGTTTAGCGATTAATCATTTGCCGAAAGGCATCAAAAAAACCGGCGGCATGTCTCTCCAATCTTTGTACTTCGCAGCAGCAGTGGTCTTTGGCTTGATGGCTTGCGGGGAAAGTCCTTATTACGCCGAGCTGCATCGTTTGCCCGAATATGGCTGGACTTATGCCGACAGCCTCGACTTTTCCTTTGCGGTGAAGGATACGACCAAGAGGTACGATTTGATGCTCGATTTGGAGCACAGCCCGGATTTCCCTTACAGCAATTTTTACGTGCAAATTCATACCCGGTACCCGGGGGGCAAGGAGCTCAAACAGGCAGTCTCGCTGGAATTGGCTGCCAAATCAGGTCTGTGGTTTGGGCGGTGCAATAGCAAGCGCTGTTCTTTGAGCATTCCCTTGCAAGCGGGCATTCGTTTTGCTGAGCCCGGAACTTACCACTTGCTTATTGAGCAGTATAGCCGCCGAGATACCTTGCCCGGCATTTTTTCCTTGGCGTTGAGCTTGTGGGAGAAGCCGTCAAACTGAGGGTGTGTCAAGAGGAGGTTGGTAGGGGCTTCACTTTGGGCATATTCCCCCATAGCTTGAGGCCGTGTTGTGCGTCAAACCTCAGGACAGTTGTTCTGCAATTTTCCTGTCGTTAGCTAAGCGCGGCACTTTGTTTTGCCCCCCGAGTTTTCCCAGCTTTTGCATGTAGAGGCGGAAAGCATCTTTGGGCAATGCTTTGATTTTGAGGTTTTGCAAAATGCCACCTTGCACCAAGTCTCGATAGTAGATGTTTTGTCGTTGCATTTCCTCGTCCAGGTATTTGGCGAAAGCTGAAAGGTCACGGGGTTTTTGTTCGAAGGCGATGAACCATTCGTGGTAGGGGAGGCCGCCTTCCGGAGGGTGAATTTGAGGTGCTACGGTAAATTCGACGACTTGAGCAGGAACCTTTTCCAGGGCAAATTCCAGCGCTTGTTCCACTTCTTTTCCAATGACGTGTTCGCCGAAGGCAGAGATGAAGTGTTTGATGCGCCCGCTGACTATCAGGCGATAGGGTTTTACGGAGAGAAGGCGCACGGTATCGCCCAAGAGATAGCTCCACAGGCCGGCGTTGCTGCTCAAAATAATGGCGTAATCTTTGTTGGTTTCTACGCCTTCGAGAGGCAGGCGGGGAAGGTCGAAGTAAAGCCCCTGATGGCTTGACAGACCTTGTATTTTTTCGAGAGGGATAAAGTCAAAGAAAATTCCGGAGTGGGTGTTGAGCAGTAGCCCTTCTTCTCCCGGAATATCCTGAAAGGCTATGAAGCCCTCGGAAGCAGGATAGGTTTCTAAGGTGTCAACAGGCGCTCCTACCAGTTCTTCCAGTACAGCTCGGTATGGTTCGTAATTTACGCCTCCGTGTACGAAGATGTGGAAGCGGGGAAAAATTTCCAGGATGTTTTTTTTGCCGCTATACTCCAGGAGGCGTTCGTAATACATCTGTACCCAGGGAGGGATGCCGCTGATGAGGCGCAGGTCTTGTCCCAGGGTTTCACGCACGATGGCATCGACTTTGTCTTCCCAGTCTTCTATGCAATTGGTTTGGTAGGAGGGGAGTTGATTGTTGCGCAACCAGGCCGGTACCAGGTGGTTGGCGATGCCCGAGAGGCGGCCTGTGGGGATGCCGCCTTTTTTTTCCAGTTTGGGAGAGCCCGAAAGGAAAATTACCTTGCCGTCGAGGAAATCGCCTTTGCCTGTTCGGGCGAAGTAGTTGAATAGGGCCTTTCGCGCCGTACCGAAGTGGTTGGGCAGGCTATCTTTGGTGATGGGGATGTACTTGACGCCTGAAGTCGTTCCGGAGGTTTTGGCGAAGTAGCGAGGCTTTCCGGGCCAGAGCACATCTTTTTCGCCAGCTATGATGCGTTCGATGTACGGCCTCAGGGCTTCGTAATCCATGACCGGCACCCGCTGACAGTATTGTTCGTAGGAGCGCATTTCTGCAAAACCATATTCGCGGCCCAAGGCCGTATGGCGGGCTTTTTTGATGAGCTTTCGCCAAATATGGTGCTGGTCTCTACACGCGTTGAGCGCCTGTTTTTCCAGGCTGCGGGTTGTTTGCCGTGCCCAAGGGCGAAGGAGGGCGGATTTCATCAGAGCAGGGCTTCCACTTGTTGTTTGAGCACTTCTTTGGGCTGTACACCCATAGCACGCCACTTCAGCTCGCCGTTTTGGAAAAGCATGATGGTAGGTATGCTGCGTACTTGTAGTTTGGAAGCCAGTTGATTGTTTTTATCTACGTCTATTTTGACGACTTTGACCTTGTCGCCCAGCTCGCGCTTTACATCCTTGAGGATGGGGGCGATGGCGTGGCAGGGGCCGCACCAATCGGCGTAAAAATCGACTAAGACGGGTGTTTCGGACTTGATGATTTCGGAGAAACTCTTCTTTGCCATTATTTCTTTTTGTTTGCTTTTTTGATGTACTCTTCCAAAGCCATGCTCATGGAAGGTGTTTCGGGCGTGGGGGCTTGAATGTTGATGAACAAACCCCGTTCTTCGGCCGCTTGACGCGTCTTATTACCAAACACGGCAAGACGAGTTTCGTTTTGTTTAAAGTCCGGAAAATTTTCAAAAAGAGATTTGATGCCCAGCGGGCTGAAGAACACCAAGATGTCATAGGTTACATCGCTGAGGTCACTCAGGTCGCTGCTGACGGTGCGGTACATCATGGCGTGTTGCCAGTCGAATTTTTTTTCTTCCAACAGGTTGGCAACTTCGATACTCCCCATGTTGGAGCAGGGGAGCAGGAATTTTTCTTTGTTGCGATGCTTCATCATCATGGGCTTGAGGTCGTCTATGGTGCGTTTACCCACAAAGACCTTGCGTTTGCGGTAGAGGATGAAGTTTTGCAAATAGTTGGCAATGGATTCGGTCATGCAGAAGTAGCGCGTCGTCTGGGGCATTTCGATGCGCATTTCTTTGCAAATGCGAAAGAAGTGGTCGATGGAGTTTTTGCTCGTAAAAATGATGGCCGTATAGTCATTCGGCTGAATTCGGTACTTGCGAAATTCTTTCACACTTACCGGTTCTACTTGAATGAAAGGCCGCCAGTCAATTTTCAGACGGTATTTCTCCTCCAAGGTGTAGTAGGGAGAGCGCTCTGGTTTGGGTTGAGAGACCAAAATGGTCTTGACCGGTTTGTAGGTTTCTTTTGCTGCGACTGTTGCTTCTGCACCCATATGTTGCCTTAATTCTTGAGAGCAGGGCGGTTAACTTTGCCAGCTCATTACAAAGCGCCAAAGAATGAGTAAAGGCGCTATTTCAACGGCGCAAAGATACAACAAAAAGTGCATTGGGTAGTTTATGGCATAGGGCAGAGCAATGAAGGCCGTGCGCAAAATGCGGTACAGATAGAATAGTCCCACGCCTCCCCACAAAAGGGCAAAAGCCAGGTTTTGTAAAAAGTTCGGGCCCAAGGCCATGAAAACATCTATCGCTACCAGATACAGGCCCAATAGACAATTGAACACCATAATGGTGAAACTGTAGAGGACCAAAGGCTTAGACAGGGGAAAAATCAACCCGATTAAACTCAGCAGTAGGTGTTTAACCGCAAAAATGCCGAAAATCGCAAAGGAATAAAAGAGCCACTGAGTCAAAGGAGACAGAGGGAGGTGCAGTTGTAGTCGATCACTGATGAGGTACAAGGCAAAGCCGGCAGAGAAGAAAAAAAGCAGGTAAAAAAACCAGTAAGAGCGCTGAATTCCTTTAGTTTGATTGCGCAACAGCAGGCTGAGCATGTTTTCATTGACAAAAGCTTCATACAGGTGTTTTAGCTCATGGCGAAAAACGGAAACCAAACTGCCCAAGGCTATGACCAACAGCAGGGAAATGAAAACTTTAAAGCGATAAATCGTTGTTTCCGAAAACCCGGATACCGGCTGGTCTTGGAAGTGCAGAGCTTTCTTGAGGTCTTGATCTTTACGGGGTAGAAGGCTCGGCGCCAAAGGGCGCGGTGCACTGGCGATCAAATCAAAGGGGTTGTCCGATTGGATGTATTCCGAAGAGGGATTGGAGTTTTTTACAGCCAGGTCAAAGGGGTTGTTCGAGCTTTGTGCATTGAGAGCAAAGCTCTGAAACAGAAAGACCCACAGTCCAAGCAGGCTAAACCGTGTATATGCTGCTCCCATCATCAGCAAAAGTAAGAAAATGTTCACGTGCAGTGGTCATACGGCCTTATCTTTGGGACAAATTCAGCCTTTGATGAAGACTTACCCCTACAAAGCCTCTGCCGTGGAGCATCTGACAGATGCTCGCTATTTTGCCGCTGAACAGGCGCGTTGGCTGGGCTTTAGTGCACCTCTCCCACAGGACGAGCAGTCGTCTTCTGTTTATGCACGCTTGCGCGAAATGATGTCTTGGATAGAAGGGCCTGAAGCCGTGCTTGAACTACCCCAGCCGCTTACGGCTGAGCAGGCCGAACAGGTTGTTTTGGCCAGTGGCTTGTACAACCTCCAATGGCCGGTAAGCAAGGAAGCATTCGAGCCTCCTTCATTGCCACCGAATGTGGCTTGGTGGCCCTTTTTTGAACTGCAAACCTTCAATGCAGAAACTTTTCGGGAGCAGTTGGAGGCGTATTCGGCTTTCGCCAAATATCTGGTCGTGCGCTATTCCGGCCCTAAGGAAGATGTCGTTCTTTCTAGCCTGGCCGAAGCCCTCCAAAACCTGCCTGTTATCCTCGAATTGGACTGGACAACGAAACTGCTCGAAGAAGTCTTAAATCACTGGAACCTGGCCGGCCTGCAATTTCGCGGAAGCGAGGAAGAAAGCCCCGGTGTGAAATCTTTTGAAGAGCTGGATGCCTTGTTAGACATGTTGAAAAGAGAGGAATAAACGAACTCGCCATCAAATCAATAGACTGTTCATGAGGGGCTTCTTATGTCCTTCCGTTTTTGGGATTGCTTGCAGTGAATTTGCAGCAGCCAACACGCCGTTTTAATTTTTTTTTACTATGAACAGAATCTCTTCTTTTTTTGTGCTGCTTGCTTTGGTTTCTGCTTCCTGCAAGAAAAACTACGACCTCTTACATTCCAAATCAGCTTGGTTAAAAGCCTACTTTGCTGAATTGGAAAATTATCAGGACATCTATGGTCTGGCTCCTTGGCATGAGGATTTCGACCAAACTTATTTGACGATCAACTCCTCCAAGCGGAGCCTTAAAACGTTTAAAGCCCTTATAGCTGATGAACGCTTTATCTCTTCTTGCACTTTTGAAAATGGAAAACTGATTCCCGTACCCGGGAAAATCTATTTCGGAGCTTTTCCCGGTTTTGGAGGAACGGAAGATACCGTTACGGCAGAGCGAATCAGTGCATTTGAAAATTTGGTGGGAAAAAAAATAGCTTGGGCTTATTTTTCGAACAACTGGCTGGACAGCCTGGTCTTCCCCATGCAAGCAGTAGAAGAAGTGTTGGCGTCTGGTTCTACGCCTTTCCTCAGGCTTTTGCCACGCAGTGAATTTGAAGCTTTTGAACGGGATCCGATTTGGGATTTGCGCAATTTGATAGATGGTGCCTACGACAACAGCATCATGGCCTGGGCCCAGGCAGCCAAAACGGTGCCTCATCCGCTCTTGGTTGAATTTGGCACGGAAGTCAACGGCTCTTGGTTTTCCTGGAACGGACTTTACTACGGTGGTGGCGAAACTGCAACTTACGGAGCAACCGATTATCCCGACGGCCCCGAAATTTTTCGAGATGCCTATCGACATATCATTGAGCTGTGTCGCCAGCAGGGAGCTGACAACTTGACTTGGTTTTTTCATTTTGATGTACACAGCACGCCGGAAGCCGATTGGAATCAGGCCATTTTGTATTATCCGGGGGATGATTACATCGATTGGCTGGGGGTTAGCACTTACGGGCCTATGGAAAGAGGTGAGAAGTATGGAGATTTGAAGCCCGAAGCTTTGATTCTGGAAGCTTATGAGGCCTTTCGGCAAATTTCACTCGATAAGCCTTATGCTATTTTGGAGTTTGGGGTTACAGAACTGTAAATAGATTTTGCCGTAAGCTCTCGTGTTTTTAGGCCAAATCAAATTCCAAATCTTTAATTAACCGTATCTTACCAGCTGGAAATTGATTTTTAGTGTCTATACTCACATAGTGAAGTGGTTTGGGAGGTGTCGGCCTCCCAAACCACCTGTCTTTGGCTTATTTGCGAGTCGTAATGTCTCAAACTATTTCGGTTTGGGTATAAAAAAACGAAAATTGAAAAAATCTTTCTTTGTTGTTCTGCTCTCTTTTTTTGCCTTGCATTTGTGCGGGCAGGAAGATCTCGTTTTTCCGGATGATTGGCTGGGTGTTTGGCGAGGAGAGTTGGTGATCTGCACGGCTAAAGGTGTGGTGCAACAACTGCCCATGCGCTTGGAACTCTTGCCCTCGGATACGGCCGATGCCTACCGTTGGCTCTTGGTGTATGAAATCGGCGAAGAACCCGATGTGCGTCCTTATACCCTTTTACCACTTGACACGGCCTCGGGGCATTGGCTTATTGACGAACACAACAGCATTTCGTTAGATGGATGGGTCTTGGGCGATGTGTTTATGCAGTATTTTACCGTCAACGGCTCTTACATCGTCTTGAGTTTGCGTTGGTTGTCCAAAGACGAGTTGCTGTGGCAAATTGTGGCAGGTTCTGAAGAGGCAGTTCGCGAAAGTGGGGGCGAAGTCGTGGAAGGGGAGGAGATTCCTTTGGTGCGGTCTTTGCCTGTGTCCAATGTCCAAAGAGCCTTGTTGAAACGATCGGATTAAAGAAGGCGGTTCTGTTTGTTGTTGGAGGCTTGGTTTGGTGATTTTTTTGATGTTTCGGTTTTTCTGTATTTAGCATGGCAGGTAAAACTTCCTATCAACGGCATTTTGAAAAAATATGGGCAGGGCTTAATGCCGCCCAGCGACGTGCTGTGCAGCAGGTCGAAGGCCCTGTTTTGGTGATTGCAGGCCCGGGAACGGGAAAAACTCACATGCTTACCACCCGCATCGGCTATATCCTTCAACAAACCGATGCCCAACCTGAAAATATTCTCTGCCTCACTTTTACCGATGCCGCGGCACATACCATGCGCAAGCGGTTGTTGGAACTTATCGGGCCGGAAGCTCACCGATTGCCTATCTATACTTTCCATGCTTTTTGTTACATGGTGTTGCAAGAGCATCCCGAGTGTTTTGCTTATCAAGAGTGGCAGCTTATCAGTGAATTGGAGCGCATAGCTTTAATTCGAGATATTTTAGATGCATTGCCTCCGGATAATCTGCTCAAACGAAAGTATGCTGATCCCTATACTTTGGTCAGGCAGTTGGCTGATCTCTTTTTGGTCATGAAAAAGGAAGATTGGTCGGTAACTTACGCTTTGCAGCAAATCGAGCAATATGCCGGTAGCCTTCTACAGCGCCCGGAATACTACTACAAAAGGGCTACGGGAAAACACAAAAAAAATGATCTAAAACGCGAAAAATATGAAGCTGAGCTTGAACGCTTGCAGCGGTTGAAGTTGGCGGTGAGCTGTTATGACGATTATGTCGAAAAGATGAATGCGCGAGGTCTTATCGACTATGCAGATATGATTTTGTTGGTGTTGCGGGCTTTTCGAGAACAACCCGATTTGTTGTTGCGGTATCAGGAGCAATTCCTCTATGTATTGGTTGATGAATATCAGGATACGAACAATGCCCAAAACGAACTTTTGCTTCAGCTCATCGATTACTGGGAGATGCCCAATGTGTTGGTGGTAGGTGATGACGATCAATCCATTTACGAATTTCAAGGTGCCCGCTTGAAAAACTTGATGGATTTTTACCAAAGGTATAAAGATGCCCTTTTGGTTACGGTCTTGACGGATAATTACCGTTCTGTTCCAACTATTTTAGAGGCTTCCGGTTTGCTCATTGAGAACAATCGCCTGCGGCTGATAGAGCAGGCTAAGGAGTTGCAACTCGATAAAACTTTGCGGGCAGCGCGTAAGGATTTGCCGAAAAAATCCCCTCTTGTGCAGTTGCGGGTTTTCCCTTCGGAATTGCATGAGGAGGCCTGGATTTTCCATAAAATCCGACAATGGCAGGCATCGGGCTATCCCTTGGATCGCTGCGCAGTCATTTATGCCCGGCACAGGCAAGGCGATCGACTTCAGGCCTTACTGAACAAAAGCGGGATTCCCTTTCAAACGCGTAAGCAGCACAATGCGTTGGATCATCCGGCAGTGCGCATTTGGCGAAAGCTGTTGGATTGGCTTCATCTGGAGTCATTACATCCCGAAAGGGGAGATCATCTCTTTTACGACCTTCTCCAGGCACCTTTTTGGGGGCTTTCACCTCGTGATGCGGCGCTTTTGGCCGCTTGGCGAGCCGAGCAGGAAGTGCCGCCTTCTTGGCGAACTTTGATGGGGGATGAGGCGCTTTTTGACAAGGTTCCTTTGGAAGAGTCGGGCAAGGAGGCCTTTCGGCAAATGGTAGAATGTCTGCTGAGATGGCTTTCCAATGGGGTGGGAGGCCCTTTGTCGCAGCTTCTCGAGAGCAGCTTGCATGCTTCGGGTTTGTTGGCTTATGTGCTTAAACATCCGGACAGAGATGACTGGCTCAATGCCTTATATGCTTTTTCCGATTTTGCACACAAGGAAATGGTGAAAAACCCTCGTTTGGATTTGCCTGCTTTTGTAGAGCTTTTGAGTCAAATGGACAGATATGGCCTGAGCATACCTGTCGTTGAGGCAACAGCAGGAATCGGAATTCATCTTTTGACGGCCCATGCTTCGAAGGGGCAGGAGTTCGACAAAGTTGTTCTTTTGGGTTGTACAAAAAATTACTGGCAAAGCAAACGAGGCGGTAAGGGATTTAAAATTCCCGACACCTTGAGTTTGTCGGGTGAAGAAGATGCAGAGGAAGCTCGTCGGAGGTTATTTTACGTGGCGATGACTCGAGCACGAGAAGAGTTATTTATCAGCTATGCCGAAAGCAGTGCAGAGAATAAGAAGTTGATGCGCAGTTCTTTTATCGATGAAATTTCGGAAGCTGTGGACGTGGTTGAGACTCGGGTGGACGAGGAAGCTTTGCACAAGATGCAGCTGACGTTTTTGGAAAAGCGTCGGCGGCCGACTTTAGAAGAAAGTCATCAGGCACTGCGGGAGCAACTTTTAGAGAATTTTCGCCTGAGCATATCAGCACTTAACGCTTATTTGCAATGTCCCTTGGCTTTTTATTACCGCCACTTGCTGAAGCTTCCGGAATTTTACTCGGATCATCAGCGCTATGGCTCGGCCATGCACAAGGCTCTTCAGCGTTATTTTGAAGATCGCAATAAGAAAGCGGAGGGAGAAGTGCCTGTAGCCCGTTTGCTGGCGTATTACGATTTGGCTATGCAGAAGCAAAGACCTTTTATGCAGGAATCCGTTTGGGCGCATCAACTGGAGAAGGGACGTCAAAACCTGTTGCAATACCATCAGCGCTTTGCCGCCGCTTGGCCGGAAAAAAGCGAATTGGAGTTGCGTATTGCCCGAGCGGAATTTCGGGGCATACCTTTGCAAGGCGTGATAGATAGGATAGACTGGATAGACCGAGATCGGACACTGATTGTCGATTACAAAACGGGCAGGTTTAAGAAAACTGATGTGGCTCCTCCTTCGCAGAAAAAACCGGAGGGCGGTAAATACTGGAGACAGCTGGCTTTCTACAAAGTTCTGTACGAACATCGCTTTTCTTCTTTGCGCAGGGTTACGGGTGGGCAAATTGTTTATCTGGAGCCCGATGGTTTTGGGCGTTTTCAGCTGGAATCGGTCGTTTTATCGGAAAGTGATGTGAAGTCCTTTGGCGCGGTTGTAGAACAGGTATATGCTTCCATTATGGAAGGAGCGTTTACCGAAGGTTGCAACAAACCCGGTTGTCCGTACTGTTCCGGGCTTCGGAATCGCCAGCGGTTATTTGCTTTGCCTGATGAAGAACGGGCTTTGTTAGATGATGTGTAGGGTTTGGGATAGCCCAAGCTATTTTCAGTTTGGGCGTATAATTTTTAATGGCTTATGTTGTCTGTTGAAACCGATGCCTATTTTATGAAACAAGCTTTGCTTGAGGCCGAGCAGGCTTATCGGGAAGGAGAAGTACCGGTAGGGGCTGTTGTCGTTTCCGGAGGGCAGATTTTGGCCAGAGCCCACAATCAAACAGAGCGTTTACGAGATGTTACGGCTCATGCCGAAATGCTGGCCGTTACGGCTGCTTCCGAATATTTGGGTAGCAAGTATTTAACGGAATGCACGCTCTTTGTAACCTTGGAGCCCTGCCTGATGTGTGCCGGAGCATTGCGTTGGGCACAACTCGGAGGTTTGGTTTATGCCGCGGAGGATGAAAAAAGAGGGTTTATGAGCGTTGGCCGGCAGGTTTTGCATCCCCGTACAAAAGTCCGTTACGGCTTGATGGAAGGAGAAGCGGCGGCTTTGCTTCGTCGTTTTTTTGCCGAAAGGCGAAAAAAATAACACAATACTCCTGAGAACACGATTTGGAATGCTGAGGCATCCTAAACTTTTTGAGTTTTGCCCTTTTTGTACTTTATATACCCAAACCACTCCGCCATGAGTATAGATTTCCAGCTGCTTTGGTTTGAGCGGATTTGAAGGGAGGAGAGGTTAAGGTTGCGTTAAGATGATTGCTTGTCTCAAACGGTTGCTGAGCATATGGCGTTGTAGTCCATGGGAGCTCTGTACCGCTTTTGTACACCAATATGCAGGCAAAATGAAAAGGTTTTTGTTCTTTTTACTGGTTTTGGGAGGCCTTACTTCTTGTAGTGATCAATTGGTACCTTTTACTCAGGATTTGTACGATGAGTATCGCTGGAGTACTGAAGATTTGAAGCGGATTCAGTTTTATTTGTCAGACGATTTGCGTTTGTACCGCATCGTGAAATCGGGTGAGTCGCAAATCATTCGAGGAGAAGTTAAGGTGCGGGACGGAGTGCGCGTTGAGGAAATTGTCATTCCGGCAGGTACGCCCGGTGTTTTTCTCTTTAGCCCGAAGGCCAATCGTTTGGCCATCAGTTTTGAGGATGGAGATGAGTATTTTTTGATGTTTGGCCCAAACGACAAGATGGGGAATCGATACGTCTTGCTGGCTGAAAAATGGGAAAAGCATCAAGGTACGGTTACTTATGGCAAATCTTGGTATAAGGTCGATGCTTCACAGGCTTTTACGGGCTTGGTGATTAATCTCAAGCGTGCTCGGGAAGTGCAGGTGAAACGTCGCATAGCGGAGGGGAGAAGGGTAGATTAGGGGCCGGCTTAGCTTGGATTCTTTCGGGCTTTTGCAAACGGTATGGCTGTTGTACCTTTGTAGCATCTAAAAGCCCCTTCATGAAATCGGTAAAAAATTCTGTGGACGTTGCGTTGTTGAAGAAGGCCTTCCGTTTGATGGCAACGGCCAAGGCCATGACGGAAATTTACGAAGAGCACAGGCAAACTACTTCCCAATATGTGCATGCCACTTCGCGAGGGCATGAGGTAGCGCAGTTAGCTTTGGCCTTGCAGCTCAAACCACAGGATTGGGTTTCTCCGTATTACCGCGACGATTCCATTTTACTGGGTATAGGCTTAAAGCCTCGGGATTTGATGCTGCAATTGCTGGCCAAACGAGATGACCCCTTTTCCGGTGGTAGGCTATACTATTCGCATCCCAGCTTAAAAGAACCCGATAAGCCAAAGATCATTACTCAGACTTCGGCTACCGGCATGCAGGCCATTCCGGCTACCGGCATAGCTTTGGGCATGTGGTACAAAGAAGTTTCCGGAGAGGTAGATGGTGAGCGAGGTGTGGTGGTGTGTTCTTTGGGTGATGGTTCTGTTACGGAAGGCGAAGTTTCAGAAGCTTTGCACATGGCTTCGCTGAAGCAATTACCCATACTCTTTTTCGTGCAAGACAACGGTTGGGATATTTCTGCTTGCTGTGAAGAAGTGCACGCACAAACAGCTGATGAGTGGGCTAAGGGGTATGCCGGCATAGAGGCGCACAGCGTTGATGGCACGGATTTTCCCAAGACTTATGCTCTATTGCATTATGTTTTGCAAACCATTCGGGAGGAACGTCGTCCTTTTTTGATTCGCGCGGAGGTGCCTTTGCTCAATCATCATACTTCGGGCGTGCGCATGGAGTGGTATCGCGATGATCTGGAAAAGGCTCGCAAGCGAGATCCTTATCCGCGTCTTCGAGCGCATTTGGCGAAAGCTGGCGTAGAGGAAAAGGAGATTGCCGCTTTAGAAAAGGCTGCTCGAGAAGAGGTTGAAGCTGATTTTAAATGGGCGCTTGCCCAGCCCGACCCCAAGGAGGAGGATCTCTGGCTTTTTGATTTTGCACCTACACCCGTAGTGGAAGAGCGAGGCAGGCGTAAGCCAGAAGGAGGGGAAGAAAAAGTGATGGTGGATTGCGGCTTATTTGCTTTGGAGGAAATTTTGCGCAAGCATCCCGAGGCCTTGGTTTACGGTCAGGATGTAGGGCGACGTTTGGGGGGTGTTTTTCGGGAAGCAGCTACGCTGGCTGAAAAATTTGGCGATCATCGCGTCTTTAATACGCCCATTCAAGAAGCTTTTATTGTCGGTAGCACTGTTGGCATGTCGGCGATGGGTTTGAAGCCCATTGTTGAGGTGCAATTTGCCGATTATATCTGGCCAGGTCTCAACCAGCTGTTTACGGAAGTGAGTCGATCCTATTATCTCTCTATGGGGAAATGGCCGGTGCAAATGGTGTTGCGCGTGCCCATAGGTGCTTACGGGCGGGGTGGGCCTTATCACTCCAGTAGCGTGGAGAGTGTGGTGGCTAACATTCGGGGAGTTAAGATAGCCTATCCGAGCAATGGAGCTGATCTGAAAGGACTGTTAAAGGCGGCTTTTTACGATCCTAATCCCGTAGTGATTTTTGAGCATAAGGGTTTGTATTGGTCCAAGGTGCCGGGTACGGAATCAGCGCGCTGTGTGATGCCGGATGAAGATTACGTTTTGCCTTTCGGCAAATCTCGGACTGTTTTGCAAGCTGCTGAGGAGGAGCGGAAATTCGGTCGCTCTGCTTTGGTAGTTACTTATGGGATGGGGGTTCACTGGGCGTTAAATGCAGTTCGGGCTTTTCCCGGGCAGATTGAAATTTTGGATTTACGCACTTTGGTGCCCTTGGATGAAGAAGGTGTTTACGAGGCTGCTCGTCGGCACGGGCGTATTTTGGTTTTGACTGAAGAGCCTGTGAATCACAGCTTTTCGCAGAGTTTAGCTGCACGCATACAAGAGCATTGTTTTGAGTATTTGGATGCTCCTGTTCGAACCTTGGGAGCAGAGAATTTGCCGACCATACCCCTGAACGCGAATTTAGAAGCGGCGATGTTGCCTTCGGCAGAAAAAGTGGAAGAGGCTTTGAAGAAGCTTTTGGCCTACTAAAATTGCCCTTTATATACTCATGGTGAAGGAGCTTGGGAGTTGTCAATATCCCAAACGATTTCGGTTTGGGTGTAGCGTGTCGTTGAGAAGCCTCAAACGGAGGTGCTTTTTACTTTTTTCGAGTTTGTCTTGTTGGTTTTATTCTGTGCAATTTCTGCAGATATCTATTTGCCTGCGGTTTTGGATGAGTTGTTTTCTGAAGGAAGTGTAGGCTTCATTTTTCCATATTTGGCGAAAGCTGTGGAGAGGCATTTGTCCCATTTGGTATTGGGCGTCTTTGTCGAAGCAGCAGGGAAGCACGCGACCATCCCAAGTGATAACAGCGCCCTGCCAGAGTCGGAGGCAGCGATTTCGCAGAGCTTTTTTGAGTTTCCACTTGCCTTGGCCGTCGGGTTTGTAGCGGGAATAGCGGAGGTCGAGAGGAATGAGAGGGTGGCCGTTTTCATATTCGTAGATTTGTGCTGTTTTGATTTGGAGTTCATTTACTTGTAGTTTGCGGGCAAGTTGTTTTAGAGCGGGGATTTCGTGTTCATTAGGCCTGACTACCAGGAATTGGAGGACGATGTGTGGCGTGTGGGATTTGAGCTTTGTTTTCCACTTGACCAAGCGTTGTATGCCGGCCAGTACTTCTTGGAGTTTTCCTTCTTTGCGGTAGGCCGAGTAGGTTTCCTGGCTAAGGCCGTCGAGGGAGACGATGAGCCGGTCCAGGCCGGATTCCACCGTTTTTCGCGCATTTTCCTCGGAGAGGAAATGGCCGTTGGTGGAGGTGATGGTGTAGAGTTTTTTTGCTGCTGCCCGTTGAATCATTTCAAAGAATCGGGGATGAATGAAAGGCTCGCCCTGGAAATAAAGGATGAGAACGAGTAGTTTGGGCGCCAGTTGCTCTAGGATGTAGTCGTACAATTCGAGTTGGATGTGTCCGGTGGGACGGGTAAAGGAACGCAGTCCGCTGGGGCATTCCGGGCAGCGCAAGTTGCAGGAGGTGGTGGGCTCTATGGATAGACTCATGGGCATTCCCCAGTGGATGGGGCGTTGCAGTAGAGTGCTCAGTAGATAAGAGCTGCGCAATTGCACAAGATTAAGCAACTTGCGCAAGCTGAGTTTGCCGATAAAATGTAGAATATCGCGATGCTGCATGCAAAAAAGATAGGGTGCTTTATATTAACAGAAGATGGTTGGGCTCTTTTTTTACTATTTCTAGGTTGCACAAAGAGGCTTTGCCTCAGCGGATTGACCTTGCCACCTTCTTGGGAAGCGAAATTACACGTTTATATACGTTTATTCTACGACTATAGCCGATTTTCGAAAGCATCTTTGCATCGGCAAAGGAAAAGTATGATGCGTCTGTTTGTTTGTGTGTTTAATCTTTAAATTTTGTGTGAATCATGAAGACCATCAGCAACAGTGTTCGTTTGGTAGGTCATTTGGGCCGCGATGTGGATGTGAAAACCTTTGACAATGGCCGGAAGATGGCTCAGGTTAGTTTGGCTACGAATGAGACCTATGTCAACAAAGAAGGTGAGCGCGTTGAAGACGTACAGTGGCACCGGCTCGTAGGCTGGGGCAAAACGGCCGAACTCATGGAGAAGCTTTTTACCAAGGGCAAGCAAGTAGCCGTTGAGGGTAAGCTCGTTCATCGA
>JALSKB010000087.1 GCA_026989035.1 Saprospiraceae bacterium | reverse complement strand
GAGCCTGGGGGCTTCGTGTACTCGAGCCAATACACGGGTAAAGACGCTGGGGCCCATGCGTTTGATGATGTCGCCGAAGAGCGGATCTTGGATTTGATGGTCCAGGTTTGCCGGATTGGCGTTCATTATAACGCGAGCGAGCGGGCCGACTTCGGCTGCGTGCCCCATGTAGCGGGGTGCTTTGGCCCAGCTGTACTTGGATTTGAAGTCGCTGTGTTCGAGATTGGTGGAATTGGTAGAAGGAGTGGGGATGGGCTGATCGAAGGGATGCAGGCCATCTTCCTGGTTTTCATACCAAGCGTGTTTGACGTGCTCAGAGATGTTGCTCTGATCCATGGGGTGGTAGTTCTGTCCATCGAAGAAGCCACCCGGGGAGATGACGGCTTTTTGACGTCCTTCAATAGTGGGGTGGTTATAGAGGTCTTTGTGCAGATAAGTGCCATAGGCCAGGAATTTGCCCACGCCCTGTCCGAACTTGTCCAGGCCGAACTCCAGCCCGGCGCGGATGAAGAGGCCCAAATCGCTGTTGCGTTGAGATTCGTTTTCTTCTACCCAGGCCATCAGGTCGTCCCAGGTTTTGATTTGCATGTAGCGTTCGATGGAGCAGCCAAGCCAGACAGGCTCAAGCCAGTCGTTGCGGAATTGGTTCATGATGGCATGTGCTCGCGTGATGTCTTTCAAGGTGGGAGCACACATTACACCACCGGGCACCATGTAGCTGGAGTGAGGCCATTGCCCTCCGAAGAGCGCGTACACTTCTACGGGGCGTCCGCTGGCGACTACACCGGTCTGGAAAGAGGTGCCGACGTAGGCGGCGAAGCGCTTGACCACCTCTTGATAGAGCGGTTTGTTGGCAAATTTTTTGTTTGCCATGTCGGTGGCGAAAATGGCGTAAAACCAGCGCGGAATACTTTGGATGGTTTCCGTGGCTTGCCCCAGGGCCCTGAGCAATAGAGCATTGGGCGGCAAGGTAGTCTTCCAGGCTGTATCCAGAGCCGAAGAAGCACAATAGAGGTGAGAGCCTCCGCAGATGCCGCAAGCGCGGGGTGTTACGATGAGGCCGGATTGCGGGTCTTTGCCCTGCATGATTTGTTCAAATCCACGGAACATGGCCGCTTGCGTGTGTGCACGCGTAACGACACCGTTCTCCATATATACCTTCACATCGAGATCCCCTTCTACGCGGCCGACGGGAGAGATGTTGAGTTCTTTAGAAGTTGCCATAATAATGGGTGTTTAAAAATAAAGGGTTAAAAACGTGAGCGTGTTGCAAAATTACTTGGACTTGCCGTAGCTCTTGGCAGAGTGAGGCGAGCCCATGATTTTGCCCATACCGGCTTTGATGTAGTAGGCCAGTTTGGATTCGCCCGGAGGTGTTTCCTTGGGGAAGACACCCAGGTATTTCATCGTCTTTAGTACGCTGCCTTTTTTCAGGTCGTGATGGGGGAATTCAGGCTCCGTGCATCCCAGGCAAGGGTGGTTGGCCCGGGTCTTACTCGACTGGCGGTTCCACAAAATGCGGTTGCAGCTGGAACGCGTCATGGGTCCGCGGCAACCCACTTCATAGAAAAGGCAGCCACCGCGCTTGCCGAAATGCCCGTCTATTTTTTCAAAGAAAGCCGGAGCATTGGTGCAGCCCGTTTGCGTAAAGTCCGTAAAGAAAGTCTTGGGGCGATGGTACTCATCTACCAAAACGTCTCCTATGCGGCCTGTGGAGATGGCGACCAAAATCTGGGTTACCCAGTCAGGATGTGCAGGGCAACCGGGAATGTTGATGACCGGAAGACCACCCTTGGAGATGAAATCCGGCCCCAAAAAGCCGCCTTTTTTCTTTTTGTGGAACTGCATGCCGGTAGATTCGCTGGGGTTGGGCGGCACGGCAGGAATACCACCCCAGGTGGCGCAGTCACCTATAGCTACTACGTACTGGGCAGCATGGGCCAATTCTTTGACCCAGTCTTTCATGGGGCGGTCGGCAAAATAATTCATCTTGCCCGTCCCATTGGGCCCCTGCACCACAGTCCCTTCAAAGACGAAAATGTCGAGTTGAGTTTTTCCCGATACACAATCAGATAAGAGATTTGATACCTGATGGCCGATTTCCAGGCCAACCGTGGGATGCCATAAAATGTTGATTCCGTAATCTACGACCAGCTCAATGACGTTGGGTTCTTCGGCATTGAGAAAAGACATGGTGTTGCCACTACATGCCCCTCCTTGAAGCCATAACAGGTTTGCCATGGTCTTGAATTTTTGTTGAGTGAATGAGGATATCGCCTTTGCCAGGCAAGTACGGGGGCAAAAATAGAAACTTTTTTCTAAATTAGAAAAAAAATTCTAATTTTTTTTGCCGAAAGGCGGAAAAGGGGGGAAAGCCCTTATCCGTATCAGTTGATGGAAAGCCCTGTGATGGGGTAGATGAGGGCTTGGTATTGGTTGCGTCCTTGCTTGGTAAGAAAAGGCAGGAGCAAAGCCCAGATGTTTCGCTTGAACTCCAGCAGCGTAGCTTCTTTTTCTTGCAGCAGTATTTTTTGAGTGGGAAAGAAGGCTATTTGCATCCAGATGATACGGGCCAACTGTTCGTAAAACCCTTTGAAAGGCTCTGCCAACAACAAACCGTTACGCATGTCAAAAAGCAGGCGACTGTGGATTTGCAGCAGAATTTTTTCTATACACTGCATGTCGCAGGGGCTGAGCTGGGGATAGTTGCGCCGGATGTCGAATAAATCGATGAAGAAAAAGGGATGATTTTGGTTGAACCGATAAAATTCATCCAACTGCATGTCGAAATCCAACAAATCCGGTGTCTTTCTGAATTGGGCCAGGATACTCTTAAGCTCTTCGGTCAGTCTTTCAAAAGTAGCTCTGATGATGGCCTCTTTGTTCTTGAAATGATAAGCCAGGTTGCCTATGCTGATGCCTACTCGATCGGCAATCATCTGTAACCGGACGTGAGCCCCCCCCTGTTGATTGAACAGCTCTATGGCTGCTTGTATGATGTTTTCTTTGGTCTTACTCATGGGTGGCATGGATTAAAAAAGCGGGTTTGTTCAGTTGGGATGCCAGCTGTAGTCTTTGGGGTTCATTTTTAGCGTTCCTCTGGGGTCTTTTGCTGCCAGGCGACGCATGTATGCCGCGTGCACAAAGGCCTTTTGACGAGCAAAACAAACGGAAATGGCTCGGCGAATCAGCAATAAGGGATTTTTGTAGTGAGAGAAGACCAGGTAAATGTGCCATAAGCCTTTGTTGTTGATTACGTTCTCGGTAACGGCAGTATCTCCCATCCAGCTGTCGTCTATCAGAAAATTCATGTCTTCTTCTTTGCCTGCTCGTTCCTTTTTGTACTGCTCCTCCAGCAGCAGCAAAATTTCACCGTATAGCTTTTTATCTATCGTATAGGACATGAGACTTGTCTTTTAGATTCTTGGGTTTAGTTTACAGCGCTCCGGCGTGTTGTTGCTCTTGTTGGAGATACTCTTCATGCCCCATAGGGGTAAAGCAGGGCATCAACAAGGCCCACAAATCGCTTTTGAAAGCTTGGCAACTGAGGTCTTCTTCTCCCCGCAGATGCCGGCTGTAAAGCCACAGGTCGCATTCCTGCCAAAACCGGCGGGCCAGCTGTTTGTAATCTCTTCCCTGCACGAAAGCTCCACGGGCTGCATTAAAAAGAAACATGCCTTCAAACTGCAGAATTTGAAAGCGTATTTGTTCCTGGCTATAAGCTCTGGTCTTGGGGAAAACTCGAAAAAGCTCCAGGCTGTCCAAATAAAAGAAACTGAAAGTCTTTTGAAGTCGGAATTTGTTCTCCAGGATGTAATCCAAATGCTCAAAAAGAGGCGCCGCTCTATAGTTGGCCAACAAGATCTTTTGCTCTTCCCAGATTTTCTTTACCAAACTCAAGACAAGGGCTTCTTTGCTGTAAAAGTGGTAAGCCAGGTTGCCGACACTGATGCCGCAGGCATCGGCAATGTGCTGAAGCCGTACGTTGACAACTCCTTTTTCGTTGAATAGTTCCAAGGCTGTGGCTTCTATCTTTTCTGCCGTTTTTTTTGCCATGTCTTTGCAGCTTAAAGCCTTTCCGGAAAGCGGAGCTGTTTCCGGTGGTTTGGCCAAAGATAGCATTTTTTTAGGGATATATTCTGTGGATAAATTGTTTTTCGATGGCTATGGCTGTTTTTGCAGCTGTAGTGCATCGATCTGCTTTGATTGGGATGCACAAGTGTTTGTGGGATGGGGCGCAGATCAATGCAGCTACATGGGGCATGGAGGCAGTCAATCCGAGCCTTAGAATTTGGGGCACAAAATCAGATCGTTTTGATAATTGCCCAAGTAGGCTACCGAAATTTCAAAGGCATTGCGACGGGCAAAAGAGGCCGGGCTTTTGAAGTCGCCAATGTTGAGGTCATAGCTAAAACCAAAGAGCACCTGGCTGTATTCTATGCCAAAGAATCCGATAAGCCCGTCCAGCAAAACCAGGTTTTTGTGGTCGCGTACGGCCCGTGCACTGGCTCCCAGGTGAAGGGCTGTGCCCGAAGTATTAGACAGCAAAAAGCGGAAACTGCCTCCTGCATCGGCCTGAAAGTGGGGGTCTTGCAGACTAGCCATGGCACGAGGCTGAAAGGCTATGTGGGAGCTGAGTGGTAATCTGAAATTGATGTGCGCCACATAGCGCAGAGGCAAACGGCTGATGGTGTTGTTGGTTTCTACGGGATCTGTGGAGAAAAAATTGATCTGGGGCTGGGTGAAGTGTTGCATAGCAAAACCCAGAAAAGAAGCAAAACCCCTGTTGCTCTGGGAGCTGTAGTTGACACCCCAGCTGAAATCGGGAAAGGCGATGTTATTCGGGGGAAGATTTTCTGCAGACAAGTCGGTATAGCCGTTGATGCCATTGAACTGATCGGTGAAGAAAAGATCTTGGTAGTTGATGCTGCGTTGGATGATGCCAAATTGAAAGCCCAGCGTCAAAAAACGATGGTGGCGAAAGCTGAGCGCTTTGTGGTAGGCCGCCGAGAGGTTGATCTGGGTGGAGGTGTAATCCACTGCACTCATGCGGTCGGTCAGAAAGAGCAAGCCCAAGGAAAAGGCGTCTTTGGTGAGTTTTCCTCTGATGCGTACCGGCATGCGCAGATCCAAACCGGTGGAAAAAGTGGTAATGGGCTTTTCCAGAGCAGAGCGCCATTGATCCCGATAAATGCTGCTGGCCCGAAAACGGCCGTCAAAGGTACCGGTTAGCGCAGGATTTAGCGAAAGCGGAGACGCAAAGTACTGGGAAAAAGAGGGATCTTGGGCTTGGCTTCGAAAGCCGAAGAAGAGGAAAATGCCGACGAACAAGAAGATAGCGCGCTTGAGTCTGAACATGGGCCGAAGCTTGTTGAGTAAGTGTATCGGTTCGGATATATAAACAGGGGCAAAGTTAGTTTTATTTTGGAATTGGCTTTGCTAACAGTCCGGTTTTGGTAGTGGCCTTTCGGCAAATGTCGTGATGGGCCAATCACATATTTACTGCAAAGTGGTTTGGGTTTATCTGGCAAGTAGTTTGGGAGGAGTCAGCCTACCAAGTGCTCTATTTTTCGCTCGTTTGCGAGTCGTAAACATCCCACACCATTTCGATTTGGGTATAAAAGAGCCGGACACCGAATGGGTTCGATGTCCGGCTTGGGAAGTGGGAAGTGGGGTTAGCTTGAGTTTTTACTCTCGCCCCATGGGCGTACCGCCTTCACCGCCCTTGTCGTGACCGATGGAGTGCATGAACTCTACGGCCAGGGCGTAATCATCTCCGATAACCTTGCCCTTGTACTTTTTGCCTACGGCAATGAGTGGAATGCCGTGTTCATTGACTGCGGCATGGCAGGTGTGGCACTTGAGAGGGCCGTGGCTGCCGTCGGGATTCAGCGCTGCCGCCTGGTCGTAAGTGGTCTTATCCACCGGTGTGGTGGGGTATAGGCCGTGGATAGATTGGTGGCAAGCCTGGCAAGCGAGACCTGAGTGGCCTTTGGAGTAGCGCATCAGCGAATACTTACCCGGCTGGTTGATGGGGAAGGCTACACCTCCCTGAGATTCGACAAAGGGCGCTCTGTGGCAATCTGCACAGTGCGGCTCTCCCGGTGAAAGCCAATAATCGCGACCTTGGGTAGCTGCTTCGTATGGAGCTGCTACACCGTGTTGTTCGGCAAAGCGGTCGGCCACATTGGGGTTGGCTGACAGGATTTGCACGTTGAGGTCGCCATCGGCATCTTTCGAGATGACCGGGCCTTTGCCGTCTGTGGCAATCACGGCGATGGCAGCCGTTGAGCGCTGGCCTGCCGGCAACCAGGGATTCAGCGTAGCACCCGTATCATGGCCGTTCTCATCCAGTTGCACCTTGGGGTCGAGATTGGCGATGAGTTCTTCCATCGTCCAGCCTATGGCCTCGGCGATTTCTTCCAGCGTGTTGTCGCGCAAGGTCGTAGCCGGATCCGGGTCAAAAGCCGTTTTGGGCGTGAGGGCATCGTGCTTGTACAACTCGCGGCTGAGCTGGTTGTGGCAGTTGGTGCACCACAAGCCTTTGGCGTCCTTGCCGTCGCCATAGACGTTGTCTTTGAGCCATTGCCCGATGGCATTGAGGCTGCTGGGCGTTTCACAACCGTCTTCATCCTTGTTGGGGTTGGAGTGGACGTCGCGGCCTACGTAACAACCTCCGGCAGCATCGCGGTTGTCTGCCTCGGCATAGGTGTTTTTCCCGTCAGCCGTAATGGGATAGTCATTCATGCTGCGGTCAAAGCGGTGGGCCGGGTGACATCCCTGACAAGCCCCTGAGCGCCCTTCGGAATCCGGCAGAGGCCGTATCTTTTGATGGGCGTAGTGGATGGCTTCGGTCAGAGGTGGAATGATGGTACCGTCTTCCGGAGTGTTGGGGTTGTTGGGGTCCAGCATATCTACCGGGGTGCCGTCGGGCAGCCCCAAGTCAATGCGACTGGCGTCATGGACTTCGACCTTGCCGTTTTTGTGAACTACCTTGGCACTGCCGAGAACGCCAATGACGTTGTCTGCATGGCATTTTTGACAAAGCACAGAGCTGCGCCCCAGGCGGTTGGAAGTCGCTTCTGCATTGTAATTGGCCGTAAAGGTCGTTCCGTGCTTCTTGTCGTGGATGGCCAAAATGCTGATGGCCGTACCTTTTAGGTCGGCATACCAGTCGGAAGATCCTATGGACTTCCAGTACTTCTTTTCCGTTTGCACCATTTCCCAAACATCCGGATAGGCCTTGTTGGCGTTTTCCGTTCCGTGGCAGTTGTTGCAGTTGGGAACGTCAATGGGCTCTGTGCCGATGAAAGAAGCCGGCTTGCCGGTGGAGGCATTGATGACAGGCTCGTCTGTTTCGGCATCAACCAAGGTGACTCGGGCCACTTGAAAAGGCTGAATGTTTTGTTCGGTAACCACCTTGAGGTCTTTGCCACCCATTTCGGAATCGTAAAAAGGCGTCAAGGGCAAACCCAAAGCTTCCCAGATGCCGGGATTGGTCAGTACAATGGGTACATTGTCTAAGACGGGAGATTTGGTGAAAACCACAGTGCCCTTTTCGGTGGCATTGCGCAGATAACCCGACATGCCCTGGCCGGAAGGGCCGGCATCTTGGGGAATTTGCAATTTCGGTCCACCAACAAAGAGTTTTTTTGCGTCTTCGGAAGTCTTGCCCGGGTTGCTGCCCTCCAGATCTTTGTAGATGTAGAGATGATTCCAATAGGCGTTGGCAACGCTTTCTCCCCCTTCGCTGGTGTTGCCGTTGCGATTGATGTCATAGGGAGCATTCCAATAAACCATCTTACTTCCCTCAGAGAAAGAATTGTCGTCAAATTCGTATTTGAGTCTGTAACGCTTACCCGTTTCTTTGTCAATGAGAATAGTGGGATCTTCGGGGTCATAGGCGTCCATCAATTGGGGCTTTTCTTTGCCTTTGCCTCGCTTGATGACCTGAGCCTGAATGCTGTTGTAGGGCGGTAGCACGCAGCAATACTCAAAATCAAAGCCCGTGCAGTGCATCCCCAGTTCGTAATTGATGGTGATGATGAAATCGTCGCCTTTTGCTTCCTGCTCTCCCTGACAGGAAGAAAAGGCCAACAAACTCACCATCGCCAAGGTGATGAAAATAAATAAACTTCTCATACGTCCTTGAGTTTGGTTAAAAGTGTGGTTATCGTTATTTCATGCCTCCCGAGACCAACTGCGGGACGGCAAAAACTTCATGGGATTTCTTAGTGGTTAAGAGGACAAATGCAATTCTCCGTTCAAGCTAAACTTTAATAGTTGTGTGGTGTGAGTCCCAAAATCGAAGCAAATATAATGAATTCCAAAGGATTGTCAAGTTTCTGGTCGTTTTTTGCGCTTTTTTGCGCTTTTTTGCGCTTTTTTTGTATAGGTTGCTTCTTGTTTTAATTTAGACTGAATATAAATTTTTCTTTTTGAGGCTTTGTTTTTGGATAGTTATAACAAATGTTGGAAATTTACCCCAGATATCCAATGAATACATCTCATTTCTGTGTTGGCTTTTTGCATTAAAGGAAAAGCAGAAAGCGGGCTTCGGAGAAGAAGTGGTTTCGCTTAGGGGTAGATTTGCCTTTTGTGTGAGGACGGGAAGAATTCGCGATTTCCATTTGCATTAGTAAGGATAGAGCTTGGCTTCGCTGCTGATTTTGGCCTTTACCCATTCGGAGGAGAGAGGGTAAAGCCGTAGTTTGTTGTAATAAAAACAGGACGTTATGGCTAAGCTTGACCAACGAGAAACTTATTTTGATGCCATTGCCAAAATGGGCTATACCCGAAGGGACTTCATGAAGTTTGCCACTTTTATGGCGGCTTACATGGGCTTGAAAACCTCTGCGATAGCCCAAATTGCGGATGCTCTGGAGAGCAAACCACGGGTGCCGGTTATTTGGGAGCACTACCAGGAATGTACTTGTTGCAGTGAGTCGTTTATTCGTTCGGATCATCCGATTGTAGCGGATATTATCTTGGACAAAATTTCATTGGATTATACCGAGACGCTAATGGCAGCAGCCGGGGAGCAGGCCGAAGCGGCCAAGCATGAGACTATGGAAAAATACCATGGAGAATACATTCTTTGCGTGGAGGGTTCTGTGCCTTTAAAAAACGATGGGCAATACTGCTGTATAGCCGGTAAAACGGCTTTGGAGCAGTTGAGGGAAGCAGCGGCAGGAGCTAAAGCCATCATTGCCTGGGGTAGCTGTGCTTCGAACGGCTGTGTTCAGGCTGCTTACCCCAACCCTACGGGGGCTACCCCCATTCACAAAATCATCAAAGACAAGCCGATCATCAAAGTGCCGGGCTGCCCCCCCATTGGTGAGGTTATGGCCGGTGTGATTGTTCACCTGGTTACTTTTGGCACTTTGCCGGAACTGGACCGCATAGGGCGACCCAAGGCCTTTTACGCGAAGCGCGTACACGACAGCTGCTATCGCCGCCCCTATTACGACGCCGGCCTATTCGCCGAGCGCTTTGATGACGAAAACGCCAAAAAAGGGTATTGCCTTTACAAGGTGGGTTGCAAAGGCCCCATGACCTACAACTCCTGCGGCACCATCCGCTGGAACAACGGTGTGAGCTACCCCATTCAGTCGGGACATGGGTGCATCGGCTGCAGCGAAGAAAACTTCTGGGATAATGGCCCGCTTTACGAGCGGCTTACAGGTTTGAAAGGTTTTGGCATAGAGTCCACGGCAGACCGCATAGGCGTGGGCATCACCACCGGATTGGCTGCCGGTATTGGCGTACATGCCGTAGCTTCAGCTATTGCCAAGCGCAGGGAAAAGCGCGAACGTTTGGCGAAAGCCAAGGCCAACGAAGAAAACCTGGAGGCTTAAGTCCTGATTTTCTTCTTCGATACTTCTGTTCAAATCCAACTTTTAACACCTAAAAGAAAAGACAAGTAAAATGGCTGAAAGAATAGTTGTTGATCCCATTACGCGGATTGAAGGACACCTGAGAATAGAAGCTGAAGTCAAAGACGGAAAAATCGTAGATGCCTGGAGTTCCTCAACCATGGTGCGAGGTATTGAAAATATCGTCAAAGGAAGAGACCCACGTGATGTGTGGGCCTTCGTACAAAGAACTTGTGGTGTTTGCACTACTGTACATGCCCTGACGTCCGTACGTGCCGTGGAAGATGCCTTGGGTATTGTCATCCCGCCCAATGCCGAGTTGGTGCGCAACATGATGGTTTCGGCTTTATATCAGCACGACCACGTTGTCCATTTTTACCACTTGCATGCTTTGGACTGGGTGGATGTGGTCAGTGCATTGAAAGCAGACCCTGCCGAGACCTCCCGCATAGCTCAAAGTATTTCGAGTTGGCCCAAAAGCTCCACGGGCTATTTTTCGGATTTACAAAAGCGCCTGACTAAATTCGTAGAGAGTGGTCAGCTGGGCATTTTTGCCAACGGTTATTGGGGGCATCCCGCCATGAAGTTGCCTCCGGAAGTTAACTTGTTGGCCGCAGCCCATTATCTGGAAGCCCTGGAGTGGCAAAAGGAAATCGTGAAAGTGCACACCATTTTTGGTGGGAAAAACCCGCACCCCAACTATTTGGTCGGAGGCATGGCCTGTGCCATCAACATCAACGATCCGGGAGGGCTGAATGCAGAGCGTCTGGCTTATGTGCGTCGGCTACTGGAACACGGACAGCGATTTATTGAGCAGGTTTACATTCCGGATCTGTTGGCTATAGCATCCTTCTACAAAGACTGGGGTGCTATCGGAAGGGGCTTTGGAAATTACATGAGCTATGGGGAATATCCGACCAACGGCTTTGCCGACATCGACAACTTTAAATTTAAACAGGGCGTTATCCTGAATCGAGATCTTTCCAAGGTTTACGATGTCAATCATCGCAATGAAGACATTCAGGAGTTTGTCAACAACTCCTGGTACGATTACAGCGGAGACCCGAATACCGGCAAGCATCCGTGGGAAGGCGAAACCAACATCAACTACACCGGCCCCAAGCCCCCTTACAAGCACTTGGATGTTTCTCAGAAGTACAGCTTTATCAAGACGCCGCGCTGGAAAGAGCACCCCATGGAGGTCGGTCCTCTGGCTCGGGTTCTGGTCAATTATGCGCGGGGAGACAAAGAAACTATGGCAGAGGTCGATGCTGTGCTGAAGCATTTGGATGTGCCGGTAGATGCCCTTTTCTCTACCTTGGGGCGCACCGCCGCGCGAGCTATCTGTGCCAAACTTTCTGCCCGCTGGGGCTTGGAGTTCTACGATCAATTGATTGAGAACATCAAAAACGGAGATACCCGTATGGCCAATACGGAAAAGTGGGAGCCCGAAACTTGGCCCAAAGAAGCCAAGGGCGTGGGTTATACCGAAGCTCCTCGGGGCGCCTTGGCTCATTGGATCAAAATCAAGGACGGAAAAACGGAAAACTATCAACAGGTGGTTCCCTCTACCTGGAATGCCTCGCCTCGCGACCCCAAAGGGCAGCGCTCGGCTTATGAATCCACCTTGCTGGGGACTCCGGTAGCAGATGAAAAATTGCCGTTGGAGATCCTGCGGACTATCCACTCCTTTGATCCTTGCATCGCCTGCTCGGTTCACCTGTACGATGAGCATGGCAGGCACATCTCCAAAGTGGATGACATCTCCGTTTGTTCCGTTTAAATGCTTTCGATTATGAAGACGCAAGATTTCAAAAGGCTTTACGTCTGGGAAGGGCCGGTTCGATGGTTCCATTGGCTGAATGCTTTGAGCATCTTGGTTTTGACCATTACCGGCTTTATGATTGCCGACCCGCCTGCCATCATGTCGGGGCAGGAAGCTTCGGCGCGCTATTTCTTTGGTACGGTTCGCTTTATTCATTTTGCTGCGGCTTATGTTTTCGTCGGCGTTATGATTTTGCGCATCTACTGGGCTTTTGCAGGGAACAGCTATGCCCACTGGAAGGCTTTTCTGCCTTTTTCCAAGGAGGCTCGCAAAAACATCTGGCATGTGTTGAAGCACGACATCCTGCTTTTGCCGGAAAAGAAAGGCGAAGACTCGCCGATTAACGTAGGGCACAACGCTCTGGCTGCTTCGGCTTATGTCCTCATGTTCTTGTTGGCCCTGGTGATGGTTTTTACGGGTTTTGGTTTGTTTTCCGACAATGCCGGCTGGTGGTTGCCCAAGCTATTTGCCTGGGTACCGGCTTTCTTGGGCGGTGATTTTATGACGAGGACCCTGCACCACATCAGCATGTGGTTAACCTGGTTCATCGTCTTCATTCACGTCTATTTGGTGATATTCCACGATTGGAGTGAAGGCAGAGGAGAGGTTTCTGCCATGGTGAGTGGCTTTAAATTTCTCGAAAAAGACGGCTTTAAAGAAGAAGCCTGACTTGTTCCCTGAAAAAATGGAGGCTCTGCTCTTTTTGGGCAGGGCTTTTTTGTTTGTTATATTTGCCCTGCGGCTGTTTCCATTTGGCAAAAGCAGAAAGAATGTATTCATGAAAAACAAAACACTTCAAGAGCAGCAAAAAACCGATGCCTTGATTTTTGGCGAAGATAAATCGGGCAAAATCTTGGTGTTGGGCATCGGCAATTACCTCATGGGGGACGAAGGCGTGGGCGTCCATTTGGTGCATCGCATGGAAAAGATGGAACTTCCTCCTTATGTAGATGTGTTGGATGGTGGTACGGCCGGCTTTTTTCTGATGCATGTTTTTGACAGCTACGGCAGCGTCATTTTTGTGGATGCCACTATGGATGGTCAGGCAGCGGGTAGCATTAAACTGTTGCGGCCTCGCTTCGCTTCGGATTTTCCGAAAACGCTTAGCGTTCATGATGTAGGCTTGAAAGACATGGTAGAAGCCCTTTATTTGATCAAAGAAGAGAGACCGGATCTACACCTTCTTACCATTTCTGTGGAGCGCATTCAGCCCATGAGCATGCAGATGAGCCCGGCTGTATCAAACAGTATAGAGCCTGCTATTCAAAAAATTCTGGATTTGGCAAAGAGACTCTATCCGGCCCAAACCAAGACGGCTTGAAAACTTTTCATGTGCATATCAAAGGTGTTGTCCAGGGGGTGGGTTTTCGCCCTTTGGTTTATCGCTTGGCTAAAGCGCAAGACATCAAGGGCTGGGTGAACAATGCTTCCGATGGAGTGCATGTTCGCTTTCATGCTATGAACAGAGAAGAGGCTGATAATTTTGTAAAACACTTGCTTGAAAATGCTCCGATTCGGGCTGTGATTTCCCATTATAGCTTGGAAGAAAAAAAAGATGTAGAGGAGCGCTTTGAGGATTTTAAGATCATCCATAGTGAGAGCAAGACTTCGGCTACTCTAATGATCACGCCTGATTTTGCCACTTGCCCCGCTTGCCTGGCAGAGTTCTACGACAAGTCCAATCGTCGTTTTTTGTATCCCTTTATCACTTGCACCGATTGCGGGCCTCGCTATTCCATCATAGAGTCTTTGCCCTATGATAGGGAACGAACAAGCATGAAGGTGTTTGCCATGTGCCCGGCTTGTCAAAAGGAGTATGAAGACGCGCTCGACAGGCGCTATCATTCGCAGACAAACTCCTGCAAGGATTGTGCTATAGAGATGTTTTTGTGGACAAAAGAGCAGGGTGCCCGTCCCTTGTCATCCATAACAGATGTCGTGGAAAGGTGGAAGGCTGGGCAAATTGTCGCTATAAAAGGTGTTGGAGGTTATTTGTTGACTTGTGATGCGGCTAATGCCCGAGCTGTCGCCCTATTGCGGCGAAGGAAAAATCGACCAAGCAAACCCCTGGCTTTGATGTATCCCTCCTGGGAGTTGGCAGCTGAGGATGTAGAGATGGAAGTGGGGGAGAAGCTGGAGTTGGAATCGACAGAGGCGCCAATAGTCATCATGACGAAACAGCAAAACCCCATGCACGAGCTGGCTTTTGATGAAATTGCTCCCGGCCTTGCTCAATTGGGAATTATGTTGCCTTACACTCCGCTCTTCCATCAATTGTTAAAAAGCTTTGGGAAACCCGTTGTAGCTACCAGTGGAAACCTCAGTGGAGCAGCTATCGTCTATGAGGACGAAAAGGCCATTAAAAGTCTTTCATCTATAGCCGATGCCATCTTGCTGAACAACCGAGAAATTGTAGTGCCTCAAGACGATTCAGTTTTGCGCTTTAGCGTTGTTAAGCGCCGTAGGATTCTCTTGCGTAGGTCCAGAGGCATGGCACCCTCTTACATCGATCCCGAGCTGCAGCTACCCCGTCGGGATATTTTGGCGATGGGAGCTATGAAAAAGAGCACTTTCTCGCTTTTGCACGAGGGAAACCTCTTTGTGAGTCAGTATTTGGGCAATACCGATGGTCTGGAAGCACAGGAAAATTACTTGCAAGTATTGAATCACATAAATAAATTGTTTAAGCCTCGAGTTGAAGCCATTTTGGTCGATAAACATCCGGCGTATTTCACCAGTATAGAAGGGCAGCGCTTGGCCGATGAAGGGGCTGTTCCCTTGGTGCGGATACAACACCATCAGGCACATTTTTGGGCTGTTTTGGGAGAGCATCAGTTGGTGGACAGTTCTGAAAAAATTCTGGGTGTTGTCTGGGATGGTACGGGCTTGGGAGATGACGGACAAATTTGGGGTGGAGAGTTTTTTGAATTTGCCGAAAGGCAAATACGGAGAATCCATCACTTGCCGTATTTCGATTTTATTCTGGGCGATAAAATGCCTCGGGAACCCCGCATATCGGCCTTGGCGCTGGCTCATGACGAAGAGGATGCCCTTGTCTTGTTGAAGCCGGCCTTTACGGAAGAGGAGTGGCGCATTTATCGGCATTTGCTCCAAAGGGACGCAGGCTTGAAAACATCAAGTGTAGGGCGATTGTTCGACGCTATGGCTGCTCTTATCCTGGGCATTGGCCTGCAAACGTATGAGGGGGAGGCGGCCATGTTGTTGGAGCAGGCTGCTTATCGCTACTTTCGGAAAAACGGCTTAACGGCCCGCTTTTCTTACCTGAATGAGACCGGCCTTCCGGCAAATTTGACTTCTTTGCTTCTGTCAAAAATCCTTGTTGATCTCAAATCCGGTCTGGATAAAGAGTTGCTGGCAGCTAAGTTTCACATGAGTCTGGCGCATTACGTGGCCTGCTTTGCCGAAGAGCGGGGATATGAAAAAGTGGCTTTTAGTGGAGGTGTGTTTCAGAACGCTTGCCTGGTGGATTTGCTCATTTTGTTGATGGAGAAAAAACATCAGCTTTATTTTCACCACAAACTGCCTCCAAACGATGAAAACATTTCTTTTGGCCAGTTGATGGCTTATCTCTATGCATCTGAATTTGAATAGAATTTTGCCATGAGCTTTTTACATGAATTTTTAAAGCGCAGATCGGATTATTTGCGCAAGCAAGAAGGAAACCAAGTGGAGAAAAATGCGGAAGCTGATGCTTCGGCTTTTTCCGATGAGAATTTTTGGGCTATTCTGCAAAAGTGGAAACAGGCTAAAAAGGAAAAGCCGGAAGTCTCTGCCTCCGATCTGCTGGCTGAAATTTTAGAAGATTATTCCGATGAACAGGTAGAGCGATTTTTGCACTTTTTTATCCGTCTGAATTCCTAGCAACAGCTGTAAAATATATAGTGTTTCTACTGTTTTGTTGATGCTGTTTTCGTATAGTGGCCTCATCTACTCTTTCTATGCTCATGCTAAATGGTTTAAGTGTGCCGGCAGTCCAGGTGTCTAGCCTGCCCGGGTTTGCACTTTTGCCGGGAGGTAAGAAAATGGGGTTGATCAAAATAAATAATTGAAAACGAGTTTAAAAATTTTTAGCCATGAAAACGAATTCCTTTTTTCTGTTTCTGTCGGCCTTGTTGTTGTTCACCAGCGCCTGTAAAAAAACAGCTACCGACGATTTGTGTATTCCGAGCTTCAACCTGGAGGTATTTGATGGAGAGCTAAGGGATGCGCTCCATATAGGTTTGAAGGGATACACCTATCTGATTATGCAAGACGGTCAAGTGGAGCTTACTCATTCGGATGGTTATGCCCGTAGTCCTCAAGATGGCTTGCAGCACTGGGACGAGTTCCAAAAGATGCACGTGGCTTCTATTGGTAAGACCATCACCACGGTAGCAACCCTGCGACTTTTAAAGCAAAAAGGCCTGGATGCTGATGAGCCGATTTACAAATACCTGCCACCTGATTGGCAGGTGGGCGTGAATGTGGAAAAACTCACCTTTAAGGATTTGATGAGTCATCGCACTGGTTTTTTAGATGTGTTGTCTCCTCCTACAGGCTTTTCCACCAAGTATGAAAGCTTAAAAAACATGGTAGCCAATGGCGCCGATGGCCTGCGAACCCGCAAGTATTCCAATGTTCACCATGCCCTGCTGCGCATCATTCTGCCCGTGCTTGAGGACTATCCCTACACCAGTGGTGCTATCTATAACGAAGCTAACACGGCCCAGCGCTATGAGCAAATAGTGAATGAGCTGGTCTTCAATCCACTCAACATTCGGGCTTCTCTCTACGACGATGACCCCAATGCCGGTGTGCTTGCCTACAGCTCCGGCTCAGACCCCGAAGGAGCATTTGAAACCTTTGATTACTCCTTGACTGCAGGGGGGTATGGCTGGGTACTTTCTGCAGAAGACGTGGCTAAATTCTGGGCGCACCTCTGGCACTCTAACGCACTGCTTGATGAGAATCAACGCCAGCAAATGCGCGATACGGAAATGGGCCTGTTCAATTCCGGTAATACCACTGGCGGACGATACTACTGCAAACTCGGAGGATGGTTCCTCACTCAAAATGGCCAGGAGCATTGGCTGCGCAGTGCAGCCGTTGAATTCCCCGACGGTACGGCTGTAGTCTTGTTCGTCAATTCGCCCTCATCCCGTGGCTTGCGTTCCATCATCGTTGATTCGTATGAAAAATCTTTCGGCTGCTTCTGAGTAACGAATTAACACGGCCCATTCAAACAAATGCCCTCCTTCGGGAGGGCATTTGTTTTTTGAATGCCTAATGTGTGTTTTTTGGCAATTTTATTTTTTAGAAGGAGAGGGGAGTTGCCAAAGCCTGATCAAATGCAGTTTTGTTTGCCCCTGGGCTTCGAAATTGATGCCTTTCAATTCCCTTCATTTTTACTTGAGGTAGAGGCAAAGAGGTACTGTTTCTTTATTTTCTCATTGAGGTATTCCACTTCCGCTTTTAAGCCGTCGATGATGTCGTAGGCACCCGGCTGATAAGCCTCTAGGCTTGTTGAGCATTCCGTGATTAAATGACGGGTTTTTTCCAGATACTGTTTTTTCCCTTGATCTACGGCCAAGCTGTAATATAAATTGAGCAGATTTATGGCTGTGATGGCAAAGTCAGCACGATAAATTTCGGGTTTTTCTTGGGCTAAGGCCCTTCTCAACTCAAGGGCTTTGAGGTAGTTCTTTTCCGCTTCTTTGATGGAGCCGTTTTCTTCCTGAAGCATGGCCATGTTGTGTAAGATGGCGCTACATATAGGCGTATGTTCTTTTTCGTCGCTTTGTTCGTTGAGCTGCCGGAAGATACTCAGCGCTTTTTGGTAGTAATGCAGCGCTCTTTCAAAATCTTCGTATTTTTTCTTTTTCACTTGCTTGTCTCCCAGTAAACGGGCTGATAGGCTACCTGCTCCCGAAAGACTGCCTGCGCCGCTGTTATCTCTGTCGTCTCTTATTTGATGCCTTTCGGCAAAAGTTCCTCCCAGGAAATTCAATGTTTTGGCGTAGTAAACCAGATAGGTTTCGGGTTCTTTTTGGGAGAGGGTTTCGTATTGTTCTGCTGCTGCTAAAAAGTATTTTAGTGCATCTGCATAGCGAAATTCGAGTTTGGCCAAAATGGCGAGATTGTGCAAAGTCATGGCCAGGAACATCCTATAGCGGTCTGCATCCTTTGCTGTCAATTCCTGGAACATATACAGGGCCTGCCTCAGGTGTTGTCCGGCGTCGTGGCTGTTCGTCTTGTTCATAGCTATTTCGCCTAATTGGCTGTGTGCCATGGCCGTGAGGGGGGCTAGCGCTTTTTGAGCTTCCTCACCTAAGCGTTTTATGTTGTCGAGTACAGCCTTCCAGTTTTTTTCGGCTGCAGGAAAATTTCCACGATTTCGATAGCCTATTCCGATTTGCTTGAAGATTATACAGAGCCTGTAATGCAGCCGCTCGTCTTTTTCGGGAAACCCCTGAAGAATTTTTGCTGCTTTTTCGAGATAGGGAATGCTGTTTTCCGTTTCTTTTATCTCGTAGATTGTGCTGAGTTTTTCTATGGTGCTTACGAGCTGGGAAGAAGTTTCCGGGTCTTTCTTTTGTTCTTTGGGCAGCTTATCATAGAGGTCTATCGCTCTGGTGAGCATTTTTTCTGTTTGTAGAATGTTTTTTGTTGAAGTTTGGTGAAGTTCTGCCAGGAAGTTCAGCAGCATGATTTGTTGCCAGGGAGCTTTGGCCAGAGGTTCATAGCTCTTTGCTATTTTTATAGCCGCTGAGATTTGTCCGTTTTCCACTTGGAGAAGCGCCTTTTCGAGTTGGGTCAAAAAATCCGGGGGCATGTCGTTATGTTTTTTTGAGGAAAGAGAGGAACTCTGCGCGGGAGATCTCTCTGTAACCGATGTCATCCGTAGCCATGCTGTCTTTGTGCAGGTCTATGAGAGCAGCTCCTTCTTTTTGAAGGTGTCGGGTCAGGGCGATGAGGGCGAGTTCGGCCATGCCTTCGGCAGTTTGGCAGACGTATTCGCCAAAGAAAACTTTTTCGAGCAATGAACCAAAGGCTCCGCCGACGAGTTTTCCTTCCAGCCAGACCGTTGCAGAGCGAACGAGTTTTTTCTTTTCCAGTTCGAGATAAGATTTGGCGAAAGCCCCGGTCAGCCATTCGGCGCTCATGGGAGGCTTGTTCAGGCAATTTTGGCAAAAATCGATAAGCCTTGCTAAGGGGCTGTTGAGTTGGATTTGCAGCTCTGTTTTTGTTGTCAGCTGCTCAATGTACTCCGGTACTTTCAATTCTTCGGGAAAGAGCACAATGCGGGGGTCGGGCGACCACCATTGCAGGGGCTCCATGGGGCTACACCACAAATACAAGCCTGAGCGATAAGCTGCAATCAGCCATTCGGCAGTCAGTTGTCCACCCACGGCCAGTAGCCCCTGGCTGTCGGCAAACTGAGCAGGAGGGAAGTCGGGTTCCTGAGCGTGCAGTTCAAAAAGAGGCATCTTCTCGTGTCCATTACAAAAAGTAAAAAAGCCAGGGTGAAAATTGGACTGCCCGCTAATTACCCCAAAGATAAGCTTTTGTTTTTTTTCGGTAGGGTTTTGTATACTCATGGCGAAGTAGTCCGGGAGGCGTCAGCCTCCCAAACTTCCTATCTTTCGCTGGTTTGTGAGTTGTAAATGTCCCAAACCATTTCGGTTTGGGCGTATTTATGCGTAGCAAGGCGGTTTGCAAGGAGCAGCTTGATAGCATTTTCTGCTTACAGGCGTTAAAGCGGCCGTTTGTGCATGCACATTATATTTTTTATCTTTGAGCTACAAAATGAGCGCGCATGAAACGCAAATTGCAATGGGAATGCCCCATGCCGAAGTTTGATTTTGATGTCATCACTCTGGGGCATGGTAGTGGTGGTTTGTTGACCAACAGGTTGTTGGACAGCGGAGTTTTTGACGTGTTGAAAAACGAGTTGCTGGATCGCCGACATGACGGGGCTTTTCTCAATTTTCAGGGGCCGGTAGCTTTTTCCACAGATAGTTTTGTCATTTCTCCCATTTTCTTTCCCGGAGGAGATATCGGTGAATTGGCGGTGAACGGCACGGTGAACGATGTGGCCATGTGTGGGGCTTATCCGGAATACATCTCGCTGAGTTTCATCTTGGAAGAAGGCCTGCCGATAGAGGATTTTTGGAAAATTTTGGTCAGCATTCGAAATGCCTGCGAGGAAGCGGGCGTCCAAGTGGTAACCGGAGATACCAAAGTGGTGGACAAGGGCAAAGGCGATAAAGTGTTTATCAATACCACGGGGCTGGGGCGTTTACACCCCGAAGCGGATATTGACGTGCAGCGCATTCAAGCTGGCGACAAAATCATTGTCAGCAATCAGATAGCGACTCATGGCATAGCTATTCTTTCGGTGCGACAGGGCTTGGAGTTCGATACCACGATAGAAAGCGATACCACTTCTTTGAATGGTTTGGTTATTGATCTGTTGGATCGTTGGGGGCGGGATATTCACCTGTTCAGAGACCCTACGCGGGGAGGGCTGGCGTCCAGCCTAAATGAACTGGCTCGGGACAGGGGCTTGGGCTTTGTGTTGGAGGAAGCGGCCTTACCCATAGCAGCCCAAGTTCGTGCAGCTTGTGAAATTTTGGGCCTGGACCCCTTGTACACCGCTAATGAAGGTGTCTTTTTGGCCGTGGTTGCCGCCGAGGTTGCTGAAGAAATGGTTGAATTTATGCGCTCACGGGAAAAATCAGCTCACGCAGCTGTCATTGGTACGGTAACTTCCGATTACGCGGGCAGGGTGTTGCTTTCCAATGCTTTGGGAGGGAAGCGTCCGGTAAGCATGCAGGTCGGTGAACAGTTGCCGAGAATTTGCTAATCGGGCCCCAACTCGTCCAATTCCCCCATTTGCTTGATCAACTCAAAGGTCTTTTTGGCTTCTTCCTCGTCGATGATGCTGATGGCTGCTCCTACGTGTACCAAGACGTAGTCTCCTACTTTGGCATTTGGCACCATGGCGAGGTTGACCTCCTTGCGGATGCCGTCAAAATCGACCTCTCCGATGCGGAAGGTGTCGTCCAGTTCAGCTGTGATGGCTATCAATTTGCCGGGGATGGATAAGCACATAATTTTTGCCTTTTTTCGTGAAGCCCGTCTTAGGACTCTCGTTGGGTGCGCAGCCAGTCGAACCACTCGTCCAGACCTTCTCCCGTAGTGCAGGAAGTTTCAAAGAAAGTCAGCTGGTGATTGACCTGCAAAGCGTACTTCTTAATTTTGTCAACATTTGTATTTAGATAGGGCACCAGATCCATTTTGTTGATGATGCAGGCATCTGCCGAGTGGAAGATATCGGGATATTTGAGGGGTTTGTCCTCGCCTTCAGTGGTGCTGAT
>JALSKB010000086.1 GCA_026989035.1 Saprospiraceae bacterium | reverse complement strand
GGCCGCCATAGCAGATATGGGCTTTACCGTGATGACAGGAGGAGGGCCCGGCATCATGGAAGCCGCTAACAGGGGAGCTTATGAGCGGGGAGGGCGCTCCGTGGGTTGTAACATCCGCTTGCCTCACGAGCAAAAACCCAATCCCTACCTGCATACCTACATCACCTTCGAACACTTTTTCGTGCGCAAAGTACTGTTGCTGAAGTACTCCTATGCCTTTGTGGTCTTTCCGGGTGGTTTCGGCACCTTGGACGAGTTGTTCGAAACGCTGACGCTCATTCAAACCGGCATCGTAGAGGACTTTCCCGTGGTCATTATGGGTAAAACCTTTTACGAGCATTTGATAAAGCATGCGGAAAATCTGGCAGAGCAGGGAACCATTGCTCCAACTGATTTGGATTTGTTTTTCGTAACCGATAAACTGGAGGAAGCTCTGGAGCACATAGAACGCAAACTGCGAATAGCATTTGCCGAAAGGCTAAAGCCCTTTCGGGGGGGGCGACGACCCTCGGCATGGCTCTTGGAGAAATGACGAATTGGCAACCTTTTGGGTGAGCAATCGTTACATACTTGAGTCGAGTTTTGTAATCGAGAAGAGAACCTTATGGCAAACCAAGAGAACAAGAATCCGGAAAAGAAAAAAATGCCGCCGATGAACAACTGGTGGTGGGTCTATTTGCTCATCATAGGCTTGTTGTTGGCGCAGTGGCTCAGTATGGGTGGGTTTACAGCCGGTCCGCAAGAGACCAATTGGATGGATTTTAAGTCCGAGATGCTGGCTCAGGGTGCTGTAGATCACATCGTGGTGGTCAATAAAGAACGTGCGGAAGTTTTTATCAAAGGCGAAAAACTCGGACAAGGCAGGTTTGAAAAAATACCCAAAGGACGACCCGGCCCGCATTACTTTTTTAATATCGGTTCGGTAGAGAGCTTTGAAAACAAACTGGCTAAGGCAGAAGAGGAGTTGCAGATAGACCCCATACCGATTACCTATGAAGAGCGCGTCAACTGGGTTGCGAACATCCTGTCCTGGCTGTTGCCTTTTGCCATCATCATCGGTATCTGGATGCTCATCCTCAGAAGAGCGGGAGGAGGTATGCGAGGAGGTATGAATCCGTTTGACTTCGGTAAATCCAAAGCCCAGCTCTTTGACAAGGACCAGCGCAGCAATGTATCCTTCAAAGATGTTGCCGGCCTGGAAGAAGCCAAACTGGAAGTCAAGGAAATCGTGGACTTCCTCAAAAATCCTGAGCGCTACACCCGCCTGGGGGCGAAAATCCCCAAAGGTGTAATTTTAGTAGGTCCTCCGGGTACGGGTAAAACTTTGCTGGCCAAGGCCGTGGCCGGTGAAGCTCAAGTGCCCTTCTTTTCCATTTCCGGCTCGGAATTTGTGGAAATGTTTGTGGGGGTGGGGGCCTCGCGCGTGCGAGACCTCTTCAAAAAGGCCAAGGAAAAAGCCCCGAGCATCATCTTCATCGATGAGATTGATGCCATTGGCCGCTCGCGCAGCAAGGCCTTTTCCATGCAGCCCAACGACGAACGGGAAAGCACCCTCAATCAGCTGCTCACCGAAATGGACGGCTTTGAAAACAACACGGGCGTCATCGTCATCGCTGCGACCAATCGCATGGATATCCTCGACCGAGCTTTGCTGCGCCCGGGGCGCTTCGACAGGCATATCTATCTCGATTTGCCCACTTTTACGGAGCGCAAAGCCATCTTTAAGGTGCACATGCGCAAGCTCAAACTGGGGAAAGATATTGATTTGGATACCTTGGCCGCTCATACCCCGGGTTTTACCGGCGCTGATATTGCTAACATTTGCAATGAGGCGGCCCTCATCGCTGCGCGCAACAACAAGTCCAAAGTTGAAATGCAGGACTTTTACGATGCCATTGACAGGGTGGTCGCCGGCCTGGAGAAGAAAAACAAAATTATTTCCGAAAGGGAGAAAAACATCGTGGCTCATCACGAAGCAGGCCATGCCACAGTCAGCCGCTACCTCAAGCATGCCGATAAATTGCTCAAAGTGAGCATCGTGCCACGGGGGCGCTCTCTGGGCGCAGCTTGGTACCTGCCCGAAGAACACAACATTTACACCGAAGCCCAGTTCATGGACCGCCTCTGCGTCGCCCTCGGCGGGCGGGCTGCCGAGGACTTGGTTTTTGGAGAAATCTCCTCCGGAGCTTTGGACGACCTGGAAAAAGTGACCAAGCAGGCCTATACCATGGTCGCTTACTATGGCTTTGACAAAGAACTCGGCAACCTCAGCTATTACGATTCTACGGGAGAATACAGCCAGTCTCTGCAAAAACCCTATAGCGAGGAAACAGCCCGACTCATCGACGAAAAAGTGCGCGATTTGGTCCGCCGTGCTTATGAGCGCACCAAAAAAATCCTCACTGAGCACGAGGATCAAATGCTCGAACTGGCCAAACTCCTACTGGAAAAAGAAGTCGTGGACAGAAAAGACCTGGAAAAAATCTTTGGCCCCGACGGGGCTTCCGTGAAATCAGCTCAGGAATTAACCGGCTCTGTCAAGGACGGAAAGGGTACTTCCGCCCTGAGTGAATCCTCCAATGAGGAGCCGGAAACCATAGATGAAAAACCGGCAAAATGAAAACTGTCAAGCACCTCCTTTTTCCCACTGATTTTTCTGAAGCTGCACAAGATGCCTTTCTCTCTGCCCTGCATCTGGCTGCCAGGCTCAAGGCCAAACTAACGGTTTTGCACGTCATTTATCCGGAGTACGAGCCTATGGACCTGCCCGTACTTTCTGCCAAGGCTACCGAAGAAAAGCTGGAGGTAGCTAAAAATGTGATGGACAATTTGGTCAAGTCTGCCCAAAAACTCGCCGACTTGGATGAACAAGCCATGCCGGAAGTGGAAAAGCACTTTGAAATTGGCGTGCCGGGCTCAACCATAGTGTCGGCGGCAGAGCGTTGCGGATGTGATATGATCCTGATGAGTACGCGCAAAAAACACACTTCCCTGGAGCAGTGGCTGGGCACTGTAACGGCTGAAGTGGTGCAAAAAGCGCCCTGCCCCGTTATGGTTTTGCCGGAAGGCAGATTCCTGGAGCAGCTCAAGATCATGGTCTATGCCACGGCACTCAAAGAATCCGATACCTATCGAATCTGGGAAACGGCACAGCTGCTGCAGGCTTACCAAGCTATCATGCACGTGGTGCATGTGCGGACGGAAGCTGAAAAACGGGAGATCAGCATGGAAGACCTGGAAGCTTTCTTTTCGGAAAATCCGCCGGCCCTGCAAATGAAATTTCACGTCTTGGAAAGCAAAGACGTGGTCTCTGCACTCAATGCCTTTGCCGAAGAGTACGAAGTCGATTTGCTGGTCATGTCCAGTGTGCGGCGCAGTTTCTGGGAACGGCTTTTCTATGAAAGCCGCAGCAGAGCCATGGTTTTGCAGGCCAAAGTTCCGATTTTGGTCTTGCGTTAAAGTTTT
>JALSKB010000085.1 GCA_026989035.1 Saprospiraceae bacterium | reverse complement strand
GCAAGCTGCTACGCAAGCTCCGCAACCGATGCAGGTTGCGGCATCGAAGGCCTCTTCGGCTTCTTTTTTGGGAATGGGGATGTTGTTGGCATCCCGAGGCCCGCCGGTATTTACGGAGATGTATCCCCCTGCTTGTATAATGCGATCGAAAGCCGAGCGATCGACGACCAAATCTTTGACGACGGGGAAGGCTTTAGCCCGGAAAGGTTCAACCACAATGGTGTCGCCATCTTTGAAGTGGCGCATGTGGAGTTGGCAGGTGGTGGTACCTTGCAGGGGGCCGTGAGGCTGGCCGTTGATGACCATGCTGCAGGCACCGCAAATGCCTTCGCGACAATCGTGGTCAAAGGCAACGGGTTCTTTTTTTTCGGCAATGAGTTTTTCGTTGAGCACGTCGAGCATTTCCAGAAAAGACATGTGCTCATTGGCTGTAACCTCATAGGTTTCCAGTTGACCTTTGCTTTGGGCGCTTTTTTGTCGCCATATTTTGAGCGTAAGTTTCATGGCTTACTTTTTTGCTGTCAGACAGATGAGGGAGGAAGGGAACTTTATTTATAGCTTCGGGTTTTGACTTCGATGTTTTCGAAGACGAGAGGCTCTTTGAAGACTTGGGGTTCGTGTTCATCCCAGGCCCAGGCGGCTACATAGCTGTATTCTTCGTCGTTGCGCATGGCTTCGCCTTCCGGTGTTTGGTATTCTTCGCGGAAGTGGCCGCCGCAGCTTTCGTTGCGCTGCAGGGCATCCACGATGATCAGCTCGGCCAGTTCCATGAAATCGGCTACGCGCTGGGCTTTTTCCAACTCGGGGTTGAACTCCTCCATGTTTCCCGGTACGAAAACCTCTTTGTGATACGTTTCGCGCAGTTGGCGTACCAGCTCGCGGCCTTTTTTCAGTCCTTCGGCATTGCGCGACATGCCGCAGTAATCCCACATGATGAGGCCCAGTTCACGGTGGAAGCTTTCCACGGATCGAGATCCTTTGTTGTTGAGGAGTTTTTCCAGGCGTTGGCGCACTTCCTCTTCGGCCTGTTTGAACTCTGGCAGTTCGGGGCTTATTTTCGGTGTGCGGATTTCCCCACTGAGGAATTGGCCGATGGTATAGGGCAGGACAAAGTAGCCGTCGGCCAGGCCCTGCATCAGGGCAGAGGCCCCCAAGCGGTTGGCTCCGTGATCGGAGAAATTACATTCTCCCGCAGCAAAGAGGCCGGGGATGTTGGTTTCCAGGTTGTAATCCACCCACAGACCACCCATGGTGTAGTGGACGGCCGGGTAAATCATCATGGGTGTTTCATAAGGATTATCTCCGGTGATTTTTTCGTACATCTGGAAGAGGTTGCCGTATTTGCTGGCAATGATTTCTTTGCCGAGCTTTTGAATGGTGGCGACATCGGGATTGTGGAGGCCGCGCAAGTGGGCTTCGGCTTTGCCATAGCGTTCGATAGCGGAGGAGAAATCCAGGAATACGGCTTTACCAGTGGCATTGACACCTCTGCCTTCATCGCAGACAGCTTTGGCAGCTCGGGAAGCTACGTCGCGCGGTACCAGGTTGCCAAAGGCGGGATAGCGGCGTTCGAGGTAATAGTCGCGTTTTTCTTCGGGTATATCAGTGGGTTTGAGGCGGCCTTCGCGCAGGGCTATGGCATCTTCTTTGCTTTTGGGTACCCACACCCGTCCGTCGTTGCGCAAGCTTTCCGACATCAGGGTCAATTTGGATTGGTAATCGCCGGAGACCGGTATGCAAGTGGGGTGGATTTGGACGTAGCAGGGGTTGGCCATGAGGGCACCGCGGCGCACGGCCCGCCAGGCTGCCGTAACGTTGGAGTTCATGGCGTTAGTGGACAGGTAATAGACATTGCCGTATCCGCCGGTAGCCAAAACTACGGCATGGGCAGCGTGCCGCTCCAGCTGGCCGGTAATGAGGTTGCGGGCGATGATTCCCCGGGCCTTGCCATCTACGATAACCAGATCGAGCATTTCATGGCGGTGGTAGAGGGTTACCTGGCCGGTGGCGATTTGACGAGACAGGGCTTGATAGGCACCCAGCAAAAGTTGTTGGCCGGTTTGGCCTTTGGCATAGAAAGTTCGCTTGACTTGTACGCCTCCGAAGGAGCGGTTGTCCAACAGGCCGCCGTATTCGCGGGCGAAAGGCACGCCCTGAGCTACGGCCTGGTCTATGATATTAAGGCTGACTTCCGCCAGGCGATAGACGTTAGCTTCCCTGGAGCGATAGTCTCCACCTTTGATGGTGTCGTAAAAAAGGCGATAGATGCTGTCTCCGTCGTTTTGGTAGTTCTTGGCGGCGTTGATGCCGCCCTGGGCGGCAATGGAGTGTGCCCGTCTGGGGCTGTCGTGGAAAGTATATACTTTGACTTGATAGCCCAATTCTGCTAAACTGGCTGCAGCAGAAGCACCTGCCAGACCGGTACCTACGACGATGATTTCTATGTGGCGTTTGTTGTTGGGCGACACCAAGTTCATGGTGCCTCGATATTGCGTCCACTTTTCAGCCAGAGGGCCGGGAGGAATGTGCGCATCTAATTTCATCGCGTTGTTTTTTTTTGTTTTTTTGAAATCGGGGTTTTCACTCGGGGCTTTGGAAGTTAAAGCTCATCTGTTCTCAACCCTTGGAGAAATACATCAGCAAAGGGATGAGGAGAAACAGCAAAGGCACCAGAAGGGCATAGGCTTTTCCCAGAAAGTGAATCAGCGGGCTGTACTTTTTGTGGTTTAGGCCCAGGGTCTGGAAGGCGCTTTGGAAACCGTGCCAGAGGTGGAAAGAAAGCACGAACATAGACAACACATAGACGGCTACGATCCATCCCTGGCTAAAAGATTCGGAGACTTTGAGGTATAGATTTTCATAGGTATGCCCGCTGTCGTAAGTAATGGCAGGCAATTCTCCAAATTTGAGTTTCCACCAGAAATCGCCCATGTGAATACCCAGAAAGGCCAGAATGAGCAAACCCAATAAAGCCATGTTGCTGGCGAAAAGGGGATTCGTATTGACGGCTCTGGTTTTCTTTACCGCATAGCGAACGGCTCCTCGCGCCTTGCGGTTGTGTAACCAAATAGCTATACCCTGGATGATGTGAATCAAAAAGAAGGCATAGAGACCGTAAGCGATAATTTGAATGGGCAGGAAGCTCTCCATAAAGTGTGCATAGCGGTTGAAGGCTTCGCCTTCATCGTTTATGAGCAGTTGTAAGTTGCCCAGGAGGTGTACCACTAAAAAGAGCAGTAGAAAAATGCCCGTCAGGCTCATGACGAGTTTGCGCCCGAGGGAAGAACGTAAGATGTTTCCGATCCAAGCCATGTTGAGGTTTTTTAGCTCGTAAATTGAAGCCGGGGGCATTTGCCACCCACAAAAGTCTTCAATCTCTTTTTCGCGGCAAATGTAAGCTACAATCTTTTAATATCAACCTGATTTTTGTCATTTCCCGAATTTATTCAATAACGAAAGGGTCTTGGGCCGGCTTCTTAAACCAACCT
>JALSKB010000084.1 GCA_026989035.1 Saprospiraceae bacterium | reverse complement strand
GCTGGAAGAAAAGCTCAAAGAGTTGGCCCGGCAGGAGCGACAATTGCAGCGCCTGATGTCTTCTTATGAGGAGCTTTTGGGCGATGTACAAAGCGATCGCGAACGCCTGCGCTTGTTGAAACAACAGCAGGAGTTGGAGCGTGTAGCTATGGAAGACAAGGCTTTGCAAGAGGCCATTCGGGAAATAAAGCAACAGAAAAAACTGGAAGAGGCTAAAGCCGCTTCAACTGCCTTGCGGCAAAAGAAGGAAGCCTTGCGCAGAGAACTCCAACAATCCCGAAAGAAGTTGTTGACGCAAAAGGAGCAGAACAAACCCAGTCGCCCCATCCGCCCCGGAGATAAGGTGGCCTTGTTGGATGGAGATGCCACAGGCATTGTAGAAAAAGTGGAAAAAGGCATGGTAAATCTGCAGCTGGGTTTGCTGCGCATGAGCCTGCCTTTGGAAGAGGTGGTTTTGCTGGAAGAAGGGGAGCGTAAAACTACGGTCAGAACAAGTCAGCCGGTTAAAAAAGTCGTCGGCAAAATCGATTTGCCGCCGGAAATAGATGTGCGTGGCCTTTCGGTCGCTGAGGCCTTGGGGCAATTGGAAGTGTATCTGGACAGAGCGCTTTTGGATAATCTCCCTCGCTTTCGCATCATTCACGGGAAGGGGCAGGGCGTTTTACGTCAAGCTGTTGTGAAGTGGCTGCGGGAGCAGAGCCAGATTGTAGATTACTTCCATCCGGATGAAAACGCAGGCCTTACCGAAGTCGTTCTTTGAAAAAGGGAGGCCTTGACCTCCCATTTCTTTTTAGCTGAAAATTTCTACCTCGGCAAAGTGAAAGCTCCCTTCCCGCGCTGCGTTCTCGTCGGAATCAGCACCGTGAATGGCATTTTCACCTATGCTTTTGGCGTAAAGAGCCCGAATGGTGCCCGGTTCGGCCTCTGCGGGATTGGTCGCTCCAATGAGCTTGCGGAAATCCGCAACGGCATTTTCTTTCTCAAGTATGGCTGCTACAATAGGCCCCGAAGACATAAACTCAACCAATTCGCCGTAAAAAGGGCGTTCTTTGTGCACTTCGTAAAATTCACCGGCCTTTTCGGCGCTGAGTTTGGTGAATTTCATGGCTACAATGCGAAAGCCGGCCTCTTCAATCATTTTCAAAATGGCTCCGGTATGCCCTGCTGCAACGGCGTCGGGCTTGATCATGGTAAAAGTGCGATTTCCTGACATACAAAATGCGTGTTTAGTGGTTTTGCAAAGGAAGCGCAAAGGTAACCAAATTTATCCGTATGAACTTTTATTTATCCATTGAAGTTTCCCTACCTTTGCTCGGCAATTGGCGGGTCTATAGCCTGGCAAAGCGCAAATCGACTCGAAAAACTGCAGATGGAAACTCTCAAAGAACTCAAGCAATATCTGAGCAGCCCGCGCGACTTGGCCATCGTGGTACACAGGAACCCCGATGGAGATGCCATCGGATCGGCTTTGGGCCTTTTTCACGTCTTGCGGCAAATGGGGCATACCATTCGCTTGCTGGCGCCCTCGGAATATCCTCCCGTTCTCAACTGGATGCCGGGTGTTGAGGCCTTTATCATTTATGACCTCAAAGACCAAGAAGCTAAACAAGCTCTGGAGCGCTCTGAACTCGTCTTTGCACTGGATTTTAACGCTCTGGATCGCATAGATAAAATGGGAGAGTACCTCCATCATGCCGGAAAAAAAATGGTGATGATCGACCATCACCTGGACCCGGAGCCTTTTGCCGATTTGCAGGTCTCGGATCCGACGGCCAGCTCTACTTGCGAAGTGCTCTATGTCATGTTAGAGCAAATGGGCCTGGAAAGTTATATCAATCGGGAAGTAGCGGATTGTCTCTATACTGGCATCCTTACCGATACGGGGAGTTTTTCCTTTAGCCTTTCTTCCCGCCTGTTCCGCATAGCCGGGGAGCTTTTGGATAGAGGCGTGAACAACAACCGCTTACAAGATCTGCTTTTCAACCAGTTGCCGGAAAAACACCTGCGCATTTTGGGCTATTGCCTCTACAAACGCTTGGAAGTTTTACCGGAGTATCACACAGCCATCATTACCCTTAGCAAAAAGGATTACGAATATTTCAAAATACAGCGGGGCGATACCGAAGGCATTGTCAATTATTTGCTCAGAATTGAGGGCGTTAAATTGGCTGCTTTCATTCACGAACAACCTACCATTACCAAGCTGTCCTTGCGCTCTAAGGGCGATATCTCCGTGAAGGAAATGGCGCAAAAGTACTTCAAAGGCGGAGGTCATAAGAATGCTGCCGGCGGGCAGTCCTTTATTGGTTTGGAAGCTACAGTCAAGAAATTTAAAGCCATTTTGCCTAAGTACAAGGACATTTTGACAGGTAGAGAAGTGGTTTCTTCTCAGGAAAAGTGAGTTGCTGCAAAGGCAAGCAGCTTTATCGGCAACTCACCTTTTTTTAATCCAAAAACATCTCTTTAGATGAAGCATCTTATCTTTCTTTCAGTTGTGGCCGCCCTCTTTGCAACGGCTTGTACCAATGCCGGGCCAAAATCGGGCGAATACACGGATACGGGCTATCGCTATATCCATCATGTGAAAAACCAGGGAAATCAGCCCCAAGCCGGTGATTATGTGTACTACAAGGTTACCATCTTTGCCGATGATTCTCTGGTATATAACAGCAGAGATGAGGCTACGGCTCCCCGTGTAGTGATGCCCGATTCGGCAGCCCTCAAAACCAATCCTTCGCCGGTAATTGACGTGCTCTATCTCATGGCTACCGGCGACAGCCTTACCCTTTTCTATCCACTGGATTCCATGCCACAACGCCCCCCCGGCTATGAAAAAACAGAAATGATTAGGTATGAAATCGTAGTGGATTCTATCCAGACACCCGAAGCCTTTGAAAAGCAACAGGCTCTACTCAAAGAAAAGGCCCAACGCCGTCTGGCTGAAATCCGGCAAACACTTAACGATCTCATCGACAAATACAAAAAACATCAATTGGGCAGTGATTTGAAAACCACCGATTCGGGCTTGCAGTATGTCGTGCTGGAAGAAGGAGAGGGGCCTGCAGCCCAAACCGGCCAGATGGTATCAGCTCAGTATTTAGGTGTGCTGCTCGAAGATGGTAAGCAATTTGACGAGTCTTTTAGCAAGGGTAGGCCCTTTGCTTTTCCTGTAGGGCAGGGACGTGTCATCCCGGGCTGGGATGAAGGCTTCCAACTCCTCAATAAAGGCTCGAAAGCCGTGCTCTTTATCCCTTATAAACTGGCCTATGGAGAGGCGGGATCTCCTCCCGTTATTCCGGAAAAAGCCGATTTGGTTTTCTATGTAGAGCTGGAAGACATCAAATAATCGGTCAAAAAAAGAGGTGCCCTGAGCGGCGCCTCTTTTTTTGTTTTTTGACTAATTTTTTGAAAAAATAATTGTTTTGTCTTTTTTTTCACATCTTCCGCACCCAATTTTGTAAAAATTACGAATAAAAATTCCAATAAGAGAGGAGGGAGAGAATGTCTCGGTGT
>JALSKB010000083.1 GCA_026989035.1 Saprospiraceae bacterium | reverse complement strand
CTGGCCTTGCAGGAGGAGGAGATTTCCGGCCAGGTGGTGTTGCTGCGGTAGAGACGCAATGCCTTGCGTCTCTACCGCAGCAATGCCTTGCGTCTCTACCGCAGCAATGCCTTGCGTCTCTACCGCTCTCTGGTGGTAACGAAAAGGAGCAGTTTTTTGAGGGAAGATCTAGCCGGATTGTCCGGAAAATGTTGTAGCAAAGACAGGGCTTCTTCGCTAAAGCGGTGCATGGTTTTACGGGTGTATTCCATGCCACCACTTTCGTGAACGAATTGAATGAGTTCGGAGACTTTATGTTTGTTGTCGCTGTGTCGGCGGATGAGTTTTTTATATCTTTTTTGTTCTCGCTTTGAGGCTTTTCTCAGGGCATAGATGAGCGGCAGTGTTAATTTTTTTTCTTTGATGTCAATGCCCAGAGGTTTCCCGACGTCTTTGTCTCCGTAGTCGAACAGGTCATCTCGGATTTGGAAGGCCATGCCCATTTTTTCGCCAAAGCTGTGCATTTGGGCAACTTCTTCGGTTGTTGCACCGGCTGAAGCTGCACCGATGGCACAGGCTGCCGCGAGGAGTGAGGCGGTTTTGCCACGTATGATTTTGAAGTAGGTATCTTCTTCGATATCGAGCAGGCGAGTTTTTTCTATTTGCAGTAATTCGCCCTCGCTCATTTCCTTGATAGCCCGAGAGAGCAACTCCAGGCTTTGGTGTTGGCCGTTTTCCAGGGCGAGCAGCAGGCCTTTGGAGAGTAGATAATCGCCTACCAGTACGGCTACCTTGTTTTTCCACAGGGCATTGATTGAAAAAAAACCGCGGCGTTTATCGGCCTCATCTACCACATCATCGTGGACCAGGGTAGCGGTATGTAGCAGCTCTACCAGAGAGGCGCCGGTATAGGTGGCTTCACCGATTTGACCGTAGAGTTTGGCACAGAGCAAAACCAGGAGAGGGCGTATTTGTTTACCTTTGCGCTTTACGATGTAAAAAGTGATGCGATCGAGCAGGGGGACGTGACTGCGCATAGCTGCTTTAAACCTCTGCTCGAACTGTTTTAATTCAGATGCAATGGGCGCCTTGATGTCTGCCAGTGTATTTTGCATAAAATTCCCCTGCGGGACCGGTGATTTTAGGGCGCAAGTTACGCAATTTTGTCGGTGGTCAGGGGTTTGGGCCAGCTTGTTGTTTATTTCAGCTTGCGCTCAAATAATCAGTCCTTCCGGCGGGCCGAAAGATACACAGCCTCCTCAATTGGACAGCCTTCTGTCCACGCCGAATTATCAGACTCATTTTCAGAAGCAGGATATTCTCCTGGCCTTTGACGAATTTATCAAACTGGACAATCCTTATGAGCAAGTCGTCGTCTCTCCTCCTCTTAGCAAGCGTCCCAAATTGAAAGTGGAAAAGTATCGCCGCCTGCGTTTTAGCTTTGACGAAGAAGAGGTTTTGCATCCAAATACGACTTACACCATTTACTTTGGCCGGGCTATACAGGATTTCACTGAGGGAAATGCTGCAGATTTGCGCTTTGTTTTTTCTACCGGGGATCGGATTGATTCGTTGAGGGCTGAGGGTCGGGTTGTAGATGCCCGCAGTGGAGAGGGCGTAGGCGGGGTGTTGGTGCTTTTGTACAAGGCCTCCCATTGGCCCGATTCGGTAGTTGTTCAAGAACTGCCGCTTTACTTTGCGCGTACGGATGAGCAAGGGCATTATCTGTTTGAAAATTTGCGCAGAGATACCTTTCGCTTGTTTGCTTTGGAAGATGCCAATGCCAATTATCGCTTTGACCAGGCTGGCGAGCGCATAGCTTTTTTTAAGGATGTGGTGGTTGCGGGGCGAGATACTTCCGGTACGGAGCAATGGCCTGTTTTGCGCTTGTTTGAACAGCAGCAGGCCTTGCGTTTGTTGGATGTGGCAGCAGCTCCCTATGGTTTTTTGCGCTTGCTATTCAACAGCAGTCCTCTGGATTTGGAAGTGGAGGCTCTGCCTGCGCCGGCTTACATTTACCGAAAGGTAGAAAAAGACAGCCTGTTGCTTTGGTATCACCAGGCGGATACTGCAGCCTGGACTTTGGTGTGCCGTGCAGGGGGCTTTGCCGATACGATTTTCGTGCGACCTAAAGGGAGAGAAACTTTTCTTCAGTCCCGTGTTTTGGGCTTTCGCCAAATGCATTTTGCCACTTCTGCACCTATGCGGGGAAAGACTAAAGGAGATTTGGAGGGACGTTCTGCCGCACCCCCTGTGCCGGTGTTTAGGCAGTTGCCGAAGGCACCCATTGTTTTGGAATTCGATGCACCTTTGTTAAGCGTTGAAGACAGCCTTTTGATTTGGGAACGTGACAGTTTGGGGCGTATTTCTTCTCCGTCTTTTGTCATAGATACCGGCGATGCCCGTCGTGTGCTCTTTGCTGCCGATTGGAAAGAAGGCAGTATGTATCATTTGCTCGCATTGCCAGGGGCTTTTCGAGACATCTATGGGGCCACTCAAGATAGTTTGCATCGGGCTTGGAGGATTGCGGAGGAAGCGGATATCAGCGCCTTGAAACTCAAACTGCTTTTTCCCGATTCTACAAAAAGTTATCTGGTGCGTTTACTCAGGGGAGAGCGTTTGGTTTGGAAGGGAGTGGTGGGGAAAAGAGCTGCTTGGGAGCGGCGTTTTCCTGCACTGGAACCTGGAGACTACGTCTTGGAAGTTGTTGAAGATGAGAATGGAAATGGCCGTTGGGATACCGGCAATTTTTGGATGGCTAGGCAAGCGGAACGCTTGTTTGTTCGGGCTTTAGAGCCTTTGCGACCCAACTGGGAAGTGGAAGCCGAAATAGAAGTTCAATATGTTGAGTAGCAAGGGGTATGGGCTGTGATATGTTTGGGCTAAAAAACTTTGGGGAGCTTGCGTAATGTAAAGATTTTGTATTTTCCCATTTTGCATGCTTTGAAGCTTATGGACCATGGGCTTCAGGAGTAAACCAACCGACTTATGTCAAAAACCAAGTTAAACGATAGGCGGGTGATCAACGGCTGGGCTTTTTTCGACTGGGCAAATTCTTCTTTTGCTTTGGTCATTACAGCGGCTATTTTCCCGGCTTATTACATGCAGGTAACGAATGATGTGGTACAAGTCGGCCCATTTAGTATGCCCAACAGCAGCTTATATGCTTATGCGGTATCGGCTGCTTATTTGATTTTGGCCTTGGCCTCACCTTTCCTGTCGGGTATAGCCGACAGCAGTGGTCGCAAGAAGTTTTTTCTGCGGGCATTCACCTATTTGGGCGCGGTATCCTGTTTTGCGCTTTTCTTTTTCAAAGGTACGGGAGGAAAAAATCCTGAGGTACAGCTGTTGTTGGGCACGGGTTCCTATATGTTGGCAACTATAGGATTTGCCGGAGGGCTGGTTTTTTACAACGCTTATTTGCCTGAAATTGTGACGGAAGATAGATACGACAAAGTTAGCGCCCGAGGTTTTGCGTTTGGCTACATTGGCAGTGTGATTCTCCTCGTTTTTAGCTTGTTGATGATTAGTAAGTACACTTTTTTTGGCTTTGCCGACAAAGGCGTGGCTGTTCGTTTTTCTTTTGTG
>JALSKB010000082.1 GCA_026989035.1 Saprospiraceae bacterium | reverse complement strand
AGCCATCCAGCAAGGGGCTTATTTGGCGAAAGCCATCTTGAAAATCATGCAAGGACAAACACCCGCTCAACCTTTTACGTACAAAGACAAAGGCTCTCTGGCCACAGTAGGCCGACGCAGGGCTGTAGCTGATTTGAGGCGTTTAAAGTTTGGAGGATACTTGGCCTGGTGGTTGTGGTCTTTGGTGCACCTGATGTCCATAAGTGGTTTTAAAAATAAAGTTCTGGTAGCCATAAACTGGGCTATAAGTTACTTCAGCTACGAGAAAAGCAACCGTTTAATCATCAGAAAAGGCGAGAACTAAACCCGCACATCTGCTCTTTGGCCCAATCTACTCCACAGCCAGGCCAAAGCAAAACCCGAAAGTAAGTGCCATACCCCCCACCAGGCCAAAATCATAGCCATACCGCCCAGACCAGCAAAAAAATTGAATACCAGCACTAACCCCAAACCGGTGTTCTGAATGCCCGTCTCTATGGCTACGGCACGGGCATCTGCCTCAGCCAGCTTAAAAAATTTGGCGAAAGCATAGGCCATCAACAAACTCAGGCCGTTGTGCATGGCTACAATCCAAAAAACCCAGTGCAAATGCTCGTACATCTTGCCTAGATTCTTGTATAAAGCCAAAGCAATGAAGCCCAAAAACAAAACTATGGACAACCGATTCACAAAACGCTTGATGCGCCGTGTCAACACCGGAAAACGCCCCTGAAACCAAATCCCCAGGCTCACCGGCACCAAAATCAAAATCGTAATGGATTTGACCATCTTCCACGGGCTAACCGACACCTCCTGAAAAATCTCCTCCGAACCGGGTACAAAACTCGACCAAAAGGCAAAGCTCAAGGGCGTAATCAAAACCGCAGCCAAAGTGGAAATGCTCGTCAAAGAGACTGACAAAGCCGTATTCCCGCCGGCCAGATGCACCATAAAATTGGAAACATTGCCGCCCGGACAAGTCGCTATCAACATCATGCCCAAAGCCAGGCTCACAGGGGGATAAAAAACATACACCAAAGCCAGCGAAAGCAAAGGCAACAGCAAATACTCCGAAACCATGCCCACCACAGCAGCTTTAGGAGCAAGCAACACCCTGCGAAAATCCTGCCAATGCAAATCCAATGCTACACCAAACATGATGAAAGCCAACAAAAAATTGAGGGCAAGCAAGTCGCCCTCGTTAAAGACAATGCGTATTTGATCTAAGTCCATGCAACTGCAAAATTGCGCAAAAATCGTAACTTTGTTTTTCCATTACAGCCCCCCATAACAAGCCGACCACCATGCCCGATTTCTTACACCTGCACTGCCACACCCAATTTTCCTTGCTCGACGGCGCTACCAGCATCCCTGCCATGATGCAAAAAGCCAAAGAAGATGGCCAAAAAGGCGTAGCCCTCACCGATCACGGCAACATGTTCGGCGCTTTTAAATTTGTGGCTGAAGCCGAAAAAAACAACCTCAAACCCATCGTGGGCTGTGAGTTTTACATGGTCGAAGACCGCCACCGCAAATCTTTCTCCCGAAACGCAGGTGAAGCCGATCAACGCTACCACCAATTGCTGCTGGCCAAAAACCAAAAGGGCTACGAAAACCTCTCCAAACTCGCCTCCCTGGGCTACATCGAAGGCCTCTATGGCAAATACCCCCGCATAGATAAAGAACTGCTCGAACAGTACCACGAAGGACTCATCGCCACTTCCTGCTGCATCGGAGCGGAAATTCCCCAGGCTATCCTCCGCAAAGACTACGAAAAAGCAGAGGAACTCATACGCTGGTATCTCGACCTCTTCGGCGAAGATTTCTACATAGAAATACAGCGCCAGCGAGGTCTGGAAAACATCGACGGCAGCGGCACCAGCCAAGAAGACGTCAACCAAAAACTCCTGGAATACGCCCGCAAGTACAACATCAAAACCATCGTAACCAACGATGCCCACTACCTCGAAGAAGAAGACTGGCAACCGCACGACCTGCTCCTCTGCGTCAATACCAACAGCAATGTAGAAGACGAAAAGCGCTTCAAATTCCCTTCCTCGGATTTCTACTTCAAAACCAAAGACGAAATGGGCCGGCTCTTTCCCGATCTGCCCGAGGCCTTGGACAATACCGTGGAAATTTACGACAAGGTCGAAAAGCTCAGCCTCAAACGCGACGTCCTCATGCCGGCCTTTCCCGTCCCGGAAGGCTTCAAATCTCAAGCCGACTACCTGCGACACCTGACCTATGAGGGCGCAAAAAAACGCTATGGCGACCTCTCCCCCGAAGTACGCGAACGCATAGAATTTGAACTGAACACCATCATAAGCTCGCAATACGAGGGCTACTTCCTCATTGTACAAGACTTCACCACCGTAGCCCGCGAATTAGGCGTATGGGTCGGCCCGGGGCGCGGCTCCGCTGCAGGTTCCGCCGTAGCGTATTGCCTGGGCATCACCAACATAGACCCCATCCGCTACGACCTGCTCTTCGAGCGCTTCCTCAATCCCGAGCGCATCTCCATGCCCGATATCGACATCGATTTCGACGACGAAGGCCGCCAGAAAGTCATCGATTACGTGGTGGATAAATACGGAAAAAACCAGGTAGCCCAAATCATCACCTACGGCACCATGGCCGCAAAAATGGCCATACGCGATGTAGGTCGCGTGCTGGGCGTCCCCCTAGACGTGGTGGATGGCGTAGCCAAAGCCTATCCCAACCACGCCAAAGCCAGCCTACGCAGCATCCTCCAGGCCAAAGACATCGAGCAAAAACTCAAGGATGAACTGCCCGCCGAAGAACTCGACAAAGCTTACCGCATCCGAAAACTGGCCGAGCAAGAAGACCAAGTCGGCAAAATGCTGCGCATGGCTCAAAAACTCGAAGGCTCCGTGCGCAATACGGGCATCCACGCCTGCGGCATCGTCATCACCCCCGATGAAATCACCAAATACGTACCCGTTACCGTAGCCAAAAACTCGGACCTGCTCGTCACCCAATTTGACAACGACGTGGCCGAAGATGCCGGCCTGCTCAAAATGGACTTCCTCGGCCTGCGAACCCTCAGCATCATCAAAGATGCCGCACGCCTGGTCGAAGAACGACATGGCATCAAAATAGACCCCGACGAAATACCCCTCGACGAACCCAAAGTCTATGAACTCTTCCAACGCGGAGAAACCATCGGACTCTTTCAATACGAAAGCCAGGGCATGCAAAAACACCTGCGCGAACTCGTGCCGGACAAATTCGAGGACCTCATCGCCATGAATGCCCTCTACAGACCCGGGCCCATGGCTAAAATACCCGACTTCATCGCGCGCAAACACGGTAGGCAGAAAATCACCTACGACCTGCCGGAAATGGAAGAACTCCTCAAAGAAACCTATGGCATCACCGTCTATCAGGAGCAAGTCATGTTGCTTTCGCAAAAACTGGCAGACTTCTCCAAAGGACAGGCAGACTCCCTGAGAAAAGCCATGGGGAAAAAGAAAAAACACCTCATCGACCAAATGTATCCCCTCTTCATAGAGGGCGGAACGAAAAACGGACATCCCAAAGAAATCCTGGATAAAATCTGGAAAGAATGGGAGGCCTTTGCTTCCTATGCCTTTAACAAATCACACGCTACTTGCTACGCCTATCTGGCTTATCACACCGCCTACTTCAAAGCGCTCTACAAGGAAGAGTACATGGCTTCCGTGCTCACGCACAACAAAAACGACATCTCCAAAATCACTTTCTTCCTCAGGGAAGCCAAACGCATGGGCATCAAAGTGCTCATCCCCGATGTCAACGAAAGCCAAGCCGACTTCTCCGTTAACGAAGAAGGCCACATTCGCTTCGGCCTCTCCGGCATCAAAGGCATAGGCGAAGGCCCCGTGCAGGCCATACTCGACGAACGCAAAAAAAACGGCCCCTTCAAAAGCCTGCTCGACTTTACCCGACGCATGCCTCAGGGCAGCCTCAACAAAAGAGTCATGGAAAGCCTGGCCAATAGTGGCGCCCTGGATTGCTTCTCCGAAATTCATCGCGCACAGCTCTTTGCGCCTTCCGGCAAATACGACACCTACATCGAACACGCCATTCAATACGGCCTGCTCTACCAACGCGAAAAACAAATGGCTGCCAACTCGCTCTTTGGCAGTGACTCCGCCGGCATGATTCCCGAACCGCCGCCACCTTCATGCCAAGCCTGGCCTCTCATCGAAAAACTACAACGCGAAAGAGAAGTAACCGGCATCTTCCTCTCCGGGCACCCCCTCGACGACTACCGCATCGAAGTCGAAGCGCTTACCTCTTGCACCCTCACTGAAGCCCCCCTGTACAAAGACAAAAACCTCTACCTCACCGGACTGGTTCTCAAAGCAGAGCACCGCATCAGCAAAAAGGGAACGGGCTGGGGTATCTTCACCCTCCAAGACTATTCCGGCACCTTGGAATTCCGCCTGTTTGGCGAAAGCTATCAAAAATTCAAAAGCTTGCTGGAAGCCGGCCAGGTAGTCTATCTCCAAGGCCGCTTCCAAAAAAGCTGGAAAGGCGATGAATACGAATTCCGCCTCCAGGAAGTGCGCCTACTCGAAACCATGGGCCAAGAACTCCTCAAAGCCCTGGAATTGCAAATCCCCATCACCCAACTGACAGAAAAAAACACCCGACAACTGCTCCAACTCCTCAGCCAACACCAAGGCCAACACCGCCTAAAACTCACTTTCATCGACCCCGTCCAACGCCAAACGCTCCCCATGTTCTCGCGCAAACTCAAAATCAAAGTCAGCAATGAACTCATCAACCAACTGGAACAGCTCGGCTTCTCCTACAAAATCCACACCGAAAAAAACAAGCGAAACTCCCCCTCATACCAAGCTTAAAGGCAAACAAATGCTGTTACTTTTCTGGCTGATGACGGGCTTACTGAGCCTGCCGGCCTGCAAGCAAAACACCGCACACGAAGAAAACCTGCCCCCCGTCCATTACAAAGCTGAAGACCTGCGCTACTTCACGGGCTTTCCCCAGCTGGAGCCCCTGCTCAAACTCAATAACGATACAACCTATGTCTTCAACTTTTGGGCTACCTGGTGCAAACCCTGTGTCAAAGAATTGCCCCTCTTTGAAAAAGCCTGGAGGGAAACCCGAAACGAACCGGTCAAAATCGTCCTCATCAGCTTGGACTTCCCCAATGAAACCGAACAAAAACTCGTCCCCTTTCTCAATGCCCATGCCCTACACCCCGAAATCTGGGTGCTCTACGACTCGGACATCTACTCCTGGATGCCCAAAGTGGACGAAACCTGGATAGACAGCTCCATACCGGCCACCCTCATCCGCCGCAACGGCAAACGCCTTTTCCACTCGGGAGCTTATCCGGATTATCAGACCTTAATGGAAGATTTGACGAAAGTACAACAGGCCAGGTAAAGTGCCCCGGCCCCCATCACATCATGTTGAGAGCTTTCACCGCATAGGTTATGGGGAAGGGCATCAAAGCCCAGAAAAATTCAGGCTTGTACATCAACAGCAAAATTACCGCTGCTAAGCTCACCAGAAAGAGTATCCAATCCACAATGGTAGAAGTTCCTTGAATTTCTTCTTGCATGGCATTCGTTTTTTAGAGCAGCAAAGATAAAACACCTGCCCTAAATCCCCAAATCAATTTCTGGAATCCAACCCCCAAATCAATTTGCTGCGCAGAGTCTCGGTAAAATGGCTGCCCTGAAGCCGCAACAAGCGAATGGAAAAAGGAGCTTTGCTAACCTCCAAGCTATAAGCATCTCCGATGGTTGCCTTGCGCGAATCCAAAGTGCAGAGGTAATCTCGGCTGCGCCCCTCAAACTGAAAGCGCAAAACCGACTGATCGGAAATGACGATGGGCCGCACATTCAAGTTGTGCGGTGCTACCGGAGTCAACACAAAATTTTTCGTATCGGGAAAAACTATAGGCCCACCACAACTCAAAGAATATCCCGTAGAGCCCGTAGGCGTAGCGACAATCAAACCGTCTGCCCAATACGTATTCAAAAAGACGCCATCCAGATAAGCGTGCACCGTAATCATGGAGGCCGAAGCAAATTTCAACAAAGTGAAATCGTTGAGCGCATACGGAAAATCGCCAAACAAGGCCGGCTCACTTTGCAGCTGCAACAAACTGCGCTCCTCCAAGCTATACTGCTCCTCAAGCAATTGATCCAGCGCTTTGGCCAGGTGCCGTTTTTCAATACTCGCCAAAAAACCCATCCTCCCCAAGTTGATGCCCACAATCGGAACGCCGCTGTCCCTCACCAGAGTGATCGCATTTAAAAGGGTACCATCCCCCCCTAAAGTCATCAAAAAGTCATATCTACCGGACTGCAAATCTTCCGGACTAGCAAACGAATCGACCTCTCCTTCTACCAGTTTCTTCCCAAGAACTATGCCCGATTGGTCCGAAAAACGACGTAGAGCCTCCAACCAAGGTCGAAAAAAAAACAAGCGAATAGACCGGGCCGAAGCCTCTTCCATCAACTGCTGTACATAGGGCAGGTCCTTAGCTCTGACTTCTTTGCTGTAAACGGCTATGCGCAGGGACATAAAAATAAGCTTTCCAAAAGGTTCAAAAATCCCAGTGTAAAAATAGCCCAATTTCTCCCAATCGGTTGCCACTCAACTGAATTTGAAAGACTTTGTCGTAATAACTGACGATATCCAAGCCTACTCCTGTGCTCCAAAGCCAGCTATCGGAAAGCGAATTTCCCGCCCCATGCCAGGGGTTGTGCACATAACCCAAGTCTCCGTTAACACAGAAATACAAACGCAAAGGCATTTTGCGCAAACCGGCCACCGGCATGGCCTTCCCCCAGTTCCAAACCCGATTCCACAAGGGCAAACGCAGACTCCATTTGGCGAAAGCCATATCCAAACCGTCAACGAGGTAGTACTCATATCCCCGAAGGAAGTCTTTGCCATAGCCCAAAGCCCGGCTGTTGTAATAGGGCTGCGGACCTCGCTGTATCGCTATTCGGCTGCGAAAAATGCTTTCCAGGCCAGCCCGACGCCGCAAAGGCAAGTAGTGCTTGAGCAACACTTCTCCATAGGCTGCTCGAAGCTCCTTGAAAACACCTAAGCCTCTTTTTTCCAAAGAGAAAGACAAATACATCCCTCTTCGGGGATAAGGACGCACATCCCGATCATCCCATTCAAAGGTGTAGCGCAGCAGAAAATAGCGTTGCAAAGGCCGGCCCTCTCCCAAAAAATCGGGATTGAGGTCTTCGGCAACTACAGCAGCTATGCGCGTTCGGAAAAATCCCATCTCCAAGCGCTGCAAACTGTGCAAAGCAGGCCTGCGCTGTAAACGCCCGATCAACTGAAAGCGATGCAACAAACGCTCGGAAGGGTCGTAACGAAAAACTTCTTTGTTATCCACCGTGTTGTAGCGCAGATATTGGCTGTCGGAAAGAAAAAGGCGAAAACCCAAACCCCAGCGTTGAACCCTGTCAAAAAACGGCAGGGCATAGTCCAAATCCAACTTGCGCGTAAACCCCAGTTGAGCAGTTATTTTCAAGCGATCGCGCCGTCCTGTAACATTGGCATGATGCAAAATGAAGCCCGCATTTATCCGTCGAAAATCATGTTCGTAGTCGCGCCACCAGAGGTTAAAATTGCGGTCAGCCAACTCAAACAAGGGAATGAGGTAGAAGTACCAGGCTTCCTGCACCCGTACAGAAATGACCAGTCGATTATCCGGAACCTGCCAATCGCGCACATTCAACAATACCTCACTAAACAAACCGGTATTCATCAAATAGAGGCGATTCCGCTCAAGACAAGGCTGTAAATCACTCATCGGCAAACTGTCGCCAGGCCGAAAGTCCAATTCCCGCAAAATGACAGCCGTTTTGGTCCGTTCATTGCCCTGCACGCAAATGCTGTCCACGTAAACCATCTCCGCCCCAGCTGTCAAGCTGCCGGCCATCAGGCAAGAGAGCCATAGCAAGATCCATCGCCCCGCCAAGGGTCGTCTAAACATTGAGGTAATTCATCAGAGACTCAAAGCGCTCCTTAAGTGCATCGGAATATTCCTGCTCGGTGAAAACGCCTTTGATGCCGTAACCAAAGCGCTTAAAAGCCGCAACAATGCTGTCGGCTTCCTGGCGATTGATTTTCAGCGTTACTTCAATCATGGCCGTGCTCAAATCCGAAGAAACGAAGGCCGCCAAAACAGCGGCATCTTCGGCTTCCGCCAAACGACTCAACTCTGCCAGCGAGTATTCCGAACGGTGCATCTCCATAACAATGATGGCGCCGGGCTCTGAAAAAGAAGCCATGCGAGCAAAATGCTCAATCAAGGTTGCCGGTTTAATCATGCCCACATAACGCCCCTCCTCATCCACCACGGGCAGGGTGGTCAACTTGTATTCCGACATCACCGTCATCACCTCAAAGAGGTGGTCGTTTTCGCGTATCAGAGGGAAATTGATACTCAAGCGATACGAACCCACCGGCTGCTCTATGTCGTGAGACAAGATATCGTCCTCAGACAGAATGCCCAGCAATTGCTCGCCATCAACCACCGGCAAATGCGAAACGTGAAAGTCCTGCATGGTGGACAAGGCGTCCTCCCCGGTCGTCGAAGTGCGCAGAGGCAAAAGGTCGTTCAAGATGAGTTCGGCTGCAATCATTGCTGCTTGCTATCGCTATTTGATTCCCAAGCTGAACAGCGCTCGGGACATGTAAAATCTCCTATGCAGGTGCTTTTATCGCTCCATGCCCGAAAGGTACAAAGCTCTGGTAGCTTAGAGCCACAGCAACCCTTTCGACATGCAAGAAAAAACATCGTTCCCCTTCTCCCTCTCTGCTGTAACGCAAAGTTGAACTTTTTGTTTGCCAAAAGCAAGTTCCTCATAAAAAAAGCGATGCCGTGCATTGCTTTTTTATCTCTTGAGCTTTGCCAATTCTTTGCGATATTCTTTTTCCGTCAGCATACCACGTTCGCGCAATTCTTTGAGGCGATGGAGTTGGTCCAGAAGGTCGGCAGGCGGAACATCCTCCTCCTCTTTCACCTTTGTTTTTCTCTCCGAAACAGTCCTTTTTAACCGATAGCCGTTTTGGCGAAAAGATTCGAAACTTTCCCGAGTGCGCAACCAGGCGAGTGCCTCGTGATTTTCAATGCGGTTGAAATCTTGAAACCCCTGGGCTACAGCTTGATTTAAATGCCTGAAAGCCCTTTCTTCGTCTTCCATCAACGAATACAAACAAGCCAAATTAAAGTGTACGGCCGGATTGTTTGGGGATATTTCCAAAGCCTCTTCGAAATCCTCAATGGCGCCATCGTAATCAAAACCTTTGAACTTGCTTTTACCCTCCTTAATCAAATGGCGCAACTTCGCAGCGGTTCTATCTCCCTGAGTGCGGTGCTTAGGGACATTCCGCTTTACCGCTCGACTTCGGCTGCGACGTCGGTAATAAGTCCTGGCAGCTTGTCGATTGTACTTGAAGTCAAAGTTTTCTCTGTCCATGACAAAAAAGGCCACCGCATCAATCAGGCCCAGCATAAAGGAAATACCCGAGCCCATCAGAAAAAGATAGAGAATGCCCAAACCGACTTGCCCCAAATAGAAGCGATGTAACCCGGCCCAGCCAAAAACCAGGGCTAAAACCGCCGCGACATTTTTGTCTTTCACCTTTTTCATTGCACGTTTTTTATTGCGAGCTCACCAGCTGAAAACCACAACACTTGGCGAGATCTCATACCCTGGGGGCAGCATCAAGTTCGGTCAGGTACGAAAGTAAATCTTCTTTCCCTAAAGATTCGTTTTTTTCGACCAACGACACCTTACGGCCTACGGTTTTTGAGCTATGACGATGTATTGGTAGTCCAATGAGGTATCGTCAGATACCAACAAGGTAAAGCCGGCTTCCTCCAATTGCTGCTCCAGCTGATACAGAGGCATCCTCCAAGCCTGAGGTGGATTTTTCATCGGCAATCTTTTTTTCTTGAAATCGACGATGACCAATCGACCGCCTTTCGGCAAAACGTCGAGCAAATGCCGCAAATAAGCCTCCTTGTCCTGGATGTAAATGTACGTATTGACCAACAAGACGATATCCGCTTCACCGGGTTTCAAATGGGAATTTTGGGGCTCGGCCAGGCGCGTTTCAAAGCGATTTTGCAATTCCATCGGCAACTCCACCCGCTTAATGCTATCCATAAAAGCAATAAAACGAGGGTCTATTTCTATGGCGATGACTTTACGGGCTTTGTGCACCAGGCGGCGTGCAAAAAAGCCTGAGCCCGCTCCAATATCGGCCACCGTTTTATCTGACAAGTCGCCCAACATGGCTATAACCAATTCGGGCTTCTGCCAAAACATACGGTCTTTGCTTTCGTATTGTTGGAGCAAAGTATCAAAGCTCTCCTCTTCCAATTCGGGTAATTTAACCACACTTTTCGAGCTGGAGTTCGAATCTTTCGAAATCCGCAAAGGCTTAAACTCCTTGTCCGAATTGCTGCAAGAGAGTAGCCCCAAAAAAAGGCCCAACCAGATGGTTGCTCTCAAAAGCTCCTTACCCGAAAAGCTTACTTTCATTGTGCTCGCCATTTGCCCCAAACATACGGAGTTTTGAAATAATGTGCCCTGCCTTTCGGCAAATATGCCCAAACTGAAATGGTTTGGAATATTTACGACTCGCAAACGAGCGAAAAATAGGGAGTTTGGGAGGCTGACGCCTCCCGGACCACTTCGCCATGCGTACAGTATGCACAGGCTTTATTTCACAACCAGTTTCTCCAAAAAAGACAGCATTTCTCTCCACACCGCAGAAGCGCTGCTCGTATAGTCGTTAACGATAAGCGAGAAAGCCAGCCATTTGCCGGAAGGCTGCTGAACAAGTCCTGTCAAGGAACGCACCCCTTTCATGCTACCCGTTTTCGCGTAAATACGGCCGGCTGCGGGGCTTTGACGCAAGGAAGATTTCAAAGTTCCCCGACGACCTGCAAGCGGTAAGCTGTTTAAAAACACATCCCGCAAATGGACATCTGCATACATCTTGCGGACCAACATCGCCAAATCAGCTGCACAAATGCTATCATTTGCCGAAAGGCCGGAACCATCCGCCATCTGCAAAGCGCGGAACTTCAAGCCTCGCTCTGCCCAAACCCCGCGCAAAACTTCTACTCCCGCTTGCACACTACCCTCACCGGCACGCTCTCGCCCCACGGCACGCAAAAACACCTCCGCATAGAGGTTGAGGCTCTCTCTGTTGGTCCATTCCACCAATTTGCTCAGTGGCGGCGAGTGAAGCACCGCAATCACCTCTCGGGGGCGGGCTTCTTTGGGCTTCCGCCAAACACCGGCCTTCCCCAAAACGGAAATCCCTTCTCCCAGCAATTTCTTGCGCAGCTGCTGGGCGGCAAAAAGCGGTGCATCCGGCAAAGAACCTTTAATGACAAACACGCCTCGCCCCGGCGGAATGCTGCCCCGCACCTCGCGATCAAAATCGTAAGGCAAACCGTAAATGTAAGCGTTATCTCCACTGCCGGCTGCTCCCGAGACTACCCGAGAGTAAAGCCGCAAACCCTCCACTTCGGGCTCCGTACCCAAGATGCGCACAGCTCCTCCCGTTTTGGGGTGCTGCTGAAAGCGCAAACGATACATGTTTTCCGCAAAATTTAAGGCCCATACACCTGCGGCATAGTAATTGCCTCCGTCTTTTTCACTCCAACCCTCGGGTGCCGGCGGGCCGCTAAACCAACTGTCATCCGCCAAAACATCTCCGGCAATACCCCGAATACCGGCTTCCGCGACCCGATCACACAACCACTCCAGCAAAGCTTCCCTGTCCAGCGTGTTACCACGACCCGAACCCAAAGAAGGATCGCCATAGCCCTTAATGTAGAGATTGCCTTGCAACACCCCCTGAGCATCCAGATAACCGTCAATCTGCAATTCGGTTTTAAAACGGTAGTCCGCACCCAGTACAATCAGGGCCGTACTCGTGCTGAGCAACTTGAGGGAAGAGGCCGGTGCCAAAGCCTCTTCAGCCTGCACGGTAGCCAAAGGCTGCCGGCTCTCCACATCTACGACCAATAAGCCAAGCCGGGCTTGCTGCAAAGCCGGGCGCTGCAGCAACTGCTCGGCAAGCTCTTGCACGTTTTGCCCACAGAGCAAAGCCGGCCAAAAGAGATACGACAAAAAAATCCTAAAAAGACGTGACATAACCCACTCCTTTTGAAAGCAAGCTCTCCTCGAAAAGCAAAGCCAAGATTCATTCTTCAGCCGGAAGCACCTTACCTGAGACCTCGCCAAAGCCAATCCGCAAACCATCTTTCTCGGCAAAACCACGCATCACCACCGTATCTCCGTCTTGGAGAAATTTGCGCTCACTCCCATCAGGCATTTGCACTGGCTTGGTGCCCCGCCAAGTGATTTCCAGCATGGAACCGTAAGAACCCGGATCCGGCCCACTGATGGTTCCGGAAGCACAGATGTCTCCCACCCGCATGTTGCAGCCATTTATGGTATGGTGCGCCAACTGCTGGCACATGTTCCAATACATGTACTTGAAATTGGAACGCGACACCACCTTAGAGGCTCCGCTTTCGGCCACAATCTCTACCTCGAGCTGAATGTCGTAATTGCGCTTGCCCTCAAATTGCAAATAGGGCAATACCGATGGCTCCTGCACCGGCCCTTCCACCCGAAAAGGCTCCAAGGCCTCTAGCGTTACAATCCAAGGAGATACCGAAGAGGCAAAATTTTTGCCCAAAAAAGGCCCCAAGGGTACGTACTCCCACTTCTGAATGTCGCGGGCTGACCAGTCGTTGAACAACATCAAACCAAAAATGTGCTGCTCGGCTTCAGCCGTACTGATCGCCACGCCCATCTCGTTGCCCTGGCCAATGACGAAACCCATTTCCAACTCAAAATCGAGCAAACGACTGGGACCGAAAACGGGTTGATTCGCTCCGGCAGGCATCATCTGCCCCCTCGGCCTCCGCACGGGCGTACCTGACACCACGATGGAAGAGGCCCGACCGTGATACCCCACGGGCATATGCCGCCAATTGGGCAAAAGGGCATTTTCCGGATCCCGAAACATTTTCCCCACGTTGGTGGCATGTTCAATACTGGAGTAGAAATCGGTGTAGTCTCCCACCTTCACGGGTAAAAGCAGCTCCACTTTCTCAATGGGATGCAAAAAATGCCAAGCCTGAGAACGCACGTCCTTGCGGTCTTCGCCCAACAAACGCATCAACAACTGCCGAAAAGCCCGCGTTTTTTCTTTACCCAACGCCATGAAGTCGTTCAAATAACGCTTGCGAAAGATGCCGGCCGGCAAGTCCAGCTCGTCAAAATAACTCAATTCATCCAAAACCGCTAAGTCAACAATACTTTCGCCAACAATAGTGCAGGCACGAGCTGCCGGATTGCTCACCGTCCGAAAAATGCCGTAAGGGAGGTTTTGCATGGGGAAATCACTGCCCTCCGGTATTTCAATCCAAGACTTCTGCGGTGCGGTCTGTTCTTTCATGTAAGATGCTTTTTGCGCTCAAAAGTACGCCTTTGCCGCCAAAGCTCCACCTTCAGCCCAAAAGTTTAACATCCTGAGGGCGACTCAGCTTCCAACGGCGATGCGTCCAAAGCCAATCAGCAGGCTTTTGCCTTATCATCTCCTCCAGTTTCCGCACGTAAAGACGCGTGATTTCGCCTTCTTCAAATTCTTTTCGGGAAGCATCGGCCAAAAGGCTAAAACGTATCTCGTAAAATCCTCGCTTCACCCGCTGCACATCCATAAAAAGTACCGGACATTTCAAACGCCTCGCCCAGTAATCCGTACCGTGCAACCAAGCGGTTTCACAGCCGAAAAAAGACAGCCAATGCGATTTGAAAGGGTTTGACGGACTCTGATCGGCAATCATAATAAACAAACTGGGGCTTTCGCCAAATTCTTTCATAGCCGCACGCGTTTGGCGCAAATCGCGCAAAACCAAACCATAGCGCTTGCGCCTGGCATCGGTAAAAGCCCCAATCAACGGGTGCTTCAACGGCTTGTAAATGCCCACCACCGTCTGGGGTACTTGTAAGGAAAAAGAACTTACGCCCCACTCCCAATTGCCGTAATGAGCTTGGGCGGAAAGCACCGGCACACCCTGTTCGTACAAAGCCTCGGGCAAATCAGGATTGACAAAGCGATAGCGCCTCAGCAACTCCTCTTTGCCCATGCTCAAACCCTTGAGCCCTTCCAAAAGCACATCACTCAAATTGCGATACGATGCCCTCAAAAGGGCTCGACGCTCCCCTTCCGATTTATCCGGAAAACAACGCCTTACATTTTCTTCCGCCACTTCCCGCCTGTACCGCAATACATCGCGCAAAACAAAAGCCAACAAATCGGAAAGCCCATACATCACCCGAAAAGGGAGCAAAGCCAGCAAAAAAACACCCAGCCTAAAAGCCAGGTAAGAGAAATAGGATCCCATGTCTGCTTATCCGAATTTTGTACCTTGAACCGAAGAACCAAAGCCTGCCTGCCAACTGTAAAAAAGCATGGCCTGCCTTGCGCATACAACTCGACAAAGGTACAAAAAGCTACAGCCAAAGCCCAAGAAGCAGCCCTTGAGCCCAATCAAAAGCAGCAACAACTTCGCCGCACAACTTTCTTAGACCGTATGCGTTTATAAGGCATTAAACTCCAACCTACAACAAAAAACAACAAGAACACAAAGAAGCGAAATAAAACAAAGCCAAGCATGAAGCAAATCAAGCTACTTTTTTTGTTTACGCTGTTGAACACACTGCTACCAACTACTCAAGCCCAACAAACTTCAAATTTTGAAATCATCGACTTTTCACCTTTACGGGTTATCGTCAAACTCCACAAAGACATTCCGATAAGGGCTATTGTTGAAAACAAGAATCAGTTTGCCCTATCTCTTACTGCCCGGCTTGTGCTCCCACAATCTCCCTTCGTACAACTCATCGAAGGGCCTCTTGAACGAAAAATTGCTATTCCGGAACAAACTCGCGACACCCTGCTGTGGACGGTCCGATTTGATTCAACAGCTGCTTTTCCTCTAAAATTGAAAATCTCCAAACCCGAGTACGCGGAAAAAACCATCAGCCTGAACGTCGTGGATGAGTACTGGCTCGAGAACGAATTCTTCCTCAGTGCTTATAACCCGCCCTATGCCCAACTGAACGCCGGCCCGCCCTTTGAAGACGAGGTCTTCGAATACTATCAAAACGCAAACTTCGACAACATGATGTGGGTCAGAGATGACGACCAACTGATGGCAAAGGTGCAGCAATTCGGGTTTACCTATTTGCTCGATATTGCCAATTTCTACGGCGAAGAAGGCGAAGACCGGTACCTGAAAGGGGGGGCCGATACCCCCGTAGAAGAAATCACGGAAGAAATGCTCCTCGAGCTCGACGCCTTTGTCAACAAATACAAAAACGACCCCAAACTCGTCGGATATTACATTTGCAACGAACCTTACGAAACGGCATTCCCAAACATCGCCAAAGTCATAGCCAGAATCAGACAAAACGACCCTACCAGACCCTGCCTCATCGAAATATGGCCCTACTTCGAACCCGATGAATACAGAGATTACCCCATTGGAGATGACCCCTATGTGGACAAATTCCTCCAAATAACAAAGGCCGATATCTTGTGCTACGACAGGTATATTTTTTACCTCGATGGCTACGATGAGCAAGACGATTACTTCAAACAGATTCTCCGAATGAGGAGTTTTTCGTTGAGCTACGACATTCCCTTTTACACAGAACTCCAGGCCGTCGGTACCAACGGCACAAGTGCTGCCTTCCTGGAGTGGAGAGTTCCCGATGAAAATGAAATGAGATGGCTCATCTACTCCTCCTTGGCCTATGGAGTGCACGGCATCATTTGGTTTCACTGGTACCACGAATGGGGCGTTACGGGAAACCCCTGCGGGCCTCAGGTCTATCCGCAAATTCAGACCCTGAATGCTGAAATCGACAGCCTGAAAGATATCATGGAACACTTGACCACAACGGCCGTCTATCACAGCGACGACATGCGGTACAACACCGCCGAAAAACCCAACATCATCATACAACCCGACCAATTTGCTTCCCTCATCGTAGGCACTTTTAAAAACGATAACGAAGAGGAAAAATACTACATGGTCATGAACAAAGACTATGATGACGAACTCGAAACTCAAGTTTTCATCAATTACACCCTGAACGAATTGCAAACTTTCGATGTCGAAACCAATACTTGGGAAGACGTCTCATTCGAGAACAATGAGTACGGTGCCACATACAACCTGTACTTAGAGCCGGGTGCAGGAAAATTGTTCAGGTTGGAAGGACAACAAAAAGAAATAGGCCTCGAGCAGGAATTACTCCTACTCTTTCCAAACCCAACTACCGATCAATTGACCATCATCTCCCTGTACAGACCGCTGGAGTATATCGAGATTTACGACGCAAGTGGACAACGGCTTAGACAAATGACTGCACAAGGCGACAGACAAACCGGTATCGCAGTTGAAGATTTCCCCGCCGGCCTGTACTTCGTCAAAATCACTTACGACGACGGGGAAACCGGAGTCCAAAAATTCGTCAAAAACTAAAAAGGCAACACGACCCGACAAACAAGAGCTTGGGAATGCCTCAGGCATTCCCAAGCAACAAGAATACACTATTAATAAACATCAGCGCCTCGAACAATAAGAGCTTTCAACGGGCTTATTTCATCACCTTAAAAATTTGCTCATTTCCATAGAGCTCAAGCCTCAGTTGATAAAAACCTGCCGGCAAATCGCTCAAATCAATAGGTGCCCCTTCCAAAACTCCCCGCCGCATCAAGCGCCCGGCCAAGTCGTAAAGAGCATAAGGCACCTCCTCATTTGCCGAAAGGCCGGAAAGCCCCCCTACCCACAAAAAATTTTCTACCGGATTGGAATAAACAAAAATTTGACGAAAGGCCTCACCCCATACAGCTGAGGCCACGGGAGAATAAGCCGATAAACCATCCGGATCCACTTGCTGCAAGCGGTAAAACCCCCGCCCCGAAAACGGATGCTCATCTAAAAAGGAGTAAACTCCACCGCCGGAGCTCGAAACAAAACCTATATCTTCCCACTTTTGAGCATCTGCACTCCGCTGTATGTTGAAACCCAAGTTTTCTGTTTCGTCTTCGGTTTCCCAGCGAAGTAAAACGCCTTCAGCCTTTACTTCCGCCTCAAAAGACACCAGACTTACAGGTAGCAACAGGCAAAGATCAGCAACTTGAGCCTCCGTGGCACAACTGGCCGGGTTGCCATTGATAACACGAGGCCCTGTGCCATTCAAATACTCGCACACGCTCATTACCGAACAGAGCGAAAGCGATGCATTGTCTTTGATGATGAGAAAAACAATGCCCGTGGGGTCTATATTGTCCAGCCCCAACAAATCGGGCAAAACCGGATTGTTGCGAATGTACAAATAGCCGCCTATACTCGTCAAATGAATAAAACCATGAACGCTTTGCAGAACATCGTTCCCCCATATTATTAAATGCCCCCCTATACTCTGCAAGTGAGAAAGATCGGAAACCTGAACCAAGCTGCTATTGCCCTTGATTTGCAGCGTACCTCCTACAGACATCAGCTTCCTAAGATTGTACAAGTTTGGTAGTGAAACATTATTGTTAATCAAAAAGTTTCCACCTACGGCACCCAGAGACTTGAGGCCCGACACATCAGCCAAGGCCGCATTGCCCTCCAGACGGAAATTGTCTATGATTCCCGACAGGTTTTCCAGTCCGTCCACATGTTGCAAACTAGGGTTGTTTCTAATCCACAATTGCCCGATAATTGACTGCAGCCCATTCAGGCCATTGACGTCAAAGAGCTGCAGGTTGTCTTCAATCTTGAGGTGTCTTCCTACGACCACTATGCTATCGAGGCCGTGCAAAGTAGTCAACAACAAGTTGCCTGAAATAATCAGATCCCTTCCTATGAAATTCAAGCCCAGGAGGCTATCCAAATGAGTGATGTCTTCGCCCGAAATGATCAAATCCTGAACGACCTGCGTACACTCCGACGGATAATTGATTCTGAAGCTATCCACCTGGTTCTGTGTATTGAGCACAATGCTACCGGGTGCACAGGGTTGGGCTAAAAGAAAGTGGGAAGAAAAAAAGAGAAAAAAGAAAAAGGTAAACTAACGCATTTTGGCTTTTTTTGGGGTTATGAAACAAAAATTCAATAGCAAAAGTCGGATTTTCTTCACACTTTTGCAAGCCTATGGAAAAGAACTTGCTCAAAGAGATTCAACAACTGGAAAAAACAGCCCGAAAACTGGAAGCCTCAGGGACAGAGCGTGCCGATTGGATTCGCCTTTCGGCAAATTTTGCCGCCCGCTTTATCGATAGCCTTCCCGAAGAACCGGCTTACAAGGCTGCTCCACCCCCCGGAGGGTTTCGGGATCTGCCCCTGCCGGAAAAAGGGCGTAAAATGGAAGAAGCGCTGGATTTTTTGCAAGAACAACTACTTTCTACCGGACTAAACCCCGCTTCAGGCGGGCATTTGGGTTATATTCCCGGTGGAGGTATCTATACCACAGCTTTGGGGGATTACCTGGCAGCCATCACCAATGCCTATGCAGGTATTTCCTTTGCAGGCCCGGGGGCCGTACGCCTGGAAAACAGCCTGCTGCGCTGGATGTGCGACATGGTTGGATACCCCCAAACAGCTCTTGGCAATTTAACCTCCGGAGGCTCCATCGCCAACCTCATCGCCATCACCACGGCTCGGGAAGCCAAAGACCTCTCTTGTCTCGACATCCCCCGCAGCACCATTTACCTCACGGAACAAGCACATCACTCCATTCAAAAAGCCTTAAATATTGCGGGTTTAAAAGAAGCTACCTTGCGCTACATCCCCATGGATGAACAGTTTCGCATGTCGCCTCAAGCTTTACAAGAACAAATCATCGCCGACCAAAAAGCCGGCTTACGCCCCTTCTTGCTAATTGCTGCCACCGGCACCACCGACACCGGTGCCGTGGATCCCCTCAACGAATTAGCAGATATTGCACAGGCATACGATTTGTGGTTTCACCTCGACGCTGCCTATGGGGGCTTCTTCATGCTGGTAGATGAACTCCAGCCCTTGTTTAACGGAATAGAACGCACCGACAGCATCACCATAGACCCCCACAAAGGGCTTTTCCTCTCCTACGGCCTAGGTGCTGTGCTCGTCAAAAACGTAGAAGCCCTGCACAAAGCCCACCGCTACAAAGCCAATTACATGCAAGATGCCGTAAAAACCGACCTCTCCCTATGGGATCCTGCAGAACTTTCTCCCGAACTGACCAAGCACTTTCGCGGCTTGCGCCTCTGGCTCAGCCTGCAACTCAACGGCCTCGAACGCTTCAAAGCCGCCCTTAGAGAAAAGCATCTGCTGGCTCGCTATTTCTACCACAAAATCGCAGAGCTGGGCTTCGAAACAGGCCCCGAGCCGCCTTTGTCGGTCGTACTCTATCGCTACCTGCCCGAGAAGGGCGATGCCAACAGCTTCAACCGCCGCCTGCTGAAAGAACTGCACCGCGACGGCCGCATCTTCGTCTCTTCAACCCTGATCAACGGAATTTTCTGGCTGCGCTTTGCCGTCCTCTCTTTCCGCACCCACCTCAATCAGGTCAACACCTTTCTGGAGATGATAGCTCAAGCGAAAGCCTCCTTGATCGATCACAAAAAATGATGTACTCCTCTACCTACCCGGCTAAAGTCCTTCTCTTCGGCGAATACGCCATTCTCCGATCCGGAGCCTCTCTGGCCCTGCCTTTCGGCAAATACAGCGGGCGCTGGGTTGAACAGCCAACGCCCAATCCACATCAGGAGCAACTCCTACGCTGGGCTGACTACCTCGAAGCCAAACAAGCCGAAGGCTTGCTTCGACACAAGTACAGACTTACTGCCTTTCGGCAAATGCTTGGCAAGCAGCCGGCTCTGCACTTCCAATCGAACATTCCCACAGGCTATGGCCTCGGCAGCTCCGGTGCCCTGTGTGCTGCTTTTTACGACACCTTCGCCTCCCGCGAGCAAAAGACAAACAACTCACCCCTTCAAATCCGAGAGGAGCTGGCCATACTGGAAAGTTTCTTCCACGGACAAAGCTCCGGTATGGACCCCCTCATCTCGCTCCTCCAGCAACCCGTGCTCAGAGAAGAAAACGGCATCTTGCGCCTCCTACAGCCTCCGCCTACAGCCCTACTCCGCCGCTTCTCTCTGCTGAACAGCGGACAAACCCGCAAAACGGGCCCCTTAGTCCAATTGTTTTTAAAAAAATGTCTCTCCTCTTCCTTCCTCCAAGCCCTCGAACGACAATTCTTGCCTGCCACCCGCCAAGCCATAGATGCCCTGCTCAAGGGAGACCAAAAACATTTGGCGAAAGCCGTAACAGCTATCAGCCTCTTCCAATGGCAGCACCTGCGCGAAATGATTCCTCAAAACCTGCACGACCTCTGGGAAACCTCCCTGGCCGAAAATGAATACCGCTTAAAACTCTGTGGAGCGGGTGGCGGAGGCTTCTTCCTCGCCTACAGCCTCTCCGACGATAAAACACCCGAGTCCGCTATCACGCTCATCTGACTACAATACGACAAAAACGCCCCCGACCCTCCTCTTCTCGCATGGCAGATAACACCAAAACGCCCACACTACACCGGTAAAGCAGACAAGTTTAGCTATACTCATGGAGAGATGGTTTGGAAGGCCTTAGTCTCTTAGGTTTGGATACAAAACTAAAAATGGGCTTGGACCTTACGGTCCAAACCCTCTAAAGCTATGAAAACTAAATCGTGTTTGATTTTGCGGTCCGGACGGGACTCGAACCCGCGACCCCCTGCGTGACAGGCAGGTATTCTAACCAGCTGAACTACCGGACCTTTTTACCTTGCTCCACCAAATAACGCGCCTTTTACCAATTAGTTTCTCAGCGCGTTTGACTTTCAAGGAAAGGTGCCGCAAAGGTAGGCCAACATTTTTTTATGACCAAATTTTATCCCGATTTTTTTCAAAAAATATTTTCAGCCCATCCCTGGCGATGCCATAAAATATCTCGCTGTAGTTTAGGGCTTAAAGCCATCTGCTCCATGCCGCTACACAGTTCTTTATTCTGAAGTACCGGTCGTTTTTCCAAGGAAGGAAATATACCATGGCGAAGTGGTTTGGGCGGCTGACGCCTCCCAAATTCCCTATCTTTGGCCCGTTTGTGAGTTGTGAATATCCCAAACCGTTTCGGTTTGGGTATATTTCAAAAAATCAATGAGGGGTACTACAAGTTTTGCTACCTTTGAGCTTACAAATATGGAAAAGAAGCAGATGCAACGGTCGAAAACCACCAATATGGTCTTTTTGGATTTTGAAAAGCCTTTGGAGAAGCTATATGAACAATTAAAAAAAGTTAAAGAAGTTGGCGAAGAAGGCATAGTGGATGTAGAGCCTATGGTCACGGAGCTGGAAAACAAAATCAGAGCTACAGCCAAAGAAATTTACAGCAATCTCAGTGGCTGGCAGAAGGTGCAACTCGCCCGCCACCCCAACCGCCCCTATACGCTCTTTTACATTGAGCAAATGTGCAAAAAATTCATAGAGCTGCATGGCGACCGTTGCTTTGGAGACGACAAGGCCATCGTAGGGGGGCTGGCTAAGCTGGATGGTCAGACCATTGTCATTCTCGGGCACCAAAAGGGCGTAAACACCAAAATGCGCCAATACCGCAATTTTGGCATGCCCAATCCCGAAGGCTATCGCAAAGCCCTGCGCCTGATGAAGCTGGCCGAACGTTTCGGCTATCCCGTCATCACCCTGATCGACACCCCGGGGGCCTTCCCCGGCATAGAAGCCGAAGAACGCGGCCAGGCCGAAGCCATAGCCCGCAACCTCTTTGAAATGGCTCAGCTCAAAGTACCCATCATTTGCATCGTCATTGGAGAAGGCGCCTCCGGCGGCGCTTTGGGCATCGGCTTGGGTGACCGCATCTACATGCTGGAAAACACCTGGTATGCCGTCATCTCTCCGGAATCCTGCTCCTCCATCCTATGGCGTAGCTGGGACTATAAAGAACAAGCCGCCGAAGCCTTAAAGCTCACCGCTGAAAACATGTACGAATTCGGAGA
>JALSKB010000081.1 GCA_026989035.1 Saprospiraceae bacterium | reverse complement strand
GAACACAGTTCTCGATACAGCAATTGACCTTTTAAATCCGTAATGTTAGAAAAATTGAGCGCCAACCTCACTTTTTTAGAAAAAGCATAACTCAAATCCGCTTGATAAGCCATCTCACCAAATTCCTGTGTTGCCGCGGCATAACGGGCTGTAAGTCTATAGGTGTTGATACGCGTCATGGGTGGCAAGAAGTTGATGAGGCCACGATTAAGCGTTTCTTGGGGCCGAGTGCGAAAGGAAAAATTCTGCGTTCGTTTTACCTCCAGGCTTGCGCCAAACTTATTTTTTGCAAAACTCAGGCTGCTGTACAAAACAGTACCCGGGGCTTGGATGAACTTAGGCCCCGTGATGGTATCACCGGATTGTGTAGCCCTCACACCGAAGGGGTCATTCATGTTGTCTTTGGTTTTATAGGCAGCCTCTAAGTACCAATTGAAAGGGCCCGAAACCAACTGTTGGTACAGGGTAAAAGCATAGGCATTGTAAACCGGCACAAATTGATCTTCGGGCAAGTAGGTGGCCAAATTGGCTACCAGGCTTTGCATAGTGGCATCGTCTAAAGTGCGGTTGACAATGCCTAAACCGGGCAGCCAATACATCTTTTTTTCTTTGCCCAGCGTCAAAGCGCCATCAATAGCCAGGCCTTTGATGATGGATCGGTAAGCATCAAACTGCTGCTTTTGCCTGCCGGTAAAAGCCCTGGCAGTCCAGTTGTCGGCGAGCTGATATTGCAAACGCAGGCCCAAAAGTGCTTGGTCTATGGCCAATGCCCGCTCCTCATAGGCTCTGTAAATGATGCCGCTGCCAATTTGGTCATAGAGGTAGCCGGCTTCTATTTTGAGCCTGTTCAACTCTTTACTCACGTACCACAAACCAAGCCCCTGAGCCGTATAGGAGTCCTGAGGGTTGAGCAAATTGGAGTTGTTGAACAGGTCAAACCTCGCACGAAACTCAAAACTCTTGCGCCGGTAGTTGATATCCAGCCAAGCTTCAGCACCGTACAATTGATGGTCGTACTGGGGCGTATTGGCAGCCCCAATCAGGCTGTCCCGCATAAAGAAATTGCCATAACTCTCCAGCCGGCCGGATAACTGCCCCTGCGCAAAGGTAAAGGGTGCCCCAAAGAAAAAAACTAGGCAAAAGAAAACAAGGCGCTGCATGATTTGTCGTCAGTTTTGTCTGCTCTAAGTTAAAAAGACGTTAAAAGGGGACAACTTTTCGGCTTTCCACATACCTTCGCAACGAGTTTTAGAGTTTTTGCTGCGGCAAGTTCACCTGGCTTCCGCCAAAAATTTCCACTTTCTCGCGACAAAAGTAAGTTTTTCAAGACGAAAAAGTCTTTTCAAAACACAAACTGCAATGAAAATGACCAAATACCTATTCACACTTCTGGCATTCGTTCTCTTTCACTTAACGGGTTTTTCCCAAAGAAACCTGCCCGATGTAACGGTACACACTTTACAAGGAGAAAAAGTCAATCTACTTCAAACCTACGGTCAAGCAGACGGCAAAATCACCATCATTAGTTTTTGGGCCACTTGGTGCTCTCCCTGTAAAAAAGAACTGGATGCCATAGCAGAACTGTACGATGAATGGTTGGAAGAATACGACGTCCAGCTCATTGCTATCAGCATAGATACCCAACGTTCTTTGGGCAAAATACCCGCCATGGTGGCTACAAAAGGTTGGGAGTTTACCGTACTTGCAGGAGATGCGCAAACCCTGCAAAATGCCTTTAATTTTTCCACTATTCCCCAAACTTACGTAGTAGATAAAAACGGCAACATCGTTTGGATCCACAATGGCTATACGCCCGGAGACGAGTACGAATTAGAAGAAGTCATTGAAAAGTACAGCGCACAATAAAACCCGAGAGAACCAAACTGAAAGGGTGAGGAATGTTCGCAGTATCCAAGCCAGCGGGAGATAATGGGTTTGGGAGGCTGAAGCCTCCTAAACCTCTTTGCCTCAGCTATAGAAAGATGCCCGTAAGACAGCACCTGTGCGGGTATTTCACTCTTTTGCTATGGCCGCTTGACGCAAACGCTTGAGAAAAGGGGAGGCGAAAATAAAATCCTGGAGGATTTGGTTATCACTGCTCATCACCTCTGTCTTGTTTCCCGTCCAAACCAGTTCACCTTGATGCAATAAAGCAATGTTGTCTCCAATTTCCATGACGGAGTTCATGTCGTGGGTATTGATGACCGTAGTGATGTTGTTTTCGTAGGTAATGTCTTTGATCAGTTCGTCGATCAACAGGGCAGTCTTGGGGTCGAGGCCCGAATTCGGTTCATCGCAAAACAGGTAAGAGGGGTTAAGCACAATGGCTCTGGCAATACCTACCCGCTTTTGCATACCACCGCTGATTTCAGACGGATACTTCTCATTGATGCGATCCAAGCCCACTCTTTCCAGGCAGTAATTGACGCGATCTACTTTTTCTTTTTCCGTCCATTGGGTAAACATATCCAGAGGAAAGCGTATGTTTTCTTCTACCGTCATGGAATCAAACAAGGCAGAGCCCTGGAAGAGCATACCCACTTTCATGCGTATAGCTCGCAATTGCTTGCGATCTAGCTCGAAAAAATCCACATCGTCATACCAGACTTTGCCACTGCTGGGTGTGATCAAGCCCACGAGAATTTTGAGCAATACGGTTTTTCCCGCTCCGGAGCGCCCAATAATCAAATTGGTTTTTCCGGGTTCAAAGGTATGTGTAATACCCTTGAGCACCTCGTGATCTCCAAAAGATTTGTAGATGTCTTCTACTCTGATCATATCTTAAGCCTAAGTGAGCAGTACAGCAATGAGATAATCGAACAAGAGAATGAGGATATCGCTAAAGACTACGGCATTCGTACTGGCACGACCCAGCTCAATGCTTCCGCCCGTCACAAAATAGCCCTGATAAGCAGAAACCGAAGTCAGCAAAAAAGCAAAAGTTACTGCCTTGACATACATGATGAAGACATTGTAACTATCAAAATAGGCATGCACGCCCCGAATGTAATCCACATCGGTCAGATAACCAAAGGGAACCGTAGCCAGGTAACCGCCCACTATAGCCAGGAAAACCGCCAGCGTAACCAAAACGGGGATCATCACCAGGGAAGCCAAAATCTTGGGCCGAATGAGAAAGGCTGCCGTATTGACGCCCATAATCTCCATCGCATCAATATGCTCTTTTTGGCGCATTCCCCCTATTTCAGCAGCTATATTAGAGCCTATTTTCCCCGCTAAAACCAAGCTGGTGATGGTCGGAGCAGCCTCAATCAGGGCAAAATCCCTGACAATATAGCCGATGTAATACAGCGGTACCAGCTGGCCATCCAACTGGTAAGCAAATTGCAAAGCGGCAACCGCCCCCATGAACACGGAAATCAAAAAGACGATGAACAAAGACCCAACGCCAATGTCGTCCATTTGCCGCAGCAATTCCTTGCGGTACATCCGCAGGTTCTCAGGCCGGGCAAACAAGGCATTGCCCAAGAGCATCACATAACGGCCAAAGTGAAATAAAAGATTCATCGTCCTGCTTTCAATTTGCGTGTGGCAAAGATAGCTCTTCCATCAAACAATGAGAGACAAAAGAAAAAGCCGGACTGCCCTCATCGCAACTCCCTGTATCTGACCGAGCGGGAGGGATCTA
>JALSKB010000080.1 GCA_026989035.1 Saprospiraceae bacterium | reverse complement strand
GAGTTTAAGCTGAATAAAACACCTCAGGAAGCCCTGGAACAAATTCGGCAAAGGGGCTACTTAGACAAATACCGCTCTACGGGCAAAAAGCTGATTGCCGTGGGCGTCAACTTCGACGGGCAGAAACGGGAAGTGGAGCTGGACTGGGAAAGTTGCTGAGACGGGTGGAATCGGTAAAACCGGTGGAGCCGATTAACCGTGACGATCGTAACGCGTGCCAAATACACGGCCGTACAAACGCACAATTTGTGCGCTTTATCAGAGGGAATTCGTTTCTCCGATTAGCCCGATTAACCCTATCTTTGCTTACATGAAGAAACTGCCCGTAGGCATACAGGATTTTAGAAAACTTCGTTCGGAGGGTTATTTGTACGTGGATAAGACGGAGTACATTTACAGACTCTGTGAAAGCGGTGGTTATTATTCCCTCTCCCGCCCGCGCCGTTTTGGCAAATCGCTGTTGGTCAGCATCATGAAGGAGCTGTTCAGCGGCAGCAGAGAACTGTTTGAGGGCTTGTGGATAGAAGATAAGTGGGACTGGGAGAAGAAAAATCCGATCATCCATATTCCCTTTGCCAAGTTGGACTATAAGGTTGGGGGCCTGAGTAGTGAATTGCAGGCTTACCTGGGTGAGATAGCTGCTTCTTATGAAATAACCCTCAAGCCCGACAGCCTGAAGAATCAATTCGAAGAGCTGATAACCAAGCTGTTTGAAAAAGAAGGTCAGGTGGTTTTGCTGATTGACGAATACGACAAGCCCATCATCGATTATCTGGGGGAAGAGACGAAACAGGCCAAGGCCAACCAGCAAATTTTGAAGAATTTTTACTCGGTGATTAAGGACAGCGACCCCTACATCCGCCTGGTGTTCATCACAGGGGTGTCGAAGTTTAGTCGGGTGAGCATCTTTTCGGATTTGAACAATTTGGATGACCTGACGATGACGCGTATGGCTGCGGGCATGCTGGGTTATACCCAGGAAGAACTGGAAAGCAACTTTAAAGAACACATCAAAGCTTTGGCTGAGGAAGAACAGCAAAATCCTTTGCCCAAAATCAGAGAATGGTACAACGGCTACAGCTGGGATGGCCGCACTTTCGTGTACAATCCGTTTAGCATTCTGTTGTTATTCAAGCACCATACTTTTTCCAATCACTGGTTCAAGACGGCTATGCCGACTTTTTTGGTCAAGTTGATTCGCCAGCGCGAATACGTCGATTTGGACGGCATAGAGGTGGGAGAATCGGCCTTTGACTCCTTTGATTTGGACGATTTGAAGCTGGAAGCTCTGCTCTTTCAGACGGGTTACCTGACGGTCAAGGCCTACAATAGGGACAGGCTGCTGTACACCCTGGGATACCCAAACAGAGAGGTAAAGCAAGCCATGCTGGAGTATCTGATTGATATATTCAGCAAGTTGCCACACCCCCGGGTGCGCACTTATGCCTTTGAGGTGGTGGATGCCTTGGCAGCGCAGGAGATGGATAAGGTAGAAGAAGTGTTCAACATTTTGCTGCACAGCCTCCCGAATCAGATGTATGGAAAGGAAGAGCGCTTGTATCACATCGTAATCCACCTGTTTTTCAAATACATGGGTTTGGACGTGGACAGCGAGGTGAACACCTCCCGAGGTCGTGCCGATGCGGTAGTTGCTTTGGAAGACAAGATTTATTGCTTTGAGTTTAAGCTGAATAAGTCTCCCCGGGAAGCCCTGGAACAAATTCGGCAAAGGGGCTACTTGAGCAAATACCGCTCTACGGGCAAAAAGCTGATTGCCGTGGGCGTCAACTTCGACGGGCAGAAACGCGCAGTAGAGCTGGATTGGGAAAGTTGCTGAGACGGGTGGAATCGGTAAAACCGATTTCTCTCTTTTTAAAACAATTGTCCGGTAGTTCCCGGAGGGACAACACCCAGGTGTTGGTAGGCTTTCGGGGTAGCGGTGCGTCCGCGAGGGGTGCGTTGGATAAAACCCTCCATGATGAGGAAGGGTTCGTGTACTTCTTCTATGGTTCCGGCTTCTTCTCCTACGGCGGTGGCTAGGGTATTGATGCCTACAGGTCCGCCGGCAAATTTGTGGATGATGGCAGAGAGAATGCGATTGTCCATTTCATCTAGGCCGTATTCATCTACGTTCAGCGCTTTGAGGCCCATTTGGGCAATGTTGAGGGTGATGATACCCTGACCTTTGACCTGGGCAAAGTCGCGCATGCGGCGCAACAGGGCATTGGCTATGCGGGGTGTGCCCCGGCTACGCCGGGCGATTTCTCGTGCACCGCTTTCGTCTATTTCCACTTCCAGGATGTGGGCCGAGCGCAAGATGATTTTGTAGAGGGTTTCCAGGTCGTAGTAATCCAGGTGGCAGGTAATGCCGAATCTAGCCCGCATGGGAGCCGTGAGTAGGCCCATGCGGGTGGTAGCGCCTATGAGGGTGAAGGGGTTTAGCGAAAGCTGGATGCTTCGGGCATTGGGGCCGCTGTCGATCATGATGTCGATGCGGTAATCTTCCATAGCGGAGTAGAGGTACTCTTCCACCACATTGTTGAGCCTATGGATTTCATCGATGAAGAGCACATCGCCTTCTTCCAGATTGGTGAGCAAGCCGGCCAGGTCACCGGGTTTTTCCAGGATAGGCCCCGAGCTCATTTTGAGGTTGGCATTCAATTCGTTGGCGATGATGTAGGAAAGTGTGGTTTTCCCAAGGCCGGGCGGGCCGTTTAGTAAGACGTGATCCAAGGCTTCGTTTCGTCCTCGTGCAGCCTGGATAAAAACCCTGAGGTTTTCGACCAGTTGAGGTTGTCCGTGGAAGTCACTCAACACCTTGGGGCGCAGGGCACGTTCTATTTGCTTTTCCTCGGCAGAAAAGTGCTTCCCCTCCGGATCTAAGATTTCGTTTGGCATAAATTCTTTACTCCTGCAATACTTCATTTGGCGAAAGCCCAAAGCGAGCAACGCTCCATTTCGAGTCTCAAAATTAACGTTTTTTTCCCATCTGCGCCTTACCTTTGCTGCCGTTCGATCGGAACGCTCAAACTTGAACCCATACACATCATGCAAGGAAACAAAATAACTCTGACTGACGGAAAGCTCAAGGTGCCGAATGATCCTATCATCCCTTACATTGAAGGCGATGGTATCGGAACTGACATTTGGCGTGCTGCCGAACGCGTGTTGAGCGCTGCTGTGGAAAAAGCCTATGCCGGAGAGCGCAAAATCGTTTGGAAGGAAATCTTAGCCGGTCAAAAGGCTTTTGACCAAACGGGGGAGTGGTTGCCAGGCGAAACTTTGGCTGCCATTGATGAATACCTGGTAGCCATCAAAGGGCCATTGACTACACCTGTGGGTGGTGGCATACGCTCCTTGAATGTCGCTTTGCGGCAAAAATTGGACCTCTTCGCCTGTGTGCGCCCTGTGCGTTATTTCAAGGGCGTGCCTTCGCCTGTTTGTCATCCGGAAAAGGTCAATATGATCATTTTTCGAGAGAACACCGAAGACATCTATGCTGGCATTGAGTACTTAGATGGGACTCCCGAAGTAGAAAAGTTGAAGAAGTTTTTGATAGAGGAAATGGGGGTTACGCAGATTCGATTTCCCCATACGGTTTCTCTGGGCATTAAGCCGGTTTCCCGCGAAGGGACGGAGCGCTTGGTGCGGGCAGCCGTCCAACACGCCTTGGATAACAACTTGCCTTCGGTAACGCTGGTGCACAAGGGCAACATCATGAAATTTACGGAAGGGAAATTTAAGGAATGGGGGTATGCCCTGGCTGAACGAGAATTTGGG
>JALSKB010000079.1 GCA_026989035.1 Saprospiraceae bacterium | reverse complement strand
TTGTAGGCCTTGACCGTCAGGTAACCCGTCTGAAAGAGCAGAGCTTCCAGCTTCAAATCGTCCAAATCAAAGGAGTCAAAGGCCGATTCTCCCACCTCTATGCCGTCCAAATCGACGTATTCGCTCTGGCGAATCAACTTGACCAAAAAAGTCGGCGTAGCCGTCTTGAACCAGTGATTGGAAAAGCGCAGGCTGTCAAACAAAAGCAAGATACTAAAGGGGTTGTACACGAAGTGCTTTCCATCCCAGCTGTAGCCGTTGTACCATTCCCTGATTTTGGGCAAGGGGTCTTGCTGCTCTTCTGCTGCTAAAGCTTTGACGTGCTCTTGGAAATAGTATTCCAACTCCTCTTGCGTATAGCCCAGCATAGTGGCATAGCGAGGGTGCATGGTGATGTCGTTTAAATTGTTCAAATCCGAAAAGATGCTCACCCGACTAAACTTCGACACCCCTGTGATGAACACCAGGCGGATGTAGGGATCGCTGTCCTTAATCACCGAGTAAAAATTCTTCAAAATTTGCTGATTGGCCTTGGCCTGTTTCGTCTCTTCCCCCAGATAATCGATGATGGGCTTGTCGTACTCGTCAATCAGCAAAACCACTTGACCTTCAGACGAAAGTTTTTTGATGACTTTTTCAAATTTTTGAGAGAGGACTTTTTCCGCTATGTCTAAATCTCTCTGCTCAATGATCTCGTCCAAATGGGCGTGCAAGGCCTGTTCTAAACCCAGCTCCTTGTGCCCTATGCTGCTAAAGGGAATGTGCAAAATCGGATTTTTCTTCTCCCAGTTCCACTTATCTTCTATCCACAAGCCCTCAAACAGTTCCCTGCTGCCGCCAAACAACTCTCTCATGGTGCTCACCAGCAGCGATTTGCCAAAACGGCGCGGGCGGGAGAGGAAGTAGTACTTCCCTCCTGTAACCAGGGTATGGACGTATTCTGTCTTATCGACATAGAGATAGCCGCCTCTGCGCAGTTCCGAAAAATCCTGTATGCCTACGGGCAATTTCTTCATGTAAGCAAAGATAGGGGAAATCGGGCTAATCGGGGATCGGTCAATCGGCTGCCTATTTCCGACTTCACATTCATCACACCCGATTTATTGGCAGACGCCTTAATTATGCCTGAGCAGGAGGAACATTAAATCCTATGGGAGGCATAGGCGGCGTTCCGGAAGTATCAATAGGTCCGAATTGAGCTTCGAACTTTTTGATGTTTTCGGAAAGGGCGGCCAAAAGGCGTTTGGCGTGTTGCGGAGTAACGATAATACGCGATTTTACTTTTGCTTTAGGCACGCCTGGCAACGTGCGTATAAAGTCGATGACAAACTCGGCATTGCTGTGAGAGATAATGGCCAAGTTGGCATAGATGCCTTCGGCCACATCTTCCGGAAGTTCAATATTCAATTGTCCCGGAGATGGCGGTGTTTTCACTTTTTTTTCGCTCATTTCAATCTTTTAAGTTTAGCAATAGCTTCTCTACCTGAACAAACAGCTGTCGTGCAACCGGAGTTTCATTTTTGAACATACCAGGCAGAATCAACCAAGGAACAAATAAGACCGCCTGCTTGTTTTCCAAGCCGAAATGCTCATTTCTTTTTTTTGGCAGTTGGAAAAGAACCCGGCATTTGTGCTTCTATAATGGCTTTTACTTCCTCCAGGCTCAGACTCTTAGCTTGTTCAAGAGTAGCCCGTTTTTCTCCCGGCAGAGGAGGGATTTTAACGGACTTCCTTTTAAAGCGAATGAATGGCCCCCAGCGGCCGTTTTCGACGGAAATGCCTTCATCCTCCCAACGATGAATATAGCGCTGGGCCTCTTTTTCCTCTTTGGCTTTAACCAATTCGAGAGCTGTAGCTTCATCCAGAGTATCCGGATCAATTTTTCTGGGTATGTTGGCGTAAAGGCCATTCCACTTGAGAAAAGGTCCGAAGCGTCCCTTACCTTTCGTGATGGGCAGGTCTTTGTAAAAAGCGATGGGCGCCTCTTCCTTTCTCTTTTGTTCTATTAGTTCAATGGCTTGCTCCAAATTGATTTCCAAGGGGTCTTGAGCTCTGGGCAAAGAGATGAATTTGCCATCGAATTGGAGGTAAGGGCCATAGCGTCCCGATTTAACCACGACCTCTTTGTCTTCGTATTTCCCCAGGGTTTTGGGCAGTTGAAATTGCTTAATAGCCTCTTCAAAAGTCAGGGATTCCAAGGTTTGCCCCGGAGCCAGGTTGGCATATCTCGGTTTTTCCCCTTCCTCCAATTCTTCGGGTTTTCCGATTTGCAAAACAGGACGGCCAAAACGCGACATGCGTACCAGCAAGGTACGACCGCTTCCGGGGTCTTTGCCCAAAATACGCTCGCCACTGGCACGATCGGCCTCTTTAAGTGTTTTTTCCACTTTGTTGTGGAAAGGGCCATAGAAGTCTTCTAACAATTTGCGCCAATCGAGTTTGCCTTCGGCGATTTCATCCAGTTTTTTCTCCACATTGGCCGTAAAGCCATAATCCATGATGTTGTCGAAATGCTGCAGCAAAAAATCACTGACAATTATGCCCATATCGGTAGGCATGAGGCGATTTTTCACTGCCCCGGCCACTTCCGTACGCTGTTCGGTTCGGATTTCTCCGTCCTGAAGAATCAAGGCCGTGTAGTGACGCTCCTTACCTTCCCGATTTGCTTTGATCACATAACCTCTACCCTCTTCCATGATGCGACTGATGGTAGGAGCATAGGTAGATGGACGTCCGATGCCCAATTCTTCCAGCTTTTTCACCAGCGTTGCCTCGGTATAGCGAGCCGGTGGCCGCGGGAAGCGTTGAACAGCTTCCAATTGGTCCGCTTCCAAGCCTTGTCCTTCTTTTAAAGGCGGCAGCATGCCCTTGGTTTCATCGCCTTCTTCCTCATCACGGCCTTCCATATACACTTTGAGAAAACCGTCGAATTTGAGCACCTCACCTTCAGCCCGGAACTCGTGTTCCGGCACGGTGGAGATAGCAATATGGGCTATGGTTTTCTCTAAGTCCGCATCGGCCATTTGCGAGGCCAAAGCCCTACGGCGAATGAGTTCATACAGGCGCTGTTGATCCCGATCACCGCTTACCGTTTTGCGTTTCACATCTGTAGGCCGAATGGCTTCGTGCGCCTCTTGGGCTGCCGCATTTTTGCTCTTGTAACGCCGCGTTTTGACGTATTTGCTTCCAAATTCGCTTTCTATTTGATCAGCCATAGCAGCCAAAGCCAACTCACTGAGATTTGTGGAATCCGTACGCATGTAGGTGATGTGACCCTGCTCGTACAACTTCTGCGCTGCCGACATGGTACGACGTACGGAAAAGCCCAACTTCCTACTGGCTTCCTGCTGTAAGGTAGAGGTGATGAAGGGTGGAGCCGGTCGACGACGCAAGGGCTTGACCTCTATGCGGGCAATGCTAAACTCAGCCTTTTTGCAGCGCTCTAAAAAATTGCGAGCTTCTTCTTCCTTATTAAAGCGATGGCTCAACTCTGCCTTCAAGCCGGTTTGCTTTCCCTCCTCATTTTCGATCAGAAAAAAGGCCTGTACTTTAAAAAAGGGGGTGGCTTCGAAAGCCGAAATTTCTCGCTCGCGCTCTACCACCAGCCTCAAGGCTACCGATTGTACGCGACCGGCAGAAAGTTTCCCCTTTACTTTCTTCCAGAGCAGCTCGGACAATTCAAAGCCCACCAGACGATCGAGAATTCGACGGGCCTGTTGGGCATTAACCAGACGAAGATCTACCGTGCGGGGTTTTTCAATGGCTTTTTTGATGGCCGGAGCCGTAATTTCCCGAAAGACAATGCGCTTGGTTCGATTCTCGTCCAGGCCCAGCACCTTACACAAGTGCCAGGATATGGCCTCTCCCTCACGGTCTTCATCGGTAGCTAGCCAGACTTCATCCACCTTTTTCACCCAGTCTTTCAGTTCTTTCACCACCTTTTTCTTATCGGGTGTAATGACGTATTTCGGCTCAAATCCTTTTTCGATATCTATGGCATCGTTCTTTTTGGGCAAGTCGCGCAAATGCCCGAAACTGGATTTCACGGTGAAATCCTTACCCAATATTTTTTCAATGGTTTTGGCCTTTGCAGGCGACTCTACAATCAATAAATTTTTTGCCATAGACAGGGTCTCTTTTTGCAGGGCGCAAGCAGCTTTTCTTCATTTGCCGAAAGGCTATCAAAACCTCGGCAGAAACAATGCACTTGGCCTGACAGCCAAAAAACAGACGCAAAAGTAAGGGAAAAGTTCAAAGTGAAGGCCAAAAAGCTGTCGCTTTAGGCAAGCAGTGTTTGCACACACAATTTACTGCCCAAGCGTATCCGGCCGTTCTACTTTTCTCACTTCACGATAAATGACTTTTTTCTCGGGAAGCTGGGCTTTGCGCTCTTCCAAAATCAGGTCGATCAGGGGCTTAGGGTCAAGAGGCCCCCCTGAAAGATGGCGGTGATACAGCACAATAGTAAAGCGAATCATGTCATCAGGATGCGTGATCCCCATACTTCGCAGATAATGCGAAAAACGAGACCCCCCGTAAAACCCCCAGTTGTAAGACATCCAGCGCCCCAGGCTAAAAAAGAGTTTGTGCCAGGCTTCATCTTCACCAAGAGACAAGAATTTGGCTTTGGACTCCTCGTCAATGAGCTTATCCAACTGGCGAAAGGCATCGCCCATATCTTTGGGGATGTAAACACCGAAGAGATATTCTTTTTGGATGCGTTCTCGATAATTTTTTTCGTATTCTTCCTTGGTCGCAGGTGGGCGAGTTTGTGCAGGTAGGAGCTGAGGCAGAAAAAACAAGAAGAGCAGATATTTCATCATGGTTTTAGATCTTGAGACACTTTTCTCAACAGGCAATAAACCGTATCGAATAGTATTACGTTCCAAAATACGGGTTTATTTTGCCGAAAGGCGAAACAAAAAAACTTGGCTCTCTTTTTTTTGTTTGTTACATTTGCAGCCGAAATGCGCAAAAAGAGCCCCAAAAGGTCAACCTTATGTCTCGTGCAAGCATTATAGGATAGCAAAAAGACCTTCTATCCCAAATGCTCTTTAAAAAAGCGTATTTTTTAACCCTAAAAGCAAGCCATTCGCCATGTATTGGACTTTAGAACTTGCCTATCACCTGGAAGACGCTCCCTGGCCGGCTACGCGGGACGAGCTTATCGACTACGCCATTCGTTCGGGAGCGCCCATTGAAGTCATCCAAAACCTCCAGATGATGGAAGACGAAGGAGAAGTTTACGAGAGCATCGAAGACATCTGGCCGGATTACCCCCGCAAAGAGGACTTCCTTTTCAATGAGGATGAATACTAAAATGAGCCGGGGGGATACGAACAACCCTCCTGCCTTGCAGGCATGGCAGCATAAGCCATGCCTGCAAAAAGTGCTTCCCTCAACCGCTGCCTGATGAAAAACCTGCTGGAGCTTTTCCATATTGTTCGTAAGGGTAATCCCGACAAGATAGAATTGTTAGACAAAACGTTGTTAAACAACAAGGGTGACACCAAATTCGCTCAACTGTATGAAGGCTTGGCAAGCGGAAAAATAAAAAGTGACCTGGAAGCCTCTCAACTTATCTACCAATCTTCGGAAACCGATGTCAAATACCGACAACTCAAATCGCGCTTTCGAAAACGCCTGCTCAACACCCTGCTGCTCATAGATCCCTTACCCTTTGAAAGAGACGACAACAAAGAAGCTTATCTTCAAGCGGAAAAACAATGGATACTCATCCAAATTGCACGCAGGCACCAGGCCAAGCAAGTCGTAGATAGCATGGCCCGAAACCTCATGAACTCTTGCCTAAAACGACAATTCCACCAACTGGCTTTCCGAACAGCCCACCTTCTGTGGACCCGAGCCGTCCAACAAAATCAACAAAAAAAAGCTGAAAAATATCTAAAAATCAGAGAAGAACAACTTGGCTTTTGCCGAGCCGAAGAGGAAGCCGAAGCCTGCTACCTACACCACCTATCGGCCTTTAAAGCCCAACAAAAAGCCCCTGACATTGAAAAAACGGTTTCCAGACTCATAGAGCTCGCCGACCAATATCCTTCGGCTGATGTCTATTTCTACATGTTCAGCTTATCTGTCTTGTATTACCATTATGCCCGTCAATACCAAGGCATGGCTCAAGTTTGCCGACAGGCCGTACAACAACTCCGAAAATTTCCCCATTGGCCCTGCCATCACCAAATCATTGAGTTTTACCTGGAGGAGATGTTGGCTTACTGGGCTTTGGGTAAACCCGAAGCTGCAGCTCAGCTCACCGGAAAAGTCCTAGATGAATTTGAACAAGACCCTGTAAAGAAAATCAAATTCATGGAGCTGTATTTCCTCACGGCTATGCATTCGAAAAATTATCAACGGGCAAAATCCATCTACAAAAAAGTAACAGAGCAGTCCTTAGAGCTCGATCAGACTTTAGACGACAAAGAAAAGTGGCGACTATTCGAAGCCTATCTCTGTTTTGTGGATATCTACTGCCGAGAAGACAAGGATGTTAGCCATAAAATCAATCAAATCAAAAAAAAATTGCCCGTTCAATTGAACAAACACCTACGCAAACAATGGGAGATTATCTTTCACCTGCTGCAAATCGCCCAAAAACAAGATGTTGACCCTGCCTTTTTCAAAAACATCAGCATATCTCCTCAAGAAAAAAATCACTCCAAACGCAGAAAACTCTTTCTCAAACTCCTGGAACGCCTCCACCTCGCCAATTATCGAGGAGATAAACTTCGACTAACCGAAAAATACTATATCCAACTTCGAACCACACCCCTTACCTATTGCACCCAACCTCAACACCTGGAAATCATCCCCTACGAACACCTCTGGGAAATGATTGTAGAACACCTGGAAATCACCTCTTGGTAATACAAAGTCCCCATTTTGAAAAAAATTAACATCGCCATAGACGGTTATTCTTCCTGCGGCAAAAGCACCATAGCCAAAGGCCTGGCTAAAGCCCTCAACTACCTCTTTATCGACACCGGAGCCATGTATCGGGCCGTTACGCTTTATTTCCTGGAAAACGACATCCCCATCGACGACCCCAAAGCTGTTAAAGAAGCCTTACGGCAAATAAAAATTCGCTTTTTTTTAGATGAAAAAGGACAGCAGCATACTTTACTCAATCAACGGGATGTAGAGAAACTAATCCGATCCATGCCGGTCGCTCAACACGTCAGCCAGGTAGCCGCCATACCGGCGGTGCGCAGAGCCTTGGTCAAACAACAACAGGAAATGGCCCGCCAAAAAGGCATCGTCATGGATGGCCGAGATATCGGAACGGTAGTCTTGCCCGATGCAGAACTCAAACTGTTCGTTACCGCTAGACCCGAAATACGAGCCCAAAGACGTTACCGCGAATTGCAAAAAAAAGGCCTGAACATCAGCTTAGAAGAAGTGCGACAAAACCTCTCCCAAAGAGATTATATAGATTCCCACCGCCAGGACTCTCCCCTCCGACAAGCCAAAGATGCCATCTTGCTCGACACCTCCGACCTCTCCCCCGAAGAGCAATTAAAAAAATCTCTGGAGCTAGCTCAAAAAGCCCTGCAAGCAGCCACAGACAAATCCTAAGCCCAAACTGGCGCTGCGTTTTCACTGGCAAGGGGCTATGACCGTCACGAAGTGGCTTGACATGGTTCACTTGCCGTTACGGCTTCCACCTGCCTTGCAAAGTCTCGCCGCAGCTCATACAGCCAGTAGCACCAAAAAGCGGCCAACACCTCCTCCCCTTTGTGACTATTGTCATTCCGAAACCTGATACATATCATTGGCTATCGAAGGAAATCACTTCAACTTTGTTTGGATTTGATGACTTTTCTGTAAATCAAAATCAAACCATCATGTTGAGCAAAAAACAAGCAAAGACCTTTTTTCTGGGAGGGACGGCCCTGTTTTTTCTGATTTTTCTAGCCTTGTCCATCCACTCCCTGAAAGTCGGAATTCCGGAAAATACGCATCCCGAAAAAATGACCGAACAGGTCGAATTGGGCAGATATCTGTGGGACAAAAACAACTGCATGGGCTGCCACACCATCATGGGTGAAGGTGCTTATTACGCCCCGGAACTGACGCGGGTGTACAGCCGCAAAGGGCCTGACTACATCAAGGCCGTACTCACCGCTCCCGACGGCTGGCAGCCTCGCGGACGCAAGATGGTCAAGTACAACTTTTCAGACGAAGAAGTGGAAGGCCTCATCGCTTTCTTTCAATGGATGAACGAGGCCTACCTCAACGGCTTCCCACCTAAGCCTCAACTCTACAGACCTGAATAAAAAAACTACACGGCTTTCCTCTTTTAGCTGCCAAACAGCCATCGCTTTGCCGGTGGCAGCCCACCGACAAAGTATCCTTTGGTCAAAAAACTAAAAACATCATGAAATTTCGTTCACAAAAAATAGCCTATAACTTCTTTGCACTCAGCATGCTGCTGATTCTGTTGCAAATCACCTATGGCTTTATCATGGCCTTTGCTCACATGGGCTACGACGGCCTACACGAGTGGATACCTTTCAATACCGCTACAGCAACCCACAAAAACCTCTTGGTCGTCTGGATTCTTTCCGGCTTTATGGGGGCCGCTTATTACATCATTCCCGACGAAGCCGATCGAGAACTGGTCTCGCCCTTTTGGGCTAAAATTCAATTCTGGACCTTCGCCATCGTCGGTGTCATTGCTGTAGCAGGTTTTCACATGGGCTGGTTTGAAGGGCGCAAATTTCTGGAAATACCTCGCCCCCTTGACTATCTGGTGGCCCTCAACGTCGTGCTCTTTTTGGTTTTGATTTTATTTACCTTGCTCAAAGGCAAAAAGCAAACCACCACAGCCTGGGTACTGAGCATGGGGCTGGTCTTTGCCGCTTTGCTCTACCTGCCCGGCATGATTTACTTCGAAAACCTGGCCGTGGATTCTTTCTTCCGCTGGTGGGTAGTCCACCTCTGGGTTGAAGGGGTATGGGAACTCATCATGGGAGGCATCTTGTCTTACCTGCTCATCCGCCTCACCGGTGTGGACCGCGAAGTCATCGAAAAATGGCTGTACGTCATCGTCGGCTTGACTTTCCTCTCCGGCATTCTCGGCACAGGACACCACTACTACTATACCGGCGGCCCCGACTACTGGCTGATGATCGGTGGCATTTTCTCCTCTTTGGAGCCTCTGGCTTTTCTGGGCATGACGGCTTTTGCCGTGCAGATGTACCGAAAAGGCAACAAAAAGCACCCCAATAAACTTGCCCTTTTCTGGACCTTGAACACAGCTATTCTCTCCTTCCTCGGAGCAGGTCTGCTGGGCCTGGCTCACACCTTGCCACAAGTCAACCTCTATACCCACGGCACCTTGGTTACGGCTATGCACGGCCATCTGGCCTTCTGGGGAGCTTACGGTTCTCTGGTTTTTGCCATTATATCCTATGCCATGCCGCAAATGACCGGCCGAAAAATTTACGACAACCAAATCGGCAACCTGGCCTTCTGGATAACCAACATCGGCATGCTGGGCATGACCACAGCCTTTGCCGCTGCAGGTGTCAGCCAGGTTACCCTTGAACGCATCGCCGGTTATGAATACATGGAAGCCGCCAAAGTCATGCAACCGCACTTCTTCGTGCTCATCATCGCAGCTACTGTGTTTACCACAGGTATCTGTCTCTACATCTGGAACTTCATCAAGTTCGGAAAACCCGTAGATGAAGCCATCCGGACAGAAGATGACTCGGCCTTCCAAGCTGTTACAGCCTGACTCCCCTTTGTCTGCAGGTGCCGGCTTCTCGTGCCGGCCCTGCCTCCTCTTACATTTGGCGAAAGCAAAAAAACATGCCATGTTCATAGAGCAAGAACCCTACTACAAGCCCATTGGAAAAGAAATTGAGGTCTTTGAACACGCCTTCAAAAACAAACTCCCCCTACTCCTCAAAGGCCCCACAGGCACAGGCAAATCCCGCTTCGTGGAACACATGGCCTGGCGCCTGAAAAAAGACCTCATCACCGTCGCCTGCCATGAAGAAACCTCCTCTACCGATCTCATCGGGCGCTACATCATCCGCGGTGCAGAAACGGTCTGGCAAGACGGACCACTCACAAAAGCCGTCAAAACAGGGGCTATCATTTATCTGGACGAAATCGCTGAAGCCCGCCCGGACGTCATTGTAGCTATACACCCCCTAACAGATTTTCGACGAAACCTCTACATCGACAAACTCGGCAAAGAAATAGCAGCCCACCCCGATTTCATGTTTGTGGCTTCTTTTAATCCGGGCTATCAAAAAGGCTTCAAAGAGCTAAAACCCTCTACGCGGCAGCGCTTCGTTTCTCTGAGCTTCAATCATCCGCTTCCGCAAACGGAAACTGAAATCATAATAAGCGAAAGCCGAATTGATGCCCCCACAGCCCGTCGCCTGGTCAAAATTGCCGAAAAAATCAGAAACCTCCACGAGCTGGGCCTGGCTGAAACCGTCTCTACCCGCCTGCTGGTCGATGCGGGGAAACTCATCTACACCGGCCTCAACCCGCGCCTGGCCGTCCAAACTGCCGTCGTAGAACCCTTGACCGATGAGCCGGATACGCTCGAAGCCCTCAAAGACCTGACCGATCTGATGATTTGAAGACATGGAACTCGACCAACTCATCTTTCAAAAAGTCATTTCCTGGTTCAAAAACAGGAAACAGGAAAATCCCGAACTGCTGGACCGCCGTGTCCAGCTGGAAGAAATATCCGGCAAACTTACCATCATAGCCAGGGCGCTCAGCGGCCTGCCCATCGACATCGTACCCTCCGAACGGGAAGGCGGCTGGAAAGATCGGGTCTTCCTTTTACCTAAAAGTATGGCCTTATTCCACAGCCGAGATGACAACCTCGCTCTCTATCTCTTTCGCATCTTCTATCTTTACCAACAACAAAAACTGGGACTCAATCATCCTCCCGAACGGGAAATTGACACCCAACAAGACCGCCTCAAAGCCAAACAAACAGCTCCCCTGGTACTAAAGGCGCTGTTCGAGGAATTTCCCGAACTCAAAAAGCTCCATCACCACCTCTACCGTCAATTGCCACGCCAAAACGAGAAAGGCGAACCTATACCACCCGACACCAGCTGGCTGTATGGCCGATGGATGAGAAATGAATCCGGCTTTCGCCAAACGGAATCCGATTTCAACAATACCGTAAAAACACAAGAGCTCAAAGCCGAAGACATCACCACCAGCCTAAAAGCCAAGCAAGCCGACGAAGTAAAAGTTTTACAAGTCGATCAAAAAGCCCAGGAAGATTACACCCTGACCCACAATTTCGAAAAAGTGGAAACCGCCGACGAATTCAACGGCAGTTGGCGGGATTTCGACGGCGACGACCATCTCAGGGAAGAACAGGAAGCCCTGCAAGCGTTGAACCTCAGCAAAGTCGTCCGCGTGGATGAGCCTATTCATTCTATCTATCAGGCCGAATTCGTCTCGCAAGCCACCATAGCCGAGAGCCAAGAACGAGATGCCGACGGTTTTTATCTGAGCTACAAAGAGTGGGATTACAAACAACGCGCTTATAGGTACGACTACTGCAAGGTCTTCCCCAAAAAAGTCGTAAAGACTCAAGCCGATTACTACTTCAAAACCTTGGAACACAATCGCTCCGTATGGATGCAACTGCGCAAACGCTTTGCCCAACTCAACAATGAGAGGCGACAAATACGCCGCCTTAACAAGGGAGAAAATTTTGACATCGACGCCCTGACAGATCGCTTTGCCGATCTCCGCGCAGGCCACACTCCCGATGAACGCATCTACCTCTCCAGCCGCAAGCGCAACAAAGAACTGAGCATGCTGTTTTTGCTGGATTTCAGCCTCTCCAGCGATGCTTACGCCCGCGGAAACCGCATCATCGACGTGGAAAAACAGGTCTCTATCCTCTTCGGAGAAGTCCTGCACGAATACGGCATAGATTTTCAAATAGACGGTTTTTACTCCAAAACACGAAACAACACCACCTACCTTACCCTCAAGGCTTTTGACGAAAGTTGGAACCGGGCCAAGATGCGCATAGGAACTGCTCGAGCTGCCGGCTATACCCGCATCGGCCCCGCTCTCAGGCATGCCACGGCTTTGTTGCGCAAACGCCCCTCCCGCAACAAAAAATGGCTCATTCTCCTCTCCGACGGCAAACCCACCGATTACGATCGCTATGAAGGACGCTACGGCATAGAAGACATCAAACAAGCCTTGCGGGAAATGAGAAGCTTCGGCATCGAAAATTTCGCCTTAGCTATTGAAGAACAAGCCAAATACTACCTGCCCCAAATGTTCGGCCAAAACCACTACAACATCCTCTCCAGCCCGGTGGAGATGATCCACGCCCTGACAAAACTGTACAAACGCTTGGTCAAATAAACCCCTTTTGAAAAACAGTAGGCTGCTCAAAGCCCTATTTCCCTACCTTTGTCCCATGGTTTTCATCGATTTGGAACTCCACCGCTTCCAAGACGACTTGCTGCTAAAACGGCAGGGTCGGCAGGTCTTTGTCTTTGACCCCTTGCGCAAGCGCTACCTCTTGCTCAGCCCGGAAGAATGGGTGCGGCAATTGCTGATACGCTATCTGCTGCATCGAGCTTACCCGGCCGGCCGGCTGGCCGTCGAGCAAAGCCTTGTGGTCAATGGTCGAACACGCCGCTTTGACCTTTTGGCTTACAATGCCCAAGGCCAACCTTTCCTGCTGGTCGAGTGCAAAGCACCGGAGGTGAACATCTCACAAAAAGCCATGGACCAAATCGCCGCCTATAACCACGCCCTCAAAGCCCCTTACCTGCTCTTGACCAATGGCCGTCAAACCCTCTGCTGCGCCATGACCTACGAGGAAAATGCAACTTCCCTAATTTTTTTAGACAGCATACCTGCCCCTTAAAAGAGGAAAAGCTCCAAATCACTTTGTATCAAGTATCTTTGCGGCATGGAGGTGTTTTACGATCCGGACCAACTACCGCGCTTTACCAAAGCCGTCATTACCATAGGCTCTTTTGACGGCGTACATGCCGGCCATCAAAAAATTCTCAGCCAAGTTCGTCAGATAGCCCGAGAAATAGGCGGAGAAAGTATCGTCATTACCTTTCACCCTCATCCTCGCCTACTGCTCTACCCCGAAGAAAAGAAGGTCCAACTGCTCAGCACTACCGAAGAAAAAGTCAAGCTCATTGCCCAATACGGCATCGATAAACTGGTGGTGGTGCCCTTTACCCGAGATTTTGCCCAACAAAGTCCAGACCAATACATACGAGACTTTCTAGTCGGCAAATTTCACCCCCATACCATTGTGATCGGCTACGATCATCGCTTTGGCAACAAGCGCAGAGGTGATATCCACTATTTGAGAAAGAACGCCTTGAGATACGGCTACCGCGTGGAGGAAATCCCCCCCCAACTGGTCAATGACGTAGCCGTAAGCTCCACCAAAATCCGGCAAGCCATCCAACTGGGCAACATACGACGAGCAACAGAGCTGCTCAATCACTACTACAACCTCATTGGACAGGTCATCTCGGGTCGCAAAATCGGAGCGAAAAAACTGGGCTACCCCACAGCCAATCTCAAAATTGCCAACGCCTTTAAACTCATCCCGCCCAATGGCATCTATGCCGTCTTCGTCCGACACCGTGGCCAGCTCTACCGCGGCATGATGTACATCGGCACCCGCCCCACCATCGAGCAAAGCGGCCAACGCTCCATCGAGGTGCACATCTTCGATTTTCAACGAGAAATCTACGGAGACAAACTCGAAATCTTTTTCGTGCAATACCTGCGTGGCGATGCCCGCTTCAACGACTTGCAAGAGTTAAAAGCAGCCCTGGACCAAGACAAAGAAAATGCCCTCGAGATACTCAACAAAGCGGATTTGCCGAAAGGCAAAACAGAGCGTGCCGGCCTGCCCAAAGTGGTCATCGCTCTGCTCAATTACAACACCCGCCATCTGCTCGAACAATTCATCCCCGCTCTGCTCAAAACCCGCTACGACAATTGTGAATTCCTGCTCATCGACAACGGATCACAAGACGATTCCGTAGCTTGGGTACGCGAACATTACCCGCAAATCCGAACCATCTGCCTGCCCGAAAACCTGGGCTATGCAGGCGGATACAATACCGGCCTCTGCGGAATAGATGCAGACTACTACGTCTTGCTCAACACCGATGTGGAAGTCACCCCTTTTTGGGTTAGCAGTGTCATAGAGCGCATGGAGAAAGAACGGGAAATCGTTGCCGCTCAACCCAAAATACGCTCGTACAAAAACAGAGAAAAATTTGAACATGCCGGCGCCTGCGGCGGTTGGTTAGACAAACTGGGTTACCCCTTCTGTGCCGGTCGCATCTTCGACACTACGGAAAAAGATGAAGGTCAATACGACGAATTGCAGGAAATCTTTTGGGCCAGCGGAGCAGCCCTGTTTTTGCGAAGCCGTCGCTTTTGGGAAATCGGTGGCTTCGACGGAAACTTCTTCGCCCACATGGAAGAAATTGACCTGTGTTGGCGCTACAAACGAGCAGGCTTCAAAATTATAGTCGTACCCGAAGCCGTCATTTACCATCTGGGTGGAGCTACACTGCCCTATACCAACCCACGCAAGGTTTATTTAAATTTTCGCAACAACTTGTTTTTACTCTATAAAAATCTGCCTTCCGGCAAACGATTTAAAACCTTACTCACCCGTCTCCTCTTAGACGGCATAGCCGGCCTGCATTTTCTCCTCCAGGGAAAACCGAGGCTCACGCTGGCTGTCCTGCGCGCCCACCTCCACTTTTACAAAACCGTGGGAGAGCTGGCTAAGCGCAAAAAAGACGAAGACGAACGCTTGCAACGCATCAGCGTATCTGAAAAACCCAAGCTCACGGGACTCTATAAAAAAAGTATTGTTAAGCAATACTTTATCAAAGGTAAAAAACGCTTCAGCGAACTGCCGGGCTTATGAAGTCATCTTTCGACATCCTCTACCGAGACGAGGACCTACTCATCCTCAACAAGGCAGCCGGTTTGCTCAGCCTGCCCGATCGCTACGACCCCACGCTACCCAACCTCTACGGCTTACTCCACCGACAATTTGAAAAGATCTATGTCGTACATCGTCTCGACAAAGACACATCGGGGCTCATGGTTTTTGCCTTATCCCCGGAAGTACACAAAGACCTCTCTTTGCAATTTGAACAACACAAAGTCGAGAAAACTTATTTAGCCCTAACTGAAGGTCAGCCAAGCGAAAACAAAGGAACGATAGAGGCAGGCTTGGAGAAAGATCCCGGTAAGCCGGGTCGCATGCGGGTATCGCAGACCGGCAAAAAAGCCATTTCGCATTATCAACTGCTGCAAAGCTGGGGGCGCTACAGCCTGCTGGCCGTATCCATTGAGACGGGGCGTACTCACCAAATTCGCGTACACCTCAGCCACCTGGGTTTACCCCTGGTCGGTGATCCCTTTTACGGCAGCGGTGAAGGTCTGTATGTTTCCCGCATCAAAGGCAGGCGCTTTAAACTCCGGCAAGGCGAAAGCGAACGACCACTCATCGCACGCACGGCTTTGCACGCACAAAAATTGAGCTTTCTACATCCCGGACGAGAAAAGCGCCTCCAATTTGAAGCACCTCTGCCCAAGGATTTTCGAGCGAGCATCAAGCAGCTCGACAAATGGCTGGGAGAATCTACGACATGAAAACAGAAAAAAGAGATCGACTTGTCATAACACTCACAGCTGCCCTCTTTTTCATACCTTATTTGGGCGGCGTACACCTCTTTGATTGGGATGAAATCAACTTTGCCGAATGCGCCCGGGAAATGCTCCTCAGCGGCAAATACCTGCAAGTGCAAATCGGCTTCCAGCCCTTTTGGGAAAAGCCCCCCTTCTTTTTTTGGATGCAAGCCCTGAGCATGAAAGCCTTTGGCATTGACGAATTTGCCGCAAGGCTGCCCAATGCACTTATCGGTATAGCCAGTCTGCTGCTCATCTACCAGGCCGGGCTACAACTAAAAGACCGGCTCTTTGCCCGACTCTGGGTTTTGGCTTGGTTTGGCTCCCTGCTCCCCCACTTCTACTTTCGCTCGGGTATCATCGACCCCTGGTTTAACTTCTGGATTTTTTGGGCCTTGTGGAGTTTCTTTCAAGCCCAAAACAAAAACCATGGAGGCCGGGGAAAATCCCTGCTTGGAGGTTTACTGTTAGGATTAGCTGTACTTACTAAAGGGCCGGTTGCTCTCCTGATAGCATTTCTAACGCTAATTGTTTACCTGCTCTATGGGAAAAACAAAAGGCGACGCCTTTCGGCAAATAAACTCCTGCTCTTTGCCTCAGCCACACTGCTCACATCCATCATCTGGTTTGCCGTGGACATGGCGCTAAACGGTAGCTGGCTGACCACGGAATTTATCAAGTACCAATACCGCCTATTCAGCACGCCCGATGCAGGACATGCCGGATTCCCGGGCTATCACCTGGTCGTTTTGCTCTGGGGGTGCTTCCCTGCTTCCGTTTTTGCTTTGTCGGCTTTCGCCAAACAAAGAGAGATTGAAGGAACTGACTTGGGGGATTTTCGGAAGTGGATGCTGGCCTTGTTTTGGGTAGTGCTCATTCTTTTTTCTCTGGTCAAGTCCAAAATTGTTCATTACTCGTCTTTGGCCTATTACCCTCTCACTTTTTTAGCAGCTTTGAGCCTCTACAACTTTTGGAAGAATGGATTGCAATTGCCCAAGTGGCAAACCGGCATCTTGGCCTTCTTGGCTTTCAGCACCTCGGCAGCAGCACTGGCCTTACCTTGGATTGGACTACACATGTCTTGGTTTTTGGAGCACTTCCCTCCGGCCGACCCCTTTGCTCTTGAAAGCATGCGGGCCTCGGTCTCTTGGGGCAGCACCGATTATCTTCCCGGGCTTTTGCTGCTCTTTTGTTCGATAACAAGTATCTTCCTGGCTCGACGCGCTCGGTGGAAAGCTGTCCTGCCCCTCCTATTTGGTGGGACGGCCCTGTTTGTGCAAACAACGCTTTATTTGTTCATTGGAAAAATCGAGACTTATAGTCAACGAGCAGCTGTTGAATTTTGCGAAAGCAAAGCCGGTCAAGAGGTGTACATCAGCCCTCTCTACTACAAAACCTATGTCCATTGGTTTTACGGCCGCATTCCTAAAGACTGGCCTGAAGAGGCAAAGAATACCTCTTGGCTTTTAAAAGGGGCTATAGACAGAGATGCATTTTTTCTGGTCAAAGCCAATCACTGGCAGCTGGTACAGAAAGAGCATCCTCAATTGGAGTTACTGTATAAGAAGAACGGCTTTGCCTTTTTTAAAAGGGCTACTGCACAAGCTGGTCAGTAAAGAAATACTTTGAAGAATTGCATTTCTCCGGTATGTCCCTGCCTGAGCTGTATCAGAAACCAACCGGACAGTTCGCTCATATCTAAAGCGAAGTTATCTGTCTCGCGGTATTTTTCATAGCTAACGAGCCGCCCCCACTCATCTCTAACCCAAATTTCAACAACGCCCTCCCCGGTGCCCAATTCCACCTGCACTACACCTTGGGAAGGATTTGGATAGACAAGCACATGCTCCTCCTCAGTTTGTTCAGTTGTTGAAACCACGACAAAATCATAGCAAGCAGAAGTGTCTATACATCCGTTCTGCATGACTTCAACAGCATAAGACCCACTGCTCATCGGGCTAAAGACCTGAGAAGTCTCTCCCGACAAGGCGGAATAGCCATTTGTACAATCGAGCCACTGAAAAGAAGCTCCCACTTCGTTGGCCACCAAAGCAGAAGAAGTCTGTGTGACAGATACGTCAATGGCATATATGGTGAGATTCAAAGTGATGGTGCTGTCTCCACAACCTGCTGCATTGGGGATTTCATCCACATAAACACCACTCTCGGTATAAACGGTATCTCCACTAGGCACCGTATAACTTCCACAGGCTTCGACATCCAGACTAGCCATGCTTGGCGGACAAAGCTCAAACAACCTGACATTACCTGCGTAATATCCCGCAGCATTGTTGTCATGACGCGTAGCTACGGCGACTATTCCTCCATCAGCAGATAGCGCTACGGCATTTCCCGTTTCGTCATAGGAAGACATTCCCTCTATATCAAGCCCTCTTTGGCTCCAAGCACCGTTTTCCCAGGCATAAAGGCGAACCAAACCCGACTGGCTACCGTAATAACCATGAAAAAGAGGCGCGCCAATTGCTAAGACTTCTCCATTTGCCGACAAGGCCAAAGCTTTACCAAAACTGGAATGTGCAGTGCCTATCAAATCATCACCCTTTTGTTCCCAAGAGGTTCCATCCCAACTAAAGACCCGGACAAGCCCATTTTCTCCTCCGGCCTCTTCCGAATATTTCGCTGCTCCTACCGCCAACAGTTGACCATCTGCAGAAAGCGACAAAGCCCCACCAAAAAAACTGCCGGGAGTACCAAAAAGAGCATCACCCATTTGCTCCCATGTACCATTCTGCCTGGAAAAAATCAGGGCAGAACCCGACAAACCTCCACCAGGCCCTGTAGCAGAAGATCCACCTACAGCCAGCACTTCCCCTGAATCGGAAAGCGACAAATCAATTCCAAAATGCATATAAGCATCCGTCCCATCCAGAAAAGTATCTTGCTGCCAGACTCCATCACTCCAACTGTAGAGCCAGACCCTACCGGATTGAGCTAAAAAATTTGCAGAGTAAGTCGGAGTTCCCACCGCCATAAAATCACCCGAAGCGGAAAGAGCTACAGATGAACCAAAGTACATATTCAAGGTATCTCCTTCTAAAGGATTTCCTTGTAAATCCCAATCGTTACCATTCCAGTACCAAACCTCCACCTTGCCAGCATTTACATTGCCTTGACTGTCTGTATAACTACTTGCTCCTACAGCTAAAACCTGACCATCTGCAGATAAAGCTACAGAAGTACCCAAACGCTCACCGGCTGAGGAGCCTTCGATAGGGTCTCCTAAAGGCTCCCAGTCACTATCGTTCCATCTAAAAACCCTGACCTGCCCGGCCATTTCTCCATTCTGGTTTGTATGCATAGTGGCAGCAACCGCCAATACCTGACCATCTGCAGATAAAGCCACCTTTGACCCAAAAAGGTCATTGGCTGCCAAACCGATAAGGATAGATCCCAACTGTACCTGGGAAAAGCCAAAACCCCGGAAAAAAAGACAAAAAAACAGCGTAAAAAAACGAGCTTTCATATTTAGCAGATTTTAAGCCTAAAGCAATTGTTTTAAAAAACCAACAGTAGCTCACCGAATCAAATGCACCAAACTGCACTTCTGCTCCAGCGTACCGGCACGCAAATTCTCAAAAACAAAACAAACCAAATAACTACCCGACGTCAATTTCATACCATCCTTTGCCAAACCTGTCCAGGCAAAAGGAGGTTCCTCCGTAGAAAAGACAAGACCACCCCAGCGATCATATACACTAAGTGAAACTCCCTTGAAGTACTTTCCCTGCGGGAACAACACATCATTGAAACCATCTCCATTGGGAGAAAAAGCCGTCGGAAGATAAGCCGGAGCAGAACAGTCATTTACAGACAACACAAAAGTATCTCTAAAAATACAACCCCAAACATCAGCTTCTACTTCATACAAGCCAGACTCACGCAGTGAAAAAGCAGTTTGATCCTCAATCAAAAAATCCGGCAAATCAAATACATCTGTATAAGGACTCTCCGGAAGTAAAACATAGGGCAATTGCAATTCACAAACAGAGGTATCGGCAGGTAAGCTGAGAGGAGGGCCCTCTGTCAACAGATCTTGCAAAAAAGTCAAATCCAAACTGTCCTGCAACTGACAGTATCCGTCAGAAGCCGAGACCCAATAGACCCCCGAATCCCAAATCAATAAGGAGGAGTCCTGACTGCCATCACTCCAAAGATACCAACTCAAAGGTCTGGATGCACTGACTGATAAACTCAAAGGAGGATCACTACATATCACCTGATCTTCGGGAGCAACCTGTCCCAACAAATCCGGCAAAACAATTATTTCCCTTGAATAAGAATAGGCACAACCCAACACCCAAACAGTTTGCGTCAAGACGTAGTCACCGGGTTCATCAAAACAACGCAGATACATCAGAGAATCCTGCAAAACTTCATCTATGCCGGTAGGCCCCGATAAATGCCAACTCACAGCCTGTGCGTATTCATTGGACACTCCTTCCGACACGGCACACTCACCTACACAAAGGGTATCGGGAAATAAGAACTCAGCAGAGGGAACAGAAGACAAAGAACAAGCATCTGACAAATACAAGCCCCATGGCTCTACCTCAACATCTACATCAAAAAGAGAAACAACCGGCAAGGTATCCACATTTACCTCTTCACTGCTAATGGAAATGTCCTTGCTCAAAAGACAGCTGGGAAATTGTTCACACCCATCTATAAGCCCGTCTTCATCGGTTTTTGCTACCGTAATACCCCATTCCAGGCCACTTCCTCCTGAATCGACATACTTTCGGCTTGCCAAAGCCAAAGAACCGTTTGACATAGAACCAATTAAGGGCTCATAAAAGGGGTAACCCATTTGCTCCTGCACCACCCCATTTTGATCAACCTTAGCTAAAATTGTCGGGAAAAAACCCTCTGTAGAATAGGACAAAACCAGTTGGTTTTCCGACTCCATAGCATGTAATGAAGCTGTTTGATAATGAAATTGCTCCGCATAATAAACCTTAGACCAATGAATACTTCCATTTGCATCCAGCGCTGTAAGTAAAACGCCATCAAGCGAATCTCCAGCTACCTCGCCTTGATAATGCCCCAGCAAATAAAGCTTGTCATTGGCTAACGAAAAAGCCAAGTCGCCATAAACCTGAAAAGGAAAAAACAGAGAAGACAAAAGATGCAACTCGGAATCAAAAGAAAGTAAAAGGGCTCCTTTCTTTTCATCCTCCGACTCCACTTCTGCTAAAATCACGACTTGCCCATCTGTGGTTTCCACGATTTTAGCCACACGAACAAAGACCAATGGGGTATCTTCATAAAAGAACATAAAGCCCCTTTTATTTAATTCCACACCAGCATCATTCAGCAAAAAAGTATTTAAAGTAAAAGTGCTAGTCCACTGATTGAATTCACCAACACTCACACCTCCCAAAAAGACATCACCATTTTCTTTCTGAATAAAAGAAGCTGAAAGCTCCAAAGTATCACTGCCCTTCATCCAATAATTACCTGTTTTAAGATCGTGAAAGAAAAAGCTGATTCCATTATATTCATTGCCGAAAAATTGAAGCATCATGTAACTACTGTCAGAAAGGACAAATTGCTGAGGAAGCTTAAAAGCCAAAGGATCCATAAATATTCTAAACACCGATGGAGCCGAACTCCCTTCAAAAAAAATACAGCTGTAAAAACTGGGATAGGCTGTAAACCAATCCGTAAGAAAAAGGGCTAAGGCAGTCGAGTCTTCCACATCCAAATCAGCCAAATAGTAGTTACCTTGTTCAATCCTTTTCACAAAAGAGTTTTGTGCTTCTACCTCAACAGACAGAATAAAAATCAAAGCAAGCAACAACCTAAGCTTCATGATTTATCGTTTTGCTGTTGGCCCGACAAATTGTCGGGCCAACAGCATTTTCTACATTTACTGAACAACAACAGGCTGACAGCCGCAGTCCCCACCTAATTGAAGAAATACAAGATCCTGTATATCTCCATAAGGCAGATCGTTTTGCGGTATCTCCAGGGTAATCTCCGGCGATGCATAACCATATCCGGGCCCTCCACACTCCGCTTGTAATTCCTGGCAAAACACCTTAAATTTGATGATTGCATGGGGAAAGAGATGAGCATCTATACAATTGTCCAAGGACAATGCTATTGCCTGGAAACGCACCAAAAAATCAGAAAACCTCTCCACCGTACAATCGAAAGGATAGAAACTCCAAGGCGAAGGCGGTAAGGAGGGCCAAACATCCGTACAATCTTCCGGGCCGACTATAGTAACACAATCCGGAAAAAAAGAATTGTAGATGGCCTCAAAGTAATGGCAATCCTCAAGAGGATTGGGGTTTGGCGGATTTCCACACCAGTTGGAAGGAGTGCCAAAACTCAAATCAACATGGGGATACCCATCGGGATAGACAAATTGAAGATCTGTAATCAAATAAGAGCATGCACAAGGAGACTGAAACTCGCCTCCCCCTTTTTCCAAATCCGCAGAAAACTCTCCTTTCTTAACCTGATGATCCTGCCAAACTTCTTCGACATAGCGATCTGCAGCTAACTTTTTATCCTCCATAACAAAATCTGCTGAAGATAGGGCCACCTCATCATCAGCTTCTTTTACGCATGCAGAAAGAAAGAAAGAAAGAAAGAAAGAACAAATGAAGGGAAAGTGTCTGTAAGTTTTTCATGGTAAAAGGTTTAATTAAGAAAAAATGTTCCAAAACACAGATTCCTTTAGCTTATTCCAAGCAAGTTGTGTGCCAAAAGAATTCTTTTTTTATGTTTTTTTCGTGGCAGACCCTACAAAAGTCAACGCGAACTTCATAAAATTATCAAACAATCTTGATGACAAAGATACGATAATTCCAACAAAAAATAAGAGGAAGATAAAAAAAGACAGTACTGTATCAACAGTTCCGGCCCAATAACACAACATGTATACCCAAACCAAAATGGTTTGGGATATTTACAACTCACAAACCAGCGAAAGATAAGGAGTTTGGGAGGCGTTAGCCTCCCAAACCACTTCGCCATGAGTATATTTTGAGTTTACCTTTCCAGGTCTCGGGCCAGGCGGAAACCTATAGCCACATCCGCATAATCGGCTTTTGCCGTATAGCGCGCTGTAACGGTAGCCC
>JALSKB010000078.1 GCA_026989035.1 Saprospiraceae bacterium | reverse complement strand
CAGCTCTGTTTTCCCCACTCCGGTGGGCCCCAAAAAGATGAATGAACCTATGGGGCGGTTGCTATCCTGCATACCCGCTCGGGCACGCCGTACCGCGTCTGCTACAGCACGCACCGCTTCGTCTTGTCCAATGAGACGTTTGTGCAATTCATCCTCCAAATTCAACAGTTTTTCGCGCTCGCTCTGCAACATACGTGCCACGGGAATGCCCGTCCACTGAGCGACTACTTCTGCGATGTCATTGGCTGTAACGGCCTCTGCCGTAAGACGCTTTTCAGGAGGTAGCTTGTGAAACTTTTCCTCCAAGGCCTTAAGGGCTTTTTGCCATTTGGGCAATTCCCCATAGCGAATGCGAGCTAATTCGTCAAATTTGCTGGCCCGGTCCAACTTAGCGGCCTGCTGCTCCAAAACCTCAATTTTGGCTTTGTGCTCCTGTATACCCGTAAGGAGCTTTTTCTCCCCTTCCCAAGTAGCCATCAGACCATCTCGCTTCTGCCGTAAATCAGCAATTTGCTGCTCCATGGTCTTCAGCTCTTTTTCAAAGTTGCCGTTTTGTTCGCCTTCTTCAGCTTTGAGCAATTCCCGCTCAAGCTGCAACTGCTTCAATTTGCGCTCCAAAGCATCCAGCTCTCCAGGTTCGGAATCTAACTCCATACGCAGTTTGGCTGCTGCCTCATCAATCAAATCAAAAGCTTTATCGGGTAAATAGCGATCCGCAATATAGCGATGCGATAACTGCACTGCCGCGACTAAAGCTTCATCCAAAATTTCAACTTTGTGATAAATTTCATAGCGATCCTGAAGCCCGCGCAAAATGGAAATGGTCTCTTCTACAGAGGGTTCCTCAATCAGTACAGTCTGAAAACGACGAACTAAAGCCCGATCTTTCTCAAAATATTTCTGGTATTCCTCCAAAGTAGTTGCGCCAATGGTGCGCAATTCCCCCCTGGCCAAAGCCGGCTTGAGAATATTCGCAGCATCAACTCCCCCCTGACTGCTGCCTGCACCGATTAAGGTGTGAATTTCATCAATAAACAAAATAATCTCTCCATTGCTGGCAGCGACCTCCTTGATGATGGCCTTTAAACGCTCCTCAAATTCTCCCTTAAACTTTGCACCGGCAATCAGGCCAGCCATGTCCAAAGTGTAAATTTGCTTGGATCTGAGATTCTCCGGTACGTCCTGATTGACAATACGCCAAGCTATCCCCTCTACAATTGCCGTCTTACCTACCCCGGGATGCCCCATCAACAGAGGATTGTTCTTCTTCCTACGAGAAAGGATATGCAACACCCGCCTGATCTCCTCATCCCGCCCAATGATGGGATCCAATTTGCCCTCCTCAGCTTTGCGATTCAAGTGAATAGCATACTTTTCCAACACATTGTAGCTGTCCTCTGCATTTTGATCCGAAACGGTTTTCCCCTTGCGCAAACTTGCTATACCGGCCTTAATCGCCTCGGCATCAACGCCCTGCTCTCGCAACAAAGCCGCAGCCCGATCCTTTCCCGCTAAAATGCCCAACAACATCAACTCCACCGAAATGTACTGATCTCCAAATTCGGGCAACATTTTCTTAGCACGGGCTAAAGCTGCATTAGCTGATTTAGTCAAATACTGCTTTTCAACCCCCTCAACACGAGGGTATTTACGCATAGCTGCTTGAAGCTGTACTTTAAGTTTATCCAAATCTACACCGGCCTTGTCCAACAAATAGGTAATCAACTGCTCATCCGTATCCAACATCCCCTTGAGCAAGTGCACCGTATCCACCGTTTGCTGCTCCAAATTAGCAGCTAATTGCTGCGCCTTGAGAATGGACTCCTGCGCCTTGATGGTAAAATTGTCGTAGGTCATAATGGGGCTTTAGCTGCTTTCGCCAAATGGAATGCGAAACAGAGAAATTTATTTACTAAAAACTGATTTGTGCAGGGTTACTGCAACGGTCTTCATCCGAAAATACGCCTCGGACATATAAATGACTCCACCGTAAGGGCCTAAATTTCCCCAGGAATTTTTGACGACATAGTATTTTTTGCCCTGCTGATCATGAGCAAGGCCCACAATATGCATCAAATGATCGTCTGTCGTAAAAAAACTCATAAATGCCTCTTGACGAGCCTCCTGGGTAACTTTTAATTCGGGCCCGGGTTTGTCAAATAAATCAGGTCGCCTGGGGTCTTCAGGTAAGATCGCCAGTCCATGGCGAGCCGAAAACCCCTTCTCACTCACATCGCCATCCCAAGCTATGGTATAGCCCGCTTCCAGCGCTTTATCCACCGCTGCCACCAATTCGTCTAACGGGATGTTGTAGTAAGAACCGTTGGAATAATTATCCGGAATTTCCAAAATGAAAGAGGTATAAAACGGATGATGAGTAAACGAAGTCAGGCTGATGTAATCGCTCGATTTGATGCCCAATTTTTCGGCAAAAGTTTTGGGGGTGTATTTCTTGCCGCGATAAGAAAACTCCTGCGGAACAGCACCCATATACACATCCAGAACAGCCCGAAAAGCATCATCCCAGCGAGACCCCGGATGTTTGCCCTGCAAAACGCCATCCAATAAGCCCTTTAAAGCGGCTGACATTTCACTGTGATCATAACTGGTCTGCCCCGGTAATAAACCCGAATAAACTTCCTGAGGAACAGCTCCTCCCATTTCTACGGCGCGCAACACGTCGTGCGCCAAACTGCCCTCACCAAAATTTGCCTTCCCCTGCCGCAAAATATAATTTAAGGCCTTGTCTTCGTAAATCGTCCTCACCGTAAACATCTCCGACAAATCGTATTTCCCTTTCCCCATACGCAGCAATTCCGATTCTAAAAAAGAAGTAGTGGCAAAACTCCAACAAGTTCCGGTACGATCCTGACTTTTTACGGAAGTATAAGGACTGTGCTCATCAACCGTAAAAGTGTATTGCGCAGGTAAAGCAATGGTACAGAAAGACAAGAGAAAAGTGCTGTAGAAAAAATTTCTCAAAGACATAGTATTTTGTTTGATGTGCTGCAAAGATACCCAAACCTAAAGGGTTTGGACAAGCAACGTTTGAAACGCCGTCTTACCCAAATTACATCCACAAAAAAGCCCCTCCCTGACATCGAGGTCGGAAGAGGCCATATCCCAAAAACCGATTACGCCTTCTAAGGGCTCAAATTCTTGGCCCTTTATATGTTGCATACGCAACTGTTATCCGCAGCTGCGTTTGAAAATGCTTTCAATAGACAAAGCAAAGATAAAGATTTTTTGACAATTGAGGCAAGACTCACAAAAAAAACCTGCTTTTTAGACATATAGCTGGAGCTAAGTTGGGAAAAATAACTACCCGACTGGGTGTGGTTTCCAGCAAGACATAAAACAGTGAGCCCTTGCAAGGCCAACAGAGGTCGCAACAGCAAGCACTCATTGCTCAGGCCATTTCCGTAAGGAGCACAAAAAAGGCCTTCCTCCCCAAGCAAGGGGAAGGAAGGCCTTAATCAACTCAGCAAGAAACGCTTATTCCATGATGACCATCTTGCGAGTGGCCGTTTCCGTAGCGGTTTCCAACTTGTAGTACAGCACGCCGGTGGCATTCAGTTTGCTCACGCGAACTTCATTGTAGCCCTTCGTGCCTTCTACCTTCATCAGACGGATCACTTTACCCGAGGCATCCATGATCGTCAAGCTCGCACTACCGGCTTCCGGCAGATTGAAGCCTATCACCGTCTCGTCCTTGAACGGGTTCGGATTGTTCTGATACAGGGCAAAGCCATTAGTGCGTACTTGGCCGTCTATGCTCAACTGCACATTCAACAGCTCG
>JALSKB010000077.1 GCA_026989035.1 Saprospiraceae bacterium | reverse complement strand
AGACGAGCTTTGAAAATAGCTCGGGAGGAAAAGGACAAGCCTTCCATCATTGCCTGCCAAACTGTCATTGGCTATGGCAGCCCCAACAAGGCAGGCAGCCACGAAGTACATGGAGCGCCCTTAGGTGAAGAAGAAGTCAAATTGACCAAAGAAAATCTCGGCCTTCCGGCAAATGAAACCTTTTACGTGCCCGAGGAAGTGCTCAACTTTACGCGCACTTACCTGGATCGGGGGCGTGAAATGGAAATGCACTGGCAGGAAAAACTGCTCATGGCTCCCAACAAAGAAGCGTTTAAGCGTTGCATCTCCACGGAAATCTCTGCCGAAGCGCTCGACATCCCCGCTTTCGAGGCGGGAAAAGACATGGCTACGCGGGCTGCCTCGGGTAAAGTGCTCGACCACCTGGCTTCCCACATTCCGGCACTTATGGGTGGGTCTGCAGACCTCACGCCTTCAAACAAAACCTTCCCGAAAGGAGAGACGGCCTTCCAGCCGGACAATCGACAAGGGCGTTACATTCATTACGGGGTGCGCGAGCACGCCATGGCCTCTATCATGAACGGTTTGGCGCTGCACGGTGGTGTCATTCCCTACGGTGGCACCTTTTTCGTCTTTACCGATTACATGCGGCCGGCGATGCGCTTGGCTGCCTTGATGGGCATTCGAGCCATTTACGTGTTGACGCACGACAGCATCGGTTTGGGAGAAGACGGCCCCACGCATCAGCCCATAGAGCACTTGGCTTCCCTGCGTTGCATGCCCAATATGCGACTCATTCGCCCCATGGATGCCGCCGAAACGGCAGAGGCCTGGAAACTCGCACTTCAACGAGAAAACGGTCCGACTTGTCTGGTGCTCACTCGTCAAAAAGTGCCCGAATATGATCGCCAAGCCCTGGGCTTTGCTCCGGCTGCCGGCCTGGCTCGAGGCGGGTATGTCCTTACCGAAGATGAAGCTTATGAGTACATCCTCATCGCTACAGGCTCGGAAGTATCGCTGGCTGTAGAAGCCAAAAAACAATTAAACGAACAGGGCAAAAAAATCCGCATCGTGGCCATGCCTTCCACTGATTTGTTCGATGAGCAGGATGCCGCTTATCGAGAGCGCGTGCTGCCTTCCGGCAAAACAAAACGCATAGCCATTGAGGCTGCAGCCAGCTTACCTTGGTACAAATATGTCGGTGCGGAAGGAAAAATTATCGGCCTGGATCACTTTGGAGCTTCAGCGCCTTTCGGCAAATTGTACGAAGCCTTCGGGCTTACGGCGGAGCACATTGTGGAGGCGGTCAACGAAATAGGTTAGGGTTTTGTCGATAGGGAAGTTTCTTTTCGTTCGGTCTTTGAGAAGAACTTCCCTTTTTACCTTCTCTTTTCGTTTTGTCGGGATTTGAAGGCTTGCGCGTCCCATGGTGAAGATCTACATGTCTTGTCAATCTTGGCATGTACACGGCCTTATCGGCTGGCAATGCTCTTTACAAAAGAGCGATATAGTTTGTTGGTTCATCAGCTTATTTGTAAAAAAATGAAAACCCATGTTAGTAACGACTAAAGCTCTCTTTGAGGTTGCGTATGGCAAGTTTGCCATAGGAGCCTACAACATCAACAACATGGAGCAAGCTCTGGGCCTGTTTGAAGGACATCGCCGTGCCCAGGCTCCTTTTATTGTCCAAATCTCCCGAGGTGCCCGCAAATATGCCGGGCCGAAGATGCTTCAAAACATCATTCTGGCAGCAGAGGAAATGTATCCCGAAGCCATTTTTGCAGTGCATATCGACCATGGTACTGAAGAGGTCTGTTATGATGCTATAGACAGTGGCTTTTACAGCTCTGTGATGATCGATGCTTCGCATGAACCTTTTGAGAAAAACGTCGAAATTACCCGCAGAGTCGTGGAACGTGCTCACCAACGCGGCATCAGTGTAGAAGCGGAGTTGGGCATGCTGGGAGGTGTGGAAGAGGATATCCAAGTCGATGAAAAACACGCCATGTTGACGGATCCCGATGAGGCTTTGGAATTTGTCAAACTTACGGGTTGCGACTCCCTGGCCGTAGCCATTGGCACCAGTCACGGGGCCTATAAATTTACGGGCAATCAGGGCTTGCACTTTGATCGCATTGCGGCTATTCAACAGCGTTTGCCGGGCTTTCCCCTAGTCATGCACGGTTCCAGCTCGGTACCGGCGGAGGAAGTGGCCCGCATCAATGCGGCAGGTGGCAGCCTGGACCCCTCGGCTAAAGGCGTCGATCCCGATGAATTTGCCAAGGCAGTACCTCTGGGGGTAACGAAAGTCAATATAGATACCGATGGCCGTCTCGTCTGGACGCGCGTGCATCGCGAATACCTGAGGGATCATCCCGAGGTTTTCGATTTTCGCAAGCCGGGTAATGCTTTTATTGAAGCCTATGCCGAGTTTATCGATCACAAATCGGAGAAACTGCTTTCCAAAGGCAGCTTGGAGGCTGTCCGTGCTGCCCTTGGTGAAAAGGGGGTAACGGTATGAGTTCGGAACACCTAAAACCCGATCGCAATCTGGCCATGGAGCTGGTGCGGGTTACCGAGGCAGCAGCTATTTCGGCAGCCCGCTTTATGGGGCTGGGCGATAAAGAAGGTGGTGACGGTGCTGCTGTAGATGCTATGCGGGCCTTTTTGAAAACCGTGAACATGCAAGGCACGGTCATCATTGGAGAAGGAGAGAAAGACGAGGCTCCCATGCTTTACAATGGTGAACAGGTCGGCAATGGCAAAGGCCCCAAAGTCGATGTAGCCGTAGATCCGGTAGAAGGCACGCGCTTACTGGCCTATGGCAGACCTAACTCGATAGCGGTTATTGGTTTGGCAGAGGCCGGCAGCATGTGGGATCCCGGAGATTCTTTCTACATGAACAAACTGGTCGTAGAGAAAAAGGCCAAAGACGCCATTGACATTCGCCTATCTCCAACCGAAAACCTGCATCGCATAGCGGAAGCGTTGGAGCGGGAAGTGGCGGATTTAACGGTTTTTGTACTCGACAAAGCACGGCATCGGGAGCTCATCGCCGAAATTAGAAAAGCCGGTGCTCGCATCAGTCTGCATACCGATGGCGATGTATTGGGTGCTCTTATGGCGGCCATTCCCGGTACGGGTGTGGATGTGCTCATGGGTATAGGCGGAACACCGGAGGGTGTCATTGCGGCTTGTGCTGTCAAGGCTTTGGGCGGTGGCATGCAAGGGCAAAGAGCACCTCAGAAGGAAGAGGAAAAGCGCCGTTTGGCGGAAGCCGGTGTGGACCTCTCGGAAATCCTCACTTTGGAAAAACTCGTGCGTTCCGACAACACCTTTTTTGCCGCTACGGGCATTACCGAAGGTAGCTTTTTAGAAGGGGTTCATTTCGATCGTCGGGGTGGCGTTACTACCCACAGCATCGTCATGCGCTCGGCCACCGGATCCATTCGTTTTGTGAAGGGAATTCATCAGTTGTGAAACAGTCCGATCTGCTTCAAGGCAATTTGCCGGGAGCAGCTCGGACTGTTCTTCTTCTTTCCTTTTTTTGATTAGAAGGCCTTATTGAGCAAGAGTGTGCGGCTACCTTCCTTCGATTTTACTCGTACGAAATACATGCCGACCGGAAGTTGTGCAGAGGGGATGGAAATGCTGTTGCGCCCCGGCTCAACATTTGCCGAAAGGCGGAATTGCTCTGTGCCTGCAGCCGAATAAACCCGAACTTGAAGAGGGCCTGCTTTTTTTACCTGAAAACTGAGGTGGGCATTGCCCCCGGTCGGGTTAGGGCTGAGCTGCATGTGACTTACAAGAGATACTTCGGTGCTGGAGACAGGCTGTGGCATGATGACCACAATTTCCAGGTCGTCAAAGTAAAAGCCATCCATTTGCTGGTACTGGTCGGAGCGCAGCAAAAAAGCTATTTGCACCTCCTGGCCGATGAAATCGGAGAGATCCATGACTTCCTGAACCCATTCATTTTGTGTTCCGTCGTAGAGGGGTTGTCCTGTGGGCTGGAAATTTCCCGTGCCGCTGTTGGTGTATTTTCCACATAAGGGAATGGTGTCGCCGGTTTCGGTGAAGGCAAAGACCTGCACGTAATCCCAGTTGTTTTCTATTTCCCATTTGGTTTGGAATCTGAGCTGGGCTAACAAGGCATCTTCACTTAAGGCGATGGGTTGAGTGAGCAACAGGAATTTGTTTTGGTCGTTGCCGTAGAGTTCGTTGGGGCTGTCTGTGATGGAAGAAGGCGGGGAGACAAAATCTTCCGTGGTGATGCCCCAGCCTTGGTTTGCCCATTGGGAAAAGTCATTGGCCTGGTCGCTGAACAGGACTTCTTCATCTCCGGGCAAATAGGTTTTCTTTAAAGTGTCGGTGTAGGCCCACAGACCGTTGTCGATATGCAGGACAAAAGTAAGGGGGTCGCCCTGTTCGGCGTCTTCGGATATGGAGAAAGGAATGTCGAGGGCGACTTCTTCCAGTTGGTTCAGGGAGAAGGTTTGGGCTGAGGCATTTACAGCGAGGTAGTTTTCGAGCGCTTCGGCGTAGAACGTGATGCTTCCGGCTTGCAGGCCGTATTTTTTTAACAGGATTTGGATTTGGCCGTTTTCTTCGTAGAGATATGCCTGGGAGTTAATTTCTTTGGCTTCTGCATAATTGAGCAGCAGGTGTGCGGCTACGAGGTTTTGTTTCATGACGGATTTGTTTAAATCGTCAATTTGGGAAGCCGAAGGCCAGAAGCTGGGGCCGACTTCGGGCGTCATGGAGAAGATGCGGGGTTTTTCCGTTTGTTCTCCGTACATCCAGTCGTCGCTGTCGCCATTGACGATGTAGCCGACGGTTTCCACGCCGGTGCCTATGAGGAAGTCGTTGTCTTGGGTCATGGCCTGGCCAAAACTTTTGAAGAGGTCGTCTTCTGTGGTGGGTTGATCGTTGTAACCCCAGGGGTGAATCAAGAGATTGCCGTAGGTGTGGTAGTTAAGGGCTATTTGGAATTGGTGTTGGTTGGCCAATTGTCTTACAGCCTGAGTTTCCGGCTCGGAGAAAGGAGCTGTACCGCGAAAGACGTTGCTTTGCGGATTGGGAGAAGAGCCGAAATCGTCGTAACCCCATTGGTAGCCGTAATTGCGGTTGAGGTCCACGCCGTACGTTTCGTTGTCGTCGGGACTGACCCAACGGTTTTTGCGCCACAGGCCACCTCCATTGGGGTTGGTGGTTTCGTTATAGACGTAGCCGTCGGGATTGACGCAAGGCATGAAATACATTTCGGTATTGTCGAGCAGGTATTGGATTTCGGGATCGGAGCCGTAGTGTTCGAGCAGATACCACAGGTAGAAAATCATTTGGGAGAGGCTGTTCGGTTCGCGGGCGTGGTGTAAGGCGGTGTAGAGAATTTCCGGTTCGTTTTCATCTTGATTGGGGTTGTCGGATACGCGTAGCCAATAGATGGGGCGCCCTTCATGGGAGTATCCCGCGATTTGTTTGGGCGTGATGAGGTTGGGGTATTCAGCGGCCATTTGGTCGAGTATGGCTTCCATTTCGGCAAAGGTGAAATAACCACCCATGGAGCCGTCTTGGTAGTGCTCAGGCGTTTCATAGCCCCAGTCGCCCCCATTGATTTGGCAATTTTGAGATTTGGCGAAAGCCCTTGTTTCTTTGTTGCGCTTGGGGTCGGCATAGTAGCTGCTGACATCCGGAATGAGAATCTCACAATCGAAGCCTGCCTTTTTCATGAGGGCGATTTCACTTTCGGAGAAATCGCTGATGAGAAAGCGCCCGGGAGCGAGTTGGCCGTGGTCGGTTTCTATGCCGAGTTGAGCCAATTGAAGGATGTCGCGTTCTATGAGGGAGACTTTGGCGCGGTGATATACTTCTGCTTGTTGGGCGTGCAGCGGTTGTTGTTTGGCATAGAGTAGCAGAAAAAGCAAGGGGAAGAGGTGTTTCATGTCAGGTCTGTTTGTTCAAATTCTTGGTCGAAAAGCAAAAAGCATAGCTTTGTCCGGCTGTTTGAAGCGGCAACTGCAAAGAAAACGCTATGCGTTGAGAAAGGTATGAGTTTTCTTGGCAATATGCCAGACAAAAGCTTCATTAATTGGGGCTAAATGTTTTGATATGAATGCTCATGGAGAAGTGGTTTGGGAGGCTGACGCCTTCCAAACTCCCTATCTTTTGCCCGCTTGCACGCCATAAATGTCCCAGACCATTTCGGTTTGGGTATATTGGTATTTTGAGTTTTTTGAATTGTAAGCATGTGGAACTTACACCTTCAAGGAAGGTCTCAATGGCAAAAAGCCCGAACCTCGAGGAGAGATTCAGGCCGGTTCCATTTGGTTAGGACGTATGAGGCAAATGGATGGGATCCTTCTCGGGCGTTTTCCCATCTTGGACTCGTTGCAAAGATGTAGGCCTTGGCCGGTGTGGGTTATGAGAAAAATCAGGATTAGGATTGATTTTTATCAGTCATGACTTTGGTGCTCCGGATAATTCGATAGGGAGGGGAAGGAGGGGAGGGTACTTACTTGCGAATGTTTTCGGTGAGTAGGACATAGAGTTTTTGGAGAGAAGGGTTTTGCCGGAGTTGTTGCAGGTGTTTTTGGATGGTTTTCTGATCGTTTCGCACGGCAGGTCCGGTTTGATGTCGAGCCGGCGGAGGTTGGTTGACGGCTTTGCGGGCTGTTTCCAAGATAAGGGGGTGGAGCAAGTCGAAGGGGATGTCGTGTTGTTCACAGCGTTCATAAGCTATGGACAGCAGGTAGTTGGTGAAGTTGTTGGCGAAGACAGCTGCCAGGTGGAGTTCACTGCGCTGTTGATCGTCGAGGAGGTAAGTTCTGGAAGATATTTTTCGGGCCAATTGGAGCAGGAGTTTTTCATCTTCTTTTTGGGAGGCATAGAGGCAAAAAGGTATTTCACTCCATTCGGGGGTCTTATCCGGGCTAAAGGATTGCAAGGGGTAGAAAACGCCCCGTCGTTCTTGGTCTTGGCCCAGTAAATCTGAAGGCTGGCTACCGGAGGTATGAGCCAGAAAACTGTCTTTGGGCAAGGTTTTTCTCAAGTTTTTGGCTACTTCGCCTATGGCGTCATCGGCGACGCAGAGCAGGTAAAGGTCGGCACCGGCAGAGATCTCTTCAAGTCTGTGGCAAGGAGAGGCTCCTGTTTGTTTGGCCAGTGCAGCGGCTTTTTCGGCTTTTCGACTGAAGATTTGCAAGAGTTTTTCTCCACATGCTGCCAGCTTTACGGCCAGATGATTGCCCAATTTGCCGGCACCGATGAGCGTGATTTTCATTGGGTGTATGCGTTTAAAGATTCGTTTTTTTGCACTCGAATATTTGCTGGGAGGTACAAACTTTTCACTGTAGGGGGCTTTTGTGTTTTCAGTGGTTTTGTGCTTTTATACCCGTAGTGAATTGGTTTGGGAATTGTTCACTTGCCGTGGCGGCCTCTGCCTGCCTTGCCAAGCCCTACCGCAGCTCAGGCTGCACCTGCGTTTTGCGCCTCGGAGGAAACCATATCGACGGAGTACTCCTTTTCCCAATCCACTTCGCGCCGGGGATATCCCAAACCCTTTTGGTTTGATCGGTTTGGCTTTCCTTTTGGGCGGAAAGGGCCTTTTTTTCATTATTGGCTGTAAAGCGACATTTTTTTGCTCGGTTGAACTTTGCCGAAAGGCAAAAAAGGGTATCTTGCCAGTGAAAAATATAACCCTTACCACTGATGAAAAGTTTCTATTTTTTGAGTTTTGCACTCTCGTTTTCAGTTGCATTGACAGCCCAGGTTTCATTTACAAACAGCAACCAGCTCATTCCCGATTTTTCTGCTTATAGCGGGGTGGCCATAGCTGTATTGGATATGAACGGCGACGGTTTAGACGACATTGCCCACCTGGATGACGCCCGTTTTTTGGTGATTGAGTATCAACAGGTCGATGGATCTTTTCAAACGGTGCAGGTAGTAGAGGTTTCCGAGGTGTCGCAGTGGAGCATGTGTGCTGCCGATGTGGACAACAATGGCCATGCAGACGTGCTTACCGGTGGAGCTTATGATCAAATCAAGTTGGTTAAATTCAGCGAAAACGGCAGCACCTTTGAGCTGATTACTTTGCCGAATTCTTCCATCTTTGCTCAGTGTTCCAATCTGGCTGACATCAACAATGACGGCTGGCTGGATGCCTTTGTCTGTCATGACGATGCCGAGAGCCGTATCTGGGGTAATGATGGTTCGGGAGATTTTTTAGAGGCAGATGAGTGGATTGACATGAGTACTCTCCCACCTTCGGATAACTCGGGCAACTACGGTTCCGTTTGGACTGATTTTGATGGCGATGGAGACCTCGACCTCTACATTGCCAAATGCCGCCAGGGGGTGAGTGACCCCACTGATCCCCGTCGCATCAATGCGCTTTTTGTCAACGACGGCAATGGGAATTATTTCGAAGGAGCCGGTCTGTTCGGTCTCAAAATCGGAGCACAGTCTTGGACGGCCGATTTTGCTGACATTGACAACGACGGAGATTTCGACTGTTTCATCACCAATCACGATGTGCCCAATATGTTGTTGGAAAACGATGGTACAGGGCATTTTACAGACATCACGGCAGCAAGTGGTTTGCCTTCGACCAACTTTCCCATACAAGGGCTGATGCGCGACTTCGACAACGACGGCTATGTGGATATTCTGGTTGCCGGAGGCTCTCAACACTTGTTTCTCAACAATGGGGACAAGACTTTTACGGAGGTGACGAACCCCTTTAACGACAACGTCATGGAGTCTTTTGCTTTGGGAGACCTGAACCACGACGGTTTTATAGATGTTTATGCGGGTTATGCAAACATCTACACTTCGCCTTCGGTCATTGAGGATGTGATCTGGTTAAACGACGGCAACGACAATCACTTTTTAACGGTTCAGCTTACCGGTGAGGAGAGCAATCGTTCGGCAGTGGGTGCCAAGGTCAAAATTTTCGGGCCTTGGGGCGTTCAGGTGCGCGAAGTGAGAGCAGGAGAAAGTTATGGGATTAGCAACAGCTTGGCTTTGCATTTTGGTTTGGGCACCTATACAGAAGTGGATTCTTTGGTGGTTTATTGGCCGGCCGGAGGAACAACGATTTTACAAAATGTGTCGGCCGATCAGTTTTTGCAGATATCGGAAGAGGGCTGTGTGGTACAGAGCGTTGCTATAGAGGCCAGTGGGCCTTTAACTTTCTGCAGTGGGCAGAGTGTTACACTTACGGCTCCGGACGCCTCTGCCTATCTTTGGAGTAGCGGGGAAGTCAGTCAGAGTATTGTGGTCGCGGAAGCCGGCACGTATTCGGTGATGATTACCGACAGCCTGGGTTGCCAAGGAACTTCGCCGGCCGTGGAAGTGGTGGTAGATCCGGACGAAACCCCTCAGATTACGGCCCAGGGAGACACCTCCTTTTGCCATGGCTCCTCTGTTTTGTTGAGTAGTACGCCGGCGGCCTCTTATTTGTGGAATACCGGTGATACCACGCAAAGCATAGAAGTAAGCACTTCCGGAGTTTATTCCGTGAGCATCCAGGGCTTATGTGAAACATTTGTTTCCAATGAGATCGAGGTCTATGTTTTTCAACCTGAAACGCCACAAGTTCAAAATGATACTTTTCAGCAAGAGGGTCAACAGGCACATTTGACTGCAATGGTTTCTTCGGGTAATTTGCACTGGTTGGACGAATCGGGTAATTTGCTGGCAACGGGTTCGGATTTCACTACCCCTCCTTTAAACTCAACAGCGATTTACCGGGTGTTTAATCGGGATACGCTGGAAGCTCCGATTGATGCGGAAACGGGAGAGCCGGGTCCGGCCGGTAATGATCTTTACAGTGGCAACCAATACAACGGATCTTTGATTTTTGATGCATACCAACCCTTTACGCTGGAGGAAGTTACGGTTTATACCGATATGCCCGGTGAACGCAGAATAGTCTTACTCGACGAGTCGGGCAATGAATGGCAAGGTTTGACAGTGGATATCCCGGAAGGTGAGAGCACCCTGGCTTTGGGTTTTGAAGTGCCTGTCGGAACGGGTTTGCAACTGACTACGGATGCCTCAGTCAATCAACAGAGCTTTGGCTTTGACAGCCCCCGCTTGCAGCGAAACAAGGAGGAGGGGGTAAACTATCCCTATGAGGTGCCGGATCTGTTGAGAATTTACGACAGCAACTTCGGGCAGGATTATTACTATTACTTTTTTGATTGGCAGGTTTCTACACAAGGTGTATTTTGCTCTTCGGACACAGTCGAAGTTTGGGCTGTATATGACCCGGAGACCAACCTTGAAGAACCTATGTTGAAGGGGGTTGGGCTTTCGCCAAATCCGACCCGAGGCTCTTGCTTGCTCTATTGGGATAAGCCTTTACATGCTTCTGCCGAAGCTCGTTTGTATGATGCCAGCGGCAAGTTGTTAAAACGGTTTGCCTTGCCGACGGGAAGTCAAGAAAAAGCATTGGATTTGGGAGAATTCCCTTCCGGAATGTATTGGCTTCGGTGGGTGTCTGCCGGTGGAGAAGTGGGCAGCTGGAAAATTCAGCTTATTCGCTAGGTGTACCTGGAATGGTTTGGGATGGGTGAGCCCAACTTGTCCCAAACTCCCTATCTTTTGCTCGTTTGCGAGTCGTAAACATACCTAAACCCTTTCGGTTTGGGTATAGCATCTTTTCCGAGCGGGGGAAATGTCTTACCTTTGCAAGGGATTTAATGCTTTTGCATCATGAGTAAGCAAAAAGTGAATTATACAGAGGAGAACATCATCTCTTTGGATTGGAAAGAGCACATTCGTCTTCGGCCGGGGATGTACATCGGTAAGTTGGGAGATGGTGCTGCTGCGGATGACGGGATTTACGTATTGTTAAAAGAAGTTCTGGACAATTCAATAGATGAGTATGTTATGGGCTTCGGCCGGGAGATCGTCGTGAACATGGAAAAAGACGGCAGGATAGAAGTGCGAGATTATGGCCGAGGTATTCCTTTGGGCAAGGTTGTGGAATGTGTGTCTAAAATCAATACCGGAGGAAAATACGATTCCAAAGCTTTTAAGAAATCGGTAGGGCTTAATGGTGTAGGAACCAAAGCCGTGAATGCCCTTTCGCGTCGCTTTGTCGTCAAGTCGGTGCGAGACGGAAAGATGAAGGTAGCGGAATTTGAGCGGGGAGAGAAGGTGAAAGAGCATCGTTTGGCGAAGACGAGCGAGCCCAATGGCACTGCGGTGATTTTTTGGCCGGATGATGAGATTTTCGGCGACTATCGTTTCCGAAAGGAATTTATCGAAGATCAACTTTGGAACTATGCTTATCTGAATGCAGGGCTTAAGATTCGCTTTAACGGCAAGCTGATTCACTCCCGCCATGGTCTCAGAGATTTGCTTGAGCGCAAAACGAGCAGCGAGCAGCTTCGCTATCCCATCATCCATTTGAAGGGGCAAGATGTGGAGGTAGCGCTTACGCATGGTCAGCACTACGGAGAGCAGTACTACTCTTTTGTCAATGGTCAGTACACTACCCAGGGAGGTACTCATTTGAATGCTTTTAAAGAGGCGCTGGTAAAGACCGTTCGGGAGTTTTACAACAAGAACTACGATGCTCGAGACGTCAGGGCTTCCGTGATAGCAGCTGTCAGTGTGCGGGTAGAAGATCCTGTCTTTGAGTCTCAGACCAAGACCAAGCTCGGCTCGGTGGATATGGGGCCGGAGGGGCCGAGCATCAGAGCTTTTATGACGGATTTCCTCAAGCGCGAGTTGGACAATTTCCTGCATAAGAACAAGGAAGTTGCTCAGGCTTTACAGAAGCGCATTTTGCAATCGGAGCGCGAGCGCAAGGAAATTGCAGGCATTAAGAAATTGGCCAATCAACGAGCCAAGAAAGCCAATCTGCACAACAAAAAACTGAGGGACTGCCGCATTCACTTCAACGACGGCAGCCGCAGTAGCAAAGAGGAAGATCGACTGCGCACCACGATTTTTATCACGGAGGGTGATTCGGCCAGCGGCTCCATCACCAAAGCGAGGGACGTACAGACCCAAGCGGTCTTCAGCTTGCGCGGAAAACCGTTAAACTGCTATGGCCTGACGCGCAAGGTGGTGTATCAAAATGAGGAGTTCAACCTCCTGCAGCACGCTTTAAACATCGAGGACGGTTTGGACGGCCTGCGCTATAACCGCGTGGTGATTGCTACCGATGCCGATGTAGATGGCATGCACATTCGCCTCTTGCTGTTGACTTTCTTCTTGCAGTTCTTTCCCGATTTGGTGCGTGAAGGTCATCTCTATATTTTGGAAACGCCTCTTTTTCGCGTCAGAGATAAGCAGCAAACCTTTTATTGTTACAACGAGTCTGAGAAAGAGGAAGCCGTCAAGAATTTGAAAGGCAAAGCAGAGATCACCCGTTTTAAGGGGCTGGGAGAAATTTCTCCTTCGGAATTTGGCGATTTCATTGGAGAGAACATTCGTTTGGAACCCGTGCTGCTTCGAGAGAACACTAAGCTGGACGAAGTGTTAGCTTATTACATGGGCAAAAACACTCCGGCCCGTCAGACGTTTATTATTGAGAACTTGAAGCTGGAAGCTGCTGCTGCTTTGTAAGCATGGGCCGGGTGGAAAAAGCTCGAGCTTGAGCTCGGCTTTGCGGAAAGCTTCTGGTGAGGTAACCGTTTGTCGGTAAGCGCGGAGAAGGGCGGAGAAGGGGCTTGCTATTCAATTGTCACAAACGGTTTGAGTTTGTACTTCAAAGAAAAAACGCAATATGTATAACTTTTTGGATGAATTGTTTTCCTTAAAGGAAAATTTGGAACAGGAAGGCGAATTGTTTTCGTTGGAAAACGATATGCTGGAGGCGGATGAGGATTTCCCCGGAAAACTTCCCATCTTAGTTGTGCGCAATACGGTCGTTTTTCCCGGGGTGGTCTTGCCTATTAACGTGGGGCGGCCCCGCTCTGTGGCGGCTATACAGGAGGCCAATCGCCAGGAAGGGCGTTATGTAGCGGTGCTTTCGCAAAAAGACGGACAAGTCGAGGAGCCCAAGCTCAAAGATCTGTACCGCGTGGGCACCATCGCCCGAATCATAAAAATCATTCATTTGCCGGATGGCTCGTTTACGGCCATTTTGCAAGGGCGTCGGCGCTTCCGCCTTAAAAAACTGATTAGAGAATATCCTTTCTTGGAAGGGGATATCAGACTTTTGGAGCAGCCGAAGATCATCAATGAGGTGGTGCTGGAGGCTTTGATCTCCAGCCTCATGGATGAGATGATGGAGATTGTAGAGCTTTCTCAGCATATCCCTTCCGAAACCATGGCCTTGTTGCACAGCATGTCCAACAAAAACTTCTTGCTCAACTTTATGGTTGGCAACTTTGCCGATGTCAAAGTGGAGCTCAAACAAAAAATGCTGGAAATTGACGTGCTGGAGGAGAAGGCCGAAATGCTGCTGGAAATTTTGAAGAATCAGGTGCAAGTGTTGGAAATAAAGGATCAGATAGAATCCAAAGTCCGCACCGATATCGAAAAGCAGCAGCGCGATTATTTCCTCAGCCAGCAACTCAAGACCATACAAGAAGAGCTGGGGCAAGATCCCCAAACGGAAATCGTCAATCGCTTGCGCGAACGCGCTTCTCAGAAAAAGTGGCCTAAATACGCAGCAGATCACTTTGAAAAGGAACTCGGTCGCTTGCTGCGGATGAATCCGCAAGTGCCCGATTATTCCATTCAGCTCAATTACCTCGAATTCTTGCTGGATTTGCCCTGGCAGGAGTACTCGCAAGACAATTTCGATTTAAAGGAAGTGAAAAAGGTCTTGGATGCGGATCACTACGGTTTGGAAAAAATCAAAGAGCGCATCCTCGAACATTTGGCGGTTTTAAAGCTGAAAGGCGATATGAAAGCACCGGTCTTGTGCTTGGTAGGCCCTCCGGGAGTAGGGAAGACTTCTTTAGGCCGCTCTATTGCCAGGGCTTTGAATCGCAGTTTTATTCGCATGTCTTTGGGGGGCTTACACGATGAATCGGAGATTCGGGGTCATCGCAAAACGTACATCGGAGCCATGCCGGGGCGCATTCTCCAAAGCCTGAAAAAGGCGGGTACGTCCAATCCCGTTTTTGTGCTTGATGAAATAGACAAAGTCGGCAGCAACTTTCGCGGAGATCCTTCCTCGGCTTTGTTGGAAGTGTTGGACCCCGAGCAAAACACTTCTTTTTACGACAATTACCTCGAGTTGGAATACGATCTGTCTAAGGTTCTTTTCATCGCTACGGCCAACACCATGACGACCATACAGCCGGCTCTGCGAGATCGCATGGAAATTATCTGGCTTAGCGGCTACTCCACCGAGGAAAAAGTGCACATTGCCAAGCGACATCTCATACCGAAGCAACGGGAAAACCACGGGCTGAAAACCAAACAGGTGAGCATTACCGTCCCTGCATTGAGGCGTATCATTCGAGGCTATACTCGTGAGTCGGGGGTGCGCAATCTGGATCGCCGCATAGCAGCGGTCATGCGGTATGTGGCCAAAAAAGTGGCCATGCATGAGCCTTATGAAAAGCGCATTAAGCCCGAACATCTCAAAGAAATCCTCGGTCCTGCTCGCTACCTGGAAGATATCTACCTGGTGCCGGAAGTTTCCGGCGTAGCCATGGGCTTGGCCTGGACTCGGGTGGGCGGAGAAATTATGCTCATTGAAGTGAGCCTGAGCAAAGGGCGTGGAAACCTCACCCTTACGGGAAATTTGGGTACGGTGATGAAAGAGTCGGCGACTACGGCACTCAGCTACTTGAAAGCGCATAGCGAAGACTTGAACATCGACCCTAAGCTTTTCGATCAGCAAGATGTGCATATCCACGTACCGGAGGGTGCTATCCCCAAAGATGGACCTTCGGCAGGCATTACCATCTTAACTGCTCTGGCCTCCGCCTTTACAGGCCGTAAAGTAAGATCTCATTTGGCTATGACCGGCGAAGTAACCCTGGTGGGCCGGGTTTTGCCCGTGGGGGGTATCAAAGAAAAAATCCTGGCTGCCAAACGCACTGGTTTTAAAGAGGTTATCCTTTGTAGGGAAAACCAAAAGGATATTGAGGAGATCAAGCAGGAATACATCAAGGGCCTGAAGTTTCACTACGTGGAAAGGGCTGAGGAGGTTTTGGCTCTGGCTTTGCAAAAGCGAAAAGTCGGTAAACGGTCCACGAAAAAGCCAACTCGGGCAGCTAAGTGAGTCCGTTAACCGAGGCATGACAAGCGTATTTAAAAATTGCTAAAGGGTAAGGCCTTGCTCCTTTCAGCTGTATGGCAGGAAAAGCCACTTATTTACGTGCCTCGGCTTTTTGAGTTGGGGCTGAAAACAAACCTTGAAACCCGATGAAGTCCTGCCTGCAGAGAAGAGAGGCAGGTCGGGCTTAGAACCAGAAGGCTTATGCGTATTTTGTTTGTCTTTGTGTTTTCGCTCTTTTCCCTCCAGCTTTTGCAAGCTCAGCAGGAGCCGAATCTCATTCAACTCAGTGGTTTGGTGCTGGATGGCTCCGATGAGGCTCACTTGGTGCCGGTGCCTTATGCCAACATCTATGTCCTGGGCAAATGGAGAGGAACTTACAGCGACTTCAACGGCTTTTTTTCTCTCGTCGTAGAACGAGGTGATTCCCTGGAATTTTCGGCCGTGGGCTATAAAACGGTGAAATTTGCCGTGCCGGATTCTCTGGTGGACGATCGCTATTCTATGGTGCAATTGATGACCCGCGATACGGTGAATTTGCCCACAGCTGTGGTGTTTCCCTGGCCGAGTAAAGAACATTTCAAGTTGGAGTTTCTGGCTATGGATGTTTCGTCGGAAATGCAAGAGCGAGCTATGCGCAATTTGGCCAATGAACGGTTGCAGCAGATGCAGTATGGCGTCGTTATGGATGCCAATGAGAATGCGGATTACTATCTGCGTCAGCAAGCCAATGCCAATTACTACATCGGGCAGACTCCTCCCATGAACATCTTCAACCCTTTTGCCTGGAAGCAGTTTTTTGATGCCTGGAAACGAGGTGATTTCAAGCGAAAAAAATAAATTCGGCCGGTGGAAATACGCATAGGCTCTCGGGATGAACTGCCGCAGCTGGCCCGGCAAGTGCTGGCATTTGCCGAAAGGCAAAACAAAAAGGTACTCTTTTTTTATGGAGAGCTGGGCGCTGGCAAAACCACCCTTATTCAGCATCTCTGCCGCGTTCTTGGTAGCCAAGACTTGGTCAGTAGCCCTACTTTTTCCCTGATTAACGAGTATGCTTATCGGGATGAAAAGGGCAGAGAGCAGATCATCTGCCACATGGATTTGTATCGCTTGAAGAGTTTGGCGGAAGCCCTTGATATTGGCTTGGAGGAATACTTGGCAGCAGGTCATTGGTGTTTTGTGGAATGGCCACAGTTGATCGAACCGCTGCTTTCCGATGAAGAAGTTCTCAAGGTCAGCATTGAAGAGGAAGGAACGTCTGTGCGAAAAATTGTACTTTTGTAATCTACACAGCCCGATCCAAGTGGTCGGGTTGTAGCTCAGCGAGACTATGGGCCGATGTCGGTCTCCGTTTTCGCCATGATCAGTTAAGCCCGCACCAATGAGTGATCCCAAAAAGAAAATACCTGTTCCGGAATCTCTACTCTCTTCTTATTACGAAGCACAGCCACAGATGGCAGAGGTTGAAAAAGCTCAGAAAGAATCTCTGCGCATAGGCATACCCAGAGAGGAAACGCTGCAGGAAAATCGCATTGCTTTGGTTCCGGCTTCCGTCAAAACGCTCATAGCCAAAGGCCATCAGGTGTATGTTCAGGCCGGTGCGGGCGAAAAGACTTTTTTCCCGGATTTGGAGTATTCGGAAAAGGGCGCTGAAATTGTGGTCAGCAAGCAAGAGGTTTTCAAGTCTTCGGATGTCATCGTCAAAGTAGCTCCACCGACGCCGGCGGAAATTGAACTGATGCGCCCCAAACAGGTGTTGATCTCTCCACTGCAACTGCCCATCATTACGGCGGAATACCTGGCCAAGCTGCGCGAAAAACACGTCATTGCTATGGCCATGGAGTACATCCAGGACAAATGGGGTACCTTTCCCATTGTACGCATCATGAGTGAATTGGCCGGTACCAGCGCTATACTGACAGCGGCCGAACTGTTGGCAACTACGCGGGGCGGGAAAGGCATCCTGCTGGGGGGTATTTCCGGTGTGCAGCCCGCTCGCATTGTCATTCTGGGGGCCGGCATTGTTGCCGAATATGCCATTCATGCAGCCATAGGCTTAGGAGCAGAAGTGCGCATTTTTGACAACAATGTCTATAAATTGAAACGCCTGCAAAATGCCGTTGGGCGGAGGCTTTACACTTCGGCTATAGACTCCACTACGCTGGAAAAAGAATTGATGCGTGCCGATGTGGCTATTGGCGCCATTCATTCCAAATCGGGGCGCACGCCGGTGGTCGTAAGTGAAGACATGGTGCGCAAAATGAAATCGGGGGCTGTCATCATCGATGTCAGCATCGATCAGGGAGGCTGTTTTGCCACTTCGCGCATGACTTCTTTGGACAACCCCACTTTCGAAGAGTTTGGTGTGATTCACTATTGCGTACCCAACATTCCATCCAAATTTTCGCGAACGGCCTCTACGGCCATCAGTAACATCATGACGCCTATGCTGTTGGAGGCCGCCCGCTTGGGAGGTTTGGAGAAAATGCTGCTCTTTAACCGCTATTTGCGCCACGGCGTCTATATGTACAAAGGTTATCTGACAAATGATTATTTGGGGCGTAGGTTTAACATGAAAGCAACGGATTTGGAATTGTTAATCACCTCTAATTTGTAGTATTTTTACTTCACTTGTGCCTTGGTTTTTTGAAGCTGAGGTAGAGCAAATCCCCAGCTATGTCCGGCAAGAAACGAAACACGTACAAAAGAGAAGAAGTTATTCGGCAAGAGTGCGAAACCTTGCGGGAAAGACGCCGGCGTTTGTTTGGCGAGGATGCACCGGATTTGGATGAGAGCTCGTTTGGCATAGCTCTTTCCGGAGGGGGAATTCGTTCGGCCACCATCAATTTGGGTTTTTTAAAGGTGTTAAATGCTTTTGGGTTGTTGGAGAAGGCCGATTATTTGTCTTCGGTTTCCGGAGGAGGTTATACGGCCTCGTACATTCAAGCCAAGTTGAAGGCAGAGGGGCGTTACGACAAACTTTTTGAGGAGAGAGATTTACAGCATTTGCGCAGTTATGGCAATTACTTAGTTCCCGGGCAAAGTCCGTTTTCCAAGCTGTGGAACGGCCTGGTGCTTGGGGTGGGGTATGTGTATAGTTGGGCCATGAGCATGCTCAGCCCGGTTTTGCTGGTGGTGGTTTTGTTGGCTGTTTATCGTTTGGTGGCTTTGTTGATAGGCAGCCGTCAAATAGGAGGAGATGCTTCTGCTTGGTATGCCGAACGAGTGTTGCCGAATTTACTTTTGTTGCTCGCCGGATTGGGAATTTTGCATTTGGTAGCCAATTTGCTGGCCAAATTCACTTTAAAAACTTCGCGTTGGTTTAACCAATTGGAAGCTTTGGTCGTTTTTATCGGCCTGCTTTCCTTTGTGCCTGTTTTGCTTGTGCGGCTTTCGCCAAATGCTATAGCGCCCCGTTTGCCCTGGGAGGTGTTGCAGGACAACCCGTGGTGGTATTTGTTGGTGATTGTTTTTGCCTTGTTTCTCGGCTTTTTTCTAAACCCCAATGCCCTGAGTTTTCATCGCTTTTATCGGGCACAGCTGGCCGAGGCCTTTTTAAAAGAAGCTGGAGACAAGCGGAACATGAAGCTCAAAGACCTTTTTAGGTTGCAGGGTGAAGCGAGAAATTGGATGAATCCTTATCCCTTAATCAACACCTGTTTGAATTTGCAAAACCCTTCGGGAGATGAAAAATTTAAGGGAGCCAAGGCTAGCGACTATTTTTTGTTGTCTCCGCTGTTTTGCGGCTCCAAGTTGTCGGGTTATGTGGAGACAGCTACTTATCCCGGATACAAAGAGATGACTTTGCCGGCAGCCACCACCATCTCAGCTGCAGCGGCTAACCCTGGTATGGGCATCTATTCCAACAAATTGCTCAGCGTTTTGATGACCCTGTTTAACCTGCGCCTGGGGTATTGGGTAAACAACCCTTTGAAAAAGAAATCTCCTTATATCGTGTGGTGGCCTTTTTACTTTTTTTACGAGTTGTTGGGTTTGATCGGCACTTCGAACCACAAGTTGAATATCTCCGATGGGGGTCATATTGAAAATCTGGCGGTGTACGAGCTGCTGAGGCGGCGATGTCGGCTCATTATAGCCGTAGATGCCGGTGCCGACCCGGATTTTGCCTTTTCGGATTTGGAAAACCTGACCATTCGTGCACGGAATGAATTGGGCGTGGATATTCGTTTTCGCCCGGGGGAAAATCCGGAAGAAATCATTCGTCCGCGCCCTTCTACGGGCTATTCGCAAAGGCGATTTGCCGTGGCCGACTTGTACCGCTTGTGGGATGAGTTTCCCTTGACCGATGAAGAGGGTAAGCCCGTTTTGGACGATGCGGGTCGCCCTCTGGAAGTTTTGGTAAACTACATGCCGGATGGCATCTGGAATCCTTTGGTCAGTGTGAAAGGCCGCATTCAGGGCAAGTCGGAGCAGGAGCGCAGGGCGCTTTACACGCGAGCTACGGATTTGGTGAAAGCTCATCTGGAGACTTTACGCGGGGCTCACGGGCCTGAAAAGTTGAAATTCGGCACCCTGGTTTATGTGAAATCCTCGGTAACGGCACCGACTTTAAAGCCCAACATTGCTCCGGCTACCGGTGCAGGGCAAACGCAGGGTTTTTGGAAGCGGCTCTTTGGGCGCAAGCCGGATTCTTCTGTGGCCGGGCATGCCGGCACACCCGATAGTTACGATACCTACAAATACAAAATTTATCATCCCAGCTTTCCACACGAACCCACTTCCGATCAATTTTTCGATCCGGTGCAGTGGGAGTCTTATTTTAAATTGGGGCAGTTCATTGCCGTCGATGTATTGGGTTTGCGCTCGCAGGAATATGTGCGTTTGCTGAAACAGCGTCGGGGCTTTCCGGCCTGGAGCTATGAAAAACTCTTTGCTCGTTTTGGTCTGGAGTTGACATCAAAGCCTGCTGAAATGACTGAGGCGGAAGAAAAAACCGGAGGCGAAGAGCTCGTAGAAGCGGTAGAGCCTTTGGTAGAACCGGAAGTTTTTAAGCCTTCTCTCGAAAGGGAAAAAAAGGCCGGAGAGCAACCTCCTTCTATACCCGTTAAACCCGTCGAAGAGGAAGATTTGGGCTTCCGGATGTAAGGGCTTTTCCGGAAGGGGAAATGGGGATAGCACAAACTTTTGACGAGTGAAAATTTAAAACCGCAGTGGCTGTTTCAGGGTTTCTCCAAGAGTTGTATATCTTTGTCGGGCTAAAAAATGTAAATTTATGAAAGCCTCTTTACCCTTTTTCTTTTTGGCCCTGTTTCTTTTAGGGGGCTTTTCATCTTGTAAGCCGAAGAAACCTATGGTACGCATTTCTACGCCTTATGGTGATATGCTGATTGAACTTTATGACGGCACACCTCAGCATCGCGATAACTTTTTAAAGCTGGCCGAAGAAGGCTTTTACGACAGCCTGCTCTTTCATAGGGTGATGCAGGGTTTTATGATTCAAGGGGGCGATCCCGATTCTCGTCACGCCCGCCCGGGCCAACAGCTCGGTATGGGTGGGCCCGGTTATACTATACCTGCGGAGTTTCGTCCCGAGTATCTGCACTTTAAAGGAGCTGTTGCGGCTGCTCGGCAGGGCGATCAGGTTAATCCCGAAAAAGCTTCCTCCGGTTCGCAGTTTTACATCGTACAGGGCAGACCTTTCACGGATGCCGAGCTAGACCAGATCGAACAACGCAATGGCATCCATTACACCCGAGAGCAGCGACAGAAGTATAAGACGGAAGGAGGAGCACCCTTTTTAGATGGTCAATACACGGTTTTCGGTCAAGTGGTTGAGGGCTTGGAGGTTGTCGATCAAATTGCTGCTCAGACTACCGATGCTGCCGCCCGTCCGTTGAAAGATATTCCGATGACCGTTAAAGTAGAGCAATGAATCGAATTGGTTATGCCTTTTTTTCCTCCCTTGTCGTGATTTCGCTTTTCGGTTGTGGACCGATAGCCCATTTTGTAGCTACCCCTCATTCCGGAACAGCTCCACTGGATGTACAATTTGAAAACCAATCGAAGCGGGCCGATTCTTACAGCTGGGATTTTGGCGACGAGACGAGCTCTGAGGCGGAAGCTCCGACTCATACTTATGTGCATTCGGGCAACTATCGCGTACGGCTCACTGCACACAAGGGGAAGAAGAGCAAGGTGACAGAACGGCAAGTTTACGTACAGGCACCCGAAAATTGCCTGGTCATCATCCATACCTCGCTGGGGGATGTGGTGGTAGAGCTGTATGATGCCACGGCCCGCCACCGCGACAATTTTTTGAAACTGGCTGAGCAGGGTTTTTACGACAGCTTGCTCTTTCATCGCGTGATTCAGGGTTTTATGATTCAAGGGGGAGATCCGGACTCCCGCCATGCCCGCCCGGGGCAACAACTCGGTATGGGAGGGCCGGGCTATACCGTGCCGGCAGAATTTGTTGATACCCTTTTTCACATCAAAGGAGCTTTGGCCGCTGCCCGCCAAGGAGATGCCGTTAATCCGACTAAGGCCTCTTCCGGCTCGCAATTTTATATCGTGCACGGCCGGAAATTTACCGAGGCAGAGCTGGATCGCATAGAGGCTCAGACGGGCATACGCTTTAGCCAGGAACAGCGCAAAGCTTATCAAACGATAGGTGGCGCTCCCTTCCTCGATGGCAATTATACGGTCTTTGGGCGCGTCATCAAAGGCTTGGACGTCATCGATCGAATTGCCGCGCAAGCCGTGGATGCCAACAACCGCCCCAAAACGGACATCAAAATGTGGATGGAAGTGGTCAAATAAAGGCTCTTTTTGGATGCTAAAGCTCCCTTTGCAGCTCGTTTTTTTGCTTTTCAGGCTAAAAATTGATTAGATCCTTTCTAAATAAGGCTGAAATATTTCGTTTGTCGGACATTTTGTAGGCCCTGCAAAATTTTCTTTATCTCTTGATTATCAATGAGTTAATGCTTTTGACGCATATATGAATATATGTTCATATAAAAAAATGTTGCCGTTTTTTTTGCTTAATTAAAAAGAAGCTTTTAACTTAGCCCTGCTTTTCAGAGGAAAAGTTGGATTATTCATTTAAAATAGAGCTATCATGGCAGACGTTACTCCCGACAAAACCTTGGATTGTACCGGTTTGATGTGTCCTATGCCGGTTGTCAAAACGAAAAAAGCCTTGAAACAGTTGGAAGTGGGGCAGGTTTTGGAAATGGTAGCCACGGATCCGGGTTCTATTCCGGATATGGAGGCTTGGGCTCGTCAGACGGGCCACGAGTTGTTGGCTGCGGAGGAAGGTGGAGACAAGTATCGCTTTTTGATCAAGAAAACCCACTAAGCCATGGCTGAAAACGGAACCAACAAACTCGCTATCATTTCTGCACGCGGCACGCTGGACTGGGCCTATCCTCCTTTCATTCTCGCTTCTGCTGCCGCTGCCATGGACTGGGAAGTCGGTATCTTTTTTACTTTTTACGGGCTTCCGCTGTTGAAGAAGGACATTAAAGCAAAGGTGTCGCCCTTGGGCAATCCGGCTATGCCGATGAAAATGCCTTTCGGCCCGGAGGGGTTTCAGAACATCAACTGGCCCATTCCCAACATCATCATGGCTAACGTCCCCTTCTTTGAAGATTTGGCGACCAGCCTGATGAAAAAGACCTTTAAGAACAAGAATGTGGCTACGGTTAAGGAATTGCGCGATATGTGTGTGGATTTGGATGTACAGATGATTGCTTGTCAAATGACAATGGATGTATTTGGGTTTACCAAAGAGGAGTTTATAGACGAATGTGAAATTGGTGGCGCGGCGGCCTTTTTGTCTTTCGCTGCAGACGCTAAC
>JALSKB010000076.1 GCA_026989035.1 Saprospiraceae bacterium | reverse complement strand
AAGTGCAATTTGCGAAAGCCCTTGATAAACTGCCGGGCGACCCGTAAGGTAAAGTAAAGCTCTGCCCAACGGCTGCGGGGGCCCTTGAGAAAGGAGAGCAAATCGGCTAAGCCGTTTGTCTTGGAAGATGTTTTTTTATCAGCGGGCATAGGCATGTAAGCGGTACAAAACACTTGCCTTTCGAAGCTTTTCCCTTACCGAACGATGAACACCATTTGCCGAAAGGCATAAGACAAAAGGCGCTCGGTAACGCTGCCAAAGAGAAAGCGCTGCAAGGCAGAATGCCCGCGAGCACCAACGATTATGGCATCCATTTTCCGCAAGTTAGCAAATTCTATGATGCGTTCGGGAATGTTGCCGTCTTCTTCACCCAAAATGACCCGCTCAATTTGAGAACCGTCGAACTTGCCCCTGTGGAAAAACTCCTCAAAAGCCTCCTCGGCAGCTGTGCGCACCAACTCATTGAAGCGATTTTGGTCTTTGATGTTCATGTAATAGCCGGAAGGCAGGTAGTCGGCCAGGTGCAAAGCGGTAATCCGCAGCTGAGGTTGCTTTTCCTTCCACAAAAGCGCCTGCTCCACAGCACGTGCGGAATTATCGGAAAAATCTACGGGTACCAGAATGTTTTCCATTTTGCGCTCCCAATTGTAAGGAACGAAGAGCGTATTGCAAGACGATTGAGACGCTATGCGGCGGGCTACCACCCCACCTGCCGTAGCCACTTTCTTTTTGCCCAACACCAGCAAATCGGCATTTTTCAACTCCACCCATTCCAACAGTTTTTTTTGGGGGTGCCCTTCAACCACATCCACCGACAATGTCACTCCCGGCAACTCCCCAAGCACCTCCCGGGCTGTTTGGGCCATTTCGTTCTCCATGCGCTCATCTAAAGGCTGCTCCGGAGCAAAAAACTTCTGAAACGATGCCGCCAGGTTATCCGGCATGCTCAGGTCGCGCATCACGTGAACCAGATAAATCCTGCGTATTTCATCTGCCACGGGCAGAGACTTCACAGCTTGAAGAATCACCTCATCTACCGGAGTCAAGTCCAGACCTATGACGAGATTTTGAGTCATGACACTTTTGTTTTGCGTTGAGGAAAGTGAAAAAGCCACAATCCTGTAACAAACAAAAGGCTTTTGGAGATTAAAAAAGATGACGATTGTCAGCTTCAGGAATGATTTTAACTGCCGGCTTCTGCCAGCAGTTCTTTCCCTTTTTGCAGCATATAGGTATAAGCCGCCTGACGCTCATTGGGAATTTCACCTTCCAATATGGCATCCCTGATGGCTTCTTTGATGAGCCCCACAGTTTTTGAGGGGGGTATGTTAAAAGTCTTCATAATTTCTTCACCACTTATCGGAGGCTGCCAATTGCGCAGGTGATCTTTGGCTTCCACTTCTTGCAAGCGCTTGTAGAGGTACTCGTAATTTTTCACATAGCGCTTGACTTTGCGGTCGTTTTTGGAAGTGATATCGGCTCGGGCGAGCAACATGAGATCTTCCAAATCTTCACCTGCTTCGAAAAGCAGACGGCGCACGGCGGAGTCCGTAATTTCTTCTTTAGTGAGGCTGATGGGGCGCAGGTGTAGGCGCACGAGCTTTTGCACATAGCGCATTTTCTCATCCAAGGGCAGTTTCATGCGTTTGAAGATGCGCTTGACCATACGCGCTCCCACCATTTCATGGCCGTGAAAAGTCCAGCCGGCATTTTCTTCAAAGCGTTTGGTCGGGGGTTTGGCGATATCGTGCAGCAGGGCGGCCCAGCGCAACCAGAGGTTCTCTACAGGGCGCTCTCCTTTGAAAGAGGGCTGTTGTAGTTCTGTTTGCGCTGCTTGCTGAATGACTGCAGGCAATTGCTCACGTGCAGCTTGGTGGAGGCTTTTTTCATCGTACCCGGCAGCAAAGCGCACCAGACGGTCGAGCACCTCCAAGGTGTGATAAAAATTGTCTTTGTGAGCAATGCCTTTTTTGACTTCCACCCCTTGCAAGGCGTGCAATTCCGGAAAGATAATTTCCAACAACCCGGTATCGAACAGCAGCTTGAAGCCTACGGAAGGTTTTTCCGTCATCAGGATTTTGTTCAACTCCGTTGTGATGCGCTCCTTGGAGACAATGCGTATGCGCTCCCTGTTGCGGGGTATGGCTCTGAGGGTTTCATCCTCTATGGTAAACCCCAATTGAGAGGCAAAGCGGATGGCTCGCATCATGCGCAAGGGGTCATCGGAGAAAGTCTTGTCGGGGTCCAGCGGGGTTCGTAGAATGCGCTGTTTCAAATCACGCCTGCCTTCAAAGGGATCTATCAGTTTGCCGTAATCCTCTTTGTTGAGGCTGATAGCCAAAGCATTGATGGTGAAGTCGCGGCGTTTTTGATCGTCTTCCAAGGTGCCGTTTTCAACAATAGGTTTACGAGAATCACTACGGTACGACTCCTTACGTGCTCCTACAAATTCTATTTGGTATTCACGGTGTTGAATCATGGCCGTACCAAAACGCTTGTACACCACTAAGTTGGGCCGGGGAGACAAACGACTCGCCACAGCTTCTGCCAGTTTGATGCCACTGCCTACACAGACGACATCCACATCGGTACAGGGGCGCTCCAAGAGGAGGTCACGGACATATCCTCCTACCAGATAGACCGGATACCCCAGAGCTTTTCCCGCTTGAGCTATGATTGAGAACAGTTGTTTTTCTTTATCACTTATTTGCTTTAGCACGCTAGCCTGTTTTTCTGATCTTGCCTTTCGGCAAAATCAGTGCGAATTTGTTCCAAGACCTCCAACAGAGCTTCCGGCTCATCCAAAGTAACCAGTTTGAGGCGATAAGGTTTGATGTCCGGCAAAGCTCGGAAGTAATTGGTGTAATGGCGGCGCATTTCCAGCACGCCAAGCTTCTCACCTTTCCATCGGACGGAATGCAGCAAATGCCGGCGCGCCATATCCACCCGCTCTTCAATACTTGGCGAAGGCAGCAACTCTCCGGTAGCGAAGTAGTGCTTAATGTCGCGAAAAATCCAGGGATTCCCAATGCTGGCCCGCCCGATCATGATGCCATCCACGCCGTATTTGTCGCGGTATTCCAAAGCCTTTTGCGGGCTGTCGATGTCTCCATTTCCAAAAATCGGTATGTGAATACGCGGATTGTCCTTGACCCTGGCAATCCAAGTCCAGTCGGAATGCCCCTTATACATTTGCTTGCGGGTACGCGCATGTATGCTCACTGCCTGCACACCCACATCCTGCAAGCGCTCCACCACTTCGACAATCCGGATGCTGTCTGCATCCCAACCCAAACGAGTCTTAACCGTTACCGGCAAGGAAGTTGCCTCTACGGTGGCTTTCGCCAAATGAATCATGCGGGGAATATCGCGCAAGATACCGGCCCCCTCCATGCGATTGACAACTTTTTTGACCGGACAGCCAAAGTTGATGTCCAAAACTTCGGGCCGGGCTTCTTCCACAATCTCTGCCGCCCGCATCATGGAATCCAGCTTAGCTCCAAAGATCTGAATGCCTATGGGACGCTCTTCATCGTAAATGTCCAATTTCTGACGGCTCTTCTCCGCATCCCGAATCAGGCCTTCCACCGATATGAACTCCGTGTACATCATATCGGCCCCCTGCTCCTTGCACAAAAAGCGAAAAGGCGGATCACTGACATCCTCCATAGGCGCTAAGAGCAAGGGAAAATCTCCCAAAGACATCGATCCGATCTTTACCATCTCCTAACCGTCTGTTTCAAACGACAAAGATAGGAAAAAGCAATCACACGTGATCAGTGTGATCGACGTAACGAACGTGATCATCGTGACGATCGTAACGCATATCAAATACACGGCCGTACAGACGCACAATTTGTGCGTCTCTGTCGGTAGGAATCCATTCCTCCGGTTAGCCGAT
>JALSKB010000075.1 GCA_026989035.1 Saprospiraceae bacterium | reverse complement strand
AGGGTAAATTTCCATAGAGCAGGCCCTAATCGCAGCAGGTGTCAATCTGCTGCACCCATTTAGCCCTGCGTTTTGTTTTGATGCCATTGTCTGCTTTAGTCTTGAGTATAAAATCTTCGGGCTGGCGGGAGGGCCCCTAGTTGCAGCGGGTGTCAACCCGCTGGTTCCTTTATATTTATATCAACCCGCTGGTTCATGCTGGTAGCCTTGGCCAGGCCTTGATCTTTCGCTTCTTTTGGATCAAGCCAAAAGAAGAAACTTAGATTTGGAACAAAGCCATGCTTTTTTAGAGAAAGCGTGCTTTTTGAGGATAGATTTCGTAACGCGTGACGCGTGACGTATAATACATAACGCTGGTTACGACGATCACCTCGATCACGAAAAAAGCCGTATCTTTGCAGGACTTAAGAACAAAGTAGAAAGTGCATGTACGACAGGAATCCCACTTTGGAGTCTTTGGAGCGGCGGATAGACGAAAGCCGGCAGGGTGAGGTTTACCTAAAAGGGGAGGAACTTTCTTCGGGGCGTTTTTTCTATATTGAGAGCTATGGTTGTCAGATGAATTTTAGCGACAGCGAAATCGTGGCTTCGGTTTTGGCGGCAGAGGGCTATGCTCCTACGAGGGATTTGGCGAAAGCCGAGCTTATTTTCATCAACACCTGTTCTATTCGGGAAAAGGCGGAGGAAACGGTGCGCAAACGCTTGCGCATTTTTGATCAGCTCAAGCAGCAGCGGCCCGGCCTTTTGGTAGGGGTATTGGGCTGTATGGCAGAGCGCTTGAAGAAGAAGTTCTTGGAGGAGGAAAAACTGGTGGACCTGGTGGTAGGTCCTGATGCCTATCGCGATTTGCCCAAATTGGTTCGCCAAGCGGAAGAAGGGCATAGAGCCATCAACGTTTTCCTTTCCAGGGAAGAGACCTATGCCGATATCAGCCCCCTGCGGCTGGATGAAAGTGGTGTTTCGGCCTTTATTTCCATCATGCGGGGCTGCGACAACATGTGTTCCTTTTGCGTGGTGCCTTTTACGCGGGGGCGTGAACGTTCGCGCGACCCCTTTACCGTGGTGGCTGAAGCTGCCGATCTTTTTGAAAAAGGCTATAGGGAGGTAACGCTTTTGGGGCAAAACGTGGATTCTTACCACTGGAAAAATCCCGAGACGGGTGAGCAGGTAAATTTCGCCCGCCTGCTGGCCATGGTAGCCGAAGTGCATTCCGATTTGAGGGTGCGCTTTTCCACTTCACATCCCAAAGACATGACGGATGAGGTGCTGGAAACCATGGCGAAATACGAAAACATCTGCAAGTACATTCACCTGCCGGTGCAATCGGGTAACAGTCGAATTCTGGCTCTGATGAATCGCACTTACGACAGAACCTGGTATGAGGAGCGCATCAGAGCCATACGCCGCATTGTGCCGGATTGTGCCATTTCCACGGATATCATCTGTGGCTTTTGTTCCGAGACGGAAGAAGAACATCGGGATACCCTGAGTATGATGCGTTGGGCAAACTTCAGCATGGCTTACATGTTTTATTATTCGGAAAGACCGGGTACTTTGGCCGCGCGCAAGCTGAAAGACGATGTGCCGCTTGAAGTCAAAAAACGCCGCTTACAAGAGGTCATTGCCTTGCAAAATGAAATTTCCCTGGCCCATAATCAGGCCGATGTGGGAAAAACTTTTAAAGTCCTGATAGAAGGGGACTCCAAGCGCTCAACAGACGACTTTAAGGGGCGAAACTCCCAAAACAAAATGATCGTCTTTCCCAAGAAACCCGGCTTAAAGCCCGGTGACTACGTTTTTGTGCAGATAGAAGAGGCGACCAGTGCCACCCTCAGAGGTTTTATCGCATCCCCTTAAGCCAACCGATGAATGAACTTCAATCTATAAAAAGACGCTTTGGCATCGTAGGGCATTCGCCTTTGCTTGATCGTGCTTTGAGCAGAGCTGTGCGCGTGGCGCCTACCGATTTGACGGTATTGATTATCGGGGAAAGCGGTGTGGGCAAAGAGGCCTTTTCTAAGGTGATCCATGCCCTGAGCCCGAGAAAGCACAACCCTTTTATCGCCATCAACTGCGGGGCTATACCCGAGGGTACCATCAATTCAGAGCTTTTCGGGCATGAAAAAGGCGCTTTTACCGGAGCAACTCATGAGCGCAAGGGGTATTTTGAAGCCGTTGACGGGGGCACCATTTTTCTGGATGAAATAGGCGAAATGCCGCTGGATACGCAAACCTATTTGCTGCGGGTACTCGAAACCGGGGAATTTATGCGCGTGGGTTCTTCCAAGAGCCTGAAAACAAACGTCAGGGTTTTGGCAGCTACCAATGTGGACTTGGAAAAGCGGGTGCAGGAAGGAAAATTCAGAGAAGACCTCTATTACCGCCTTAGCACGGTGCCCATCCATGTGCCGGCTTTGCGGGAGCGCCGGGAAGACATTCCCTTGCTCTTTCGCAAATTTGCCCTGGATTTTGCCAACAAATACCACATGGAACCTATCCGCCTGACGGAGGATGCCATGGAACTGCTGCTTTCCTATCACTGGCCGGGCAATGTGCGAGAACTGAAAAATGTAGTAGGCCAATTGTCTGTTCTGGCTGAAGATCGCCTCATAACAGCCGAGCAGGTGCTCAGCATCTTGCCTAAATTGCGCGAAGGACGACTCCCCGCCTTTTCCGCTCCTTCGGAAGTTAGCACGGCTGCCAACGAGTTTTCCGAAAGGGAAATGCTCTATCAACTGCTGATTGATATGCGGCATCAAATCGAAGAATTGAAGCGTGCTATACTGGATATGGCTGCCCTGAACAAGCTGCAACTACCGGTTAATTTGGGTGGCGAAAGCCCGATGAGCAAGATGCCTCAGGCTTTTGCTTCAGCAGCGGAACCTACGACAACTTATAAAGCGGCTGCACAAAGCTCCTTTAGACCGGAAAGCAACCCCCATATCCTGATTCATCCTCCGGAGACAAAAGTAGAAATCAGCGAAGAGACCATTTTGTCTTTGGAGGATATGGAGCGCGAACTCATCAAAAAAGCGCTTAAAAAACACAAGGGCAGAAGGAAAAATGCAGCCAAAGAACTCGGTATATCGGAACGCACCCTCTACCGCAAAATCAAACAATACGAGTTGGAGTAAACATGCACAAAAAGCAGACAGCTGAACTCAATCGCCTGACCCCACAGGCTTTTAAGCAGCAAAGTAAAACACCTATTATTTTGGTCCTTGACAACATTCGATCGGGCCTCAATGTGGGGTCTGCTTTCCGCACAGCTGATGCCTTTGCCCTGGAAGGTATTTACCTCTGTGGAATTACAGCTAAACCGCCTCATCGGGAAATCCTCAAAACAGCTATAGGAGCTACCGAAAGCGTGGCCTGGACTTATTTTGAGCGTACAGCTGAGTCTTTTTCTGCCTTGCGGCAAATGGAATACGACATTTACCTGGTCGAACAAACCCACGACTCCATTTCACTACAGGATTTTGACTGGTCGGGAGAAAAGCCCCTGGCCCTGGTCTTTGGTAACGAAGTCAGAGGCGTTTCGGAAGAAGTTCTCTCCCTGGCCGATGGCGCCATTGAAATTCCTCAATTCGGTACCAAACACTCGTTGAACGTCTCGGTTTGTGTGGGCATAGTTGTTTGGAGTTGTTTTGCCCGCTGGAAATTTTAGAAATGTACTACCTTTGGGGGCAAAAGAAGTGGTTTTGAAAGCTGCACATCCAGTATTGCCCCCCAAAACCGGCTTTCGATTGCTCTTTCATTCACCTGAACTCCGTTATTATGTTTGGCAAACTTATCAAATGGGGTCTCACGCTGGTCGTGGGCATTTTAATTTACAACTTTTTCTTCGGCACGCCTGAAGAGAAGGAAACTTCCCGCAAAATTTTTAAAGAATCCAAAGAACTGGTTGGTT
>JALSKB010000074.1 GCA_026989035.1 Saprospiraceae bacterium | reverse complement strand
GCTGTCCTACACGTAGGTGCAGCCACCGAAGTGGAAATGAAGGAAAAGAAAGACCGCGTAGATGATGCCCTGCACGCCACCCGTGCCGCCATAGAAGAAGGTATCATCCCCGGAGGCGGCGTAACCTACGTGCGCGTACTGGACGAAGTGAAGAAAACCAAGGTGGACAACGAAGATCAGCAAATGGGCGTGGACATCGTGGTGAAAGCCCTCTCTGCCCCCTTGCGTACCATCGCCAACAATGCCGGTGAAGAAGGAGGAGTTGTCCTGCAAAAGGTCATGGAAAAAGATGGTGCCTTCGGATACAATGCCCGAAGCGGCAAGTTTGAAGACCTCAAAAAAGCCGGCGTTATCGACCCGGCCAAAGTGGCCCGTATTGCCCTGGAAAATGCCGGTTCCATCGCCGGTATGCTCCTGATCACCGAATGCGTCATCAACGACAAACCCGAACCGGAAAGCCCCGCACCTGCCATGCCGGGAGGTGGTGGCATGCCCGGAATGATGTAAACATCGAAACCATACGAAAAAGCCGTGGCCCCATGCCGCGGCTTTTTTTATGAAAAAAATCCTCTGCATAGAAACCGCCTACCTGCCGCCCATCCAATACCTCTGCAAATGGGTGGATAGGGACGAGGTCTATCTCGAGGCAGCAGAACACTACCAAAAAGGCAGTTACCGAAATCGGTGCTACCTGGCCGGCTCCCACGGCCCTCTCTGCCTCAGCATACCCCTCAAAAAAGGCAAAAATCAAGGCCAGTCCATACGCGAAGTCCAAATAGACAACAGCACCTCCTGGAACAAACACCACTGGCGCAGCATTCAAACCTGCTACGGCAAGGCTCCGTTTTTTGACCACTATGCCGCAACATTGCAGCCGCTTTACCACAGCCCCCCCCGCTTTCTCTTCGACTGGAACCTCCGGCTGCTCTACTGGCTCAAAGAACAATTTGCACTGCAAACCGAAATCAAGTGGACAGACAGCTACCGCAAACAACTACCCACCGGTTGGCTGGACCTGAGAAACAGCATATCCCCCAAAGCCCATCGCAACAAATCCGATCCGGATTTTCACCCCCAGCCCTACCCCCAACTCTTCAGTGACAAACTCGGCTTTCTGCCCAATCTCAGCACTCTCGACCTGCTGTTTTGCCTGGGCCCCGAAAGCGATCTAAGTCGATATACCCAAACTTCATTCGGAGGAGAAAAAAAGCCCGGCGGCTAAGAAAGCACTACACAGTTCGTCGCAATCTTCTCATGCGCTATTACCCAAACTTTGCCTATTTTCGCCTCTCAATAACCAGCTATAGCGGTATGGCACAAAAAAAACTCAAGTACATTGGTGTGGCCGGCAACATCGGCGCAGGAAAGACTACCCTCAGCGAAAAACTCGCCAAACACTTTAAGTGGGAAGTTCACTACGAATCTACCGATGACAACCCCTACCTCAGCGATTTTTACAATGACATGCGCCGCTGGTCGTTCCACCTGCAAATCTACTTCCTCAACAGCCGCTACCGGCAACTGTTGCACATCCTGCGCGGCGATCAGGTCGTCATCCAGGATCGCACCATCTACGAAGACGCCTACATCTTTGCGCCCAACCTCCACCAAATGGGCTTGATGGAAAAACGGGATTTTGAAAACTACTGCCAGCTCTTCGAACTGATGGCCTCGCAAGTCCAACCTCCCGATTTGCTCATCTACCTCAAAGCCGGAATTCCTACCCTGGTGGATCACATCGAAAAACGCGGTCGCGATTACGAAGGCAGCATGAGCCTGGATTATCTCAAAAGGCTCAACGACCGTTACGAAGAATGGATCGCCGGCTACAAGGAAGGCCCCCTGCTCATCATCGATGCTGACAACATCGATTTTGACGAAAACCCCGAAGACATGGGCAAGGTCATCAATCTCGTTCAGGCTGAATTGCACGGACTGTTTTAAGCATGAAACTACAAAAGCTCCTCGACGAACTCAAGCCCTACGGCGCACGGCTCTGTGCCGTTTCCAAAAAGCAGCCGACTGAAAAAATTCTCGACCTCTACGAACAGGGCCAGCGCATTTTTGGAGAAAATCGCCCTCAGGAATTGCGAGACAAACAGCCTCTCCTTCCCGCAGACATCGAATGGCACCTCATCGGCCATTTGCAAAGCAACAAAATCAAATACGTAACAGGCAAAACAAAACTCATTCACTCCGTCGATTCCTTCAAACTCCTCAGGGAAATCGACAAGCGCGCAACCCGCTTGGGCATTGTTCAGGACTGCCTCTTGCAGGTGCACATTGCTCAAGAAGAAAGCAAGTTCGGTTTCAACGAAAGCGAAATTGAGCAGATGCTAAATGATCTGGCTTTCGCCAAATTGGAGCACATCCGCCTTTGCGGCCTGATGGGCATGGCGACTTATACGGACGACAAAGGACAAATACGCAGGGAGTTTGCCGGCTTACGCCAAATGTTGGAGCGCTTGCAAAGAGGTTTTTTCTCCGGACAGGCTCATTTTCGCGAGCTTTCCATGGGTATGTCGGGCGATTACCGCATCGCCTTAGACGAAGGCAGTACCTTGGTGCGCATCGGCTCGCTTTTGTTCTCCGAAGCGGAATTTGCCTGAGCATCCAAAATTCCCTTACCTTTGCCGCTTCTTATTCAATTCGGTAAAACGCAAACACTATGGCGCTCACTGCTGGTATCGTAGGCCTGCCCAATGTGGGAAAATCCACCCTCTTCAATGCCCTGACTTCGGCCAAGGCCCTGGCTGCCAACTACCCCTTTGCCACCAAAGATCCCAATCTCGGCGTCATCACCGTGCCTGACCCCCGCCTCAACAAATTGGCCGAACTCGTCAAACCGCAGCGAGTACAACCCACTACCATTGAAATTGTGGACATTGCCGGCCTTATCAAGGGCGCCAGCAAGGGAGAAGGTTTGGGCAATCAATTTCTGGCCAACATTCGCGAAGTGGACGCCATCATCCACGTACTGCGTTGCTTCGACGACGACCAGGTCGTGCATGTAGATGGCAGCATCGACCCCGTGCGAGACAAAGAAATCATTGACACCGAACTGCTGCTCAAAGACCTGGAGACCCTGGAAAAACGCCTGGAAAAACTCAAAAAACAAGCCAAAAGCGCCAAAAAAGAAGACCTGCGCAAAGTCGAAATTGCCGAAACCATCAAAGCCCATTTGGAAGGCATGCAACCCGCACGAAGCTTGCAACTGGAAGAAGACGGACAAGCCCTGTTGAGAGAAATGTTCCTTCTCACTTCCAAGCCCGTGCTCTACGTTTGCAATGTGGACGAAAACAGCATCAAAGAAGGTAACGAGCACACCCGCCGGCTGGCCAAGGCCATAGAAGGGGAAGCAGCCGAAATGATCTTAATATCGGCCGATATCGAAGCTGAAATCGCCCAGCTCGAAGATCCCGAAGAAAAAGCCATGTTTCTCGACGAATTGGGTGTGGCAGAACCCGGCGTGGCTAAACTCATTCGAGCCACCTACGCCCTACTCAACCTCATCACCTACTTCACCGCCGGCGAAAAAGAAGTACGCGCCTGGACCATCCAAAAAGGCTGGACCGCCCCCCAAGCTGCCGGCGTCATCCACAGCGACTTTGAAAAGGGATTCATCCGCGCCGAAGTCATCAAATACGAAGACTTTATCCACTACGGCTCCGAGCAGGCCGTCAAAGAAGCCGGCAAAATGGCCGTAGAAGGCAAAGACTACCTGGTACAAGACGGCGATATCATGCACTTCCGGTTTAATGTGTGAGGATTGTTTTTATTCTTTTTAGTCAAGTATTTTTAATCGCAAAGAACGCCAGGAATAGATCCTCCTTTGCGCACTTTGCGCATCCCTTGCGACCCTCGCGATAAACAAAAAGCGCAACTTCCTAATCATTAGCTTTCAAATTGTATCTTTACGTGGTTGA
>JALSKB010000073.1 GCA_026989035.1 Saprospiraceae bacterium | reverse complement strand
GAAAACCTATGTACGCGCTGCCATGCCCCGGCAGGTCAGGTCAATGCACATTTTTTGGGACAGCAGACATATTCCATAGAAGAGATGAAAAACGACCCCTTGGCGCTGGATGGTGTTCAATGCACCGTTTGCCATCAGATTACAGCAGAGTCTCTCGGCCAGTATTCGGGGCAATTTGAGATAGGGGAGAGCCACGACATTTGGGGGCCTTATGCCGACCCGCTCACAGGTCCTATGATCAATCACACGGGTTATACGCCAAGCCAAGGTCTTCACATCATGGATGCCGCCCTTTGTGGCAGCTGCCACACGCTCATCACGCAATCTGTTGATCAAGAGGGGAACCCAACGGGAAATGAGTTCGTAGAACAAGCTGTTTATCACGAATGGCTCAATTCCAGGTATCCGCAAGAACAGACTACTTGCCAAAGTTGCCACATGCCGAGAATTGATGATCCCGTAATTATTTCTTCCATGCCTCCTTGGCTCAGTACCGAGCGGTCTCCTTTTGCTTTGCATACTTTCCCCGGAGCCAATGTCTTCATGCTCAAATTGCTCAAAGACAACATCCAAACGTTGAATCTCACGGCCAGCCCGGAGCAATTCGATGCTTCCATAGCTGTCAATGAACAGCTTTTGCAAAATTCAACGCTGGAGCTCCAAGTACGAGAAACAGCTCGTACCGCCGACACCCTGTATCTGGAGCTTTCCCTGCTCAATCTAGCCGGGCACAAATTTCCTTCGGGTTATCCCAGCCGAAGGTTTTTTGTCGAGCTGATAGCCTCCGATGCTCAAGGGAATGTCTTGTTTCATTCAGGAGCTATGGATGAAAACTTTCAATTGATAGAGGAGGATTGGCCTTTCGAGCCGCATTACGACCTCATCACTTCCGAAGAACAGGTGCAGATTTACGAGTTGGTCATGGGTGATGTCAATTACGAGTTCACCACGGTTTTAGAGCGCGCCAATTACCCGCTCAAAGACAACCGTCTGCCACCGCAGGGCTTCACGAGTACACACTTCACTTACGATACCGTACAAGTCGTCGGACAAGCTTTGGCGGATCCTAATTTCAACAAAGAAAATGAGCAAGAGGGGAGTGGCAAGGACTTACTTCACTTCCACATTCCGCTCAACGGGTTTCAAGGGATTATTAACCTTGTTGCACGCGTGCACTATCAGACCGTGCCTGAGAAATGGCTGGAAGAAATGTTTTCGCATTCTTCAGCTGAAATTGACTTGTTTAAAACTTTCTATCAAGCTGCCGACAAAACGCCGGTGCTAGTCGCCGAAGCAAGCCTTTTGAGTACGGCTACTCGAACTCCCTGGCCTGAAGGGTTAAAACTGAGACCTACCTTGAGTTCCGGTCAGGTTTTGCTTTCTTCAGAAAATACACCTTGGAAAAAAGTGAAAATCTATCTGCCTTCCGGCAAATGTTATAAAACCTATGGAGGAGCCCAAAAGCACAACGAGCAGCAGCTACTCATTGACTTGCCATCTCAAGCCGGAGTTTATCTCATTGAAGTAGAGCTCCCTCAAGGCATCTTCATCAAAAGGGTAGTGGTGCAATAATCTTCTTCGTGGTCCCCATGGTGTACTAAAAAAGAAAGCGGCTTGGGAAGCTCTGACCTCCCAAGCTTTTTTGCTCTTCTTTGTAGCAAGACTGTACTCGTGTATTTTTTTTCAACACACAAAGGGGGAGTAACAAAAACCCTCGAGTAAAATCACCGAAAAAACTATTTTACATAATGTAAATTATAGGGCGATTGTAGCAAATCGCGTATAGCCGCCCCAAGCGGCTATTTGACATAAAACCAGTTGCCGTGCGCCCCAAGGCCACGGAACGACAGGTTTTATGTCAAAGCGATTTGCGGCTTCAAAGGATTTCCTTGCTCATGTACCATACTTTCGTCCAAAGGATTCTGGCTTCGCGTATAGCCGCCTCAAGCGGCTATTTGACATAAAACCAGTTGCCGTGCCCCAAGGCCACGGAACGACAGGTTTTATGTCAAAGCGATTTGCGGCTTCAAAGGATTTCCTTGCTTATGTACCATACTTTCGTCCAAAGGATTCTGGCTTCGCGTATAGCCGCCTCATGTCAAAGCGATTTGCGGCTTCAAAGGATTTCCTTGCTACATATACATGCTTCCCCTTCAAAGGATTCTATCTTCGCGTATAGCCGCCCCCCCAAACTTGTTTGTGCTGCAAATGCCTGAGCATGGTTTTGAAAGGAGTCACAAATGCGCGAATAAGGAAAGCTCCATGCTGAATCTTCGCGCACTTTGCGCATCCTTTGCGACCCAAGGCAAGAAAAAACACAATTTGTTTTGTGTTGGTCTAACGCAAAACAAATACAGGTAAATACACAAAAAAAACGGAGCACAAAATACTCCGTTTGACTTCAGTTCTGGCAGCCCCTAGGGGAATCGAACCCCTATTTCGAGAATGAAAATCTCGCGTCCTAGCCGTTAGACGAAGGGGCCGGATAAAGACCGGAAGATGTTCTTACTCCTCAGACTGAGGAGTAAAGCGGGATACCTGTCCCCTACCCTTTCGGTTCTTCATGACTCTGTCGTAGCATTTCCGGCCATTATAGCAGCCCCTAGGGGAATCGAACCCCTATTTCGAGAATGAAAATCTCGCGTCCTAGCCGTTAGACGAAGGGGCCGGATTGCCTCCACTTTTGGCGGCGAGTCATTTTTCACATAAACGGGTGCAAAGATAAGCCGTTGAGATGAAGTGACAAAATTTCAATTCACTTTTTTTGAAATTTTTTCTTCGCAACCGAATCGCTAACTTTGCGGGCAGAATGATGAGGCTACTCCGCCCTCGGTATTGCGGAGTTTTCACAACACAAACCATCTTACTTAACCATCACCACCTCGTTTGATATGGCTAAAAAAGTAGCAATCAATGGTTTTGGCCGCATTGGCCGGCTCACTTTTCGGAATTTACTGGAAAAAGAAGGCCTTGAGGTCGTTGCCATCAACGACCTGACAGATAACCACACCTTGGCACATCTGCTGAAATACGACAGTGCACAGGGAGGGTTTAATGGCTCGGTAGAGAGCACTGATGAGGCGCTTATCATCAATGGAAAGCACATCAAGGCCATGGCTGAAAGAGATCCCGAAAAGCTTCCCTGGAAGGAAATGGAAATAGATCTGGTCATAGAATCTACGGGTTTTTTCCGCAGCAAGGAATTGGCTTCCAAACACCTGACAGCCGGAGCCAAAGACGTCCTCATCTCTGCGCCGGCCAAAGGCGACGGCGTCCAGACCATTGTATTGGGTGTCAATGAGGGAGAATTGGACCGCCGGAAAAACGTCTTTTCCAACGCGTCCTGCACCACCAATTGCCTGGCCCCCGTCATGAAAATCATAGAAGAAAACTGGGGTCTGGAAGTAGGTTCCATGACAACCATACATGCTTACACCTCCGATCAACGCATTCAAGATGCACCGCATAGCGATTTGCGTCGCGCACGAGCAGCTGCCTTCAACATCATACCAACCAGCACAGGAGCGGCCAAAGCCGTGGGAAAAGTGCTGCCCTCCGTACAAGGTAAACTTTCGGCCATAGCCGTGCGGGTGCCGGTTATCACAGGCTCGATGATTGAGGTCAACTGCATTGTCAAAAAAACAACGACAGCTGAAGAAATCAAGGCTACCTTTAAAGCAGCCGCAGAAGGCCCGCTCAAAGGCATCTTGAAGTACACAGAAGACCCCATCGTATCGTCCGATATTGTGCGCGACAAACACTCCTCCATCTTTGATGCGCAGATGACGGCAGTGAACGGCAACATGATCAAAGTGGTCAGTTGGTACGACAACGAAGCAGGCTATTCTGCCCGCCTGGCGGATCTGGCTGCTCTCATTTTACAGTGAGCTCCTGCTCTATACACAGGACGATAATACATTTGGTGCCGGCATCAATGTTTGTGCCGGCACTCCACTCAATTTTACCTAGCCTATGGATCTCCCCTTTCACGGAAAAAAAGTATTGCTGCGGGTGGATTTTAACGTGCCCCTGGATGAAAAATATCACATTACAGACGATACCCGCATGCAGGCTGCCCTGCCTACCATAAAAAAAATACTCGACCAGGGAGGCGCCGTTATTTTGCTCTCTCACCTGGGAAGACCTCAGAAAAAACGCTTACCAGATGGTCGTTTGGATACCGAGCGCTTTACCCTTCGCCATCTGGTCCCACGCTTATCAGAACTCCTGCAAAGACCCGTAGTCTTCAGCGAAGAAACCGTAGGGCCCAAGGCCAAAGAAAAAGCAGCTTCTCTCCTTCCCGGGGAAGTCCTGTTGCTCGAAAACACGCGCTTTAATCCGGGAGAAACCTCCGGGGATCCGGACTTTGCCCGCCAGCTGGCGGAACTGGCAGACCTTTACGTCAATGACGCTTTCGGTACAGCTCACCGCCGGCATGCCTCCACGGCCGTAGTAGCGGAATATTTCCCGAAAGGGAAAAAAAGCTTTGGGCTACTCATGGAACGCGAGCTGGCCAATGCGCGGAAAGTACTGGAACAAGCCGAACACCCCATGACGGCTATCATAGGCGGAGCCAAAGTATCCGACAAACTGCTTCTGCTGGAACGCCTGGTTCACTTTGCCGACAGGCTCATCATCGGTGGCGGCATGGCTTACACTTTTATTCGCGCACAAGGAGGGCACACGGGGCAATCCCTGGTAGAAGAAGATCGCCTGGATGTAGCTCGAAAAGTGCTGAGCACAGCTAAAGAACGACACACGGAAATTCACCTCCCTGCGGATTCCATCATCGCTAATCGCTTTGCCCCGGATGCAGAAACCCGTGTCTGTTCCAGCTATGAAATTCCGGATGGTTGGATGGGGCTCGATATTGGCCCTCAAGCCCGACAACAATTCGCCGAAACGATCTCTACTTCAAAAACCATCCTATGGAATGGCCCCATGGGTGTATTTGAAATGCCGGCCTTTGCAGAAGGAACAAAAGAAATAGCCAAAGCCGTGGCAGCAGCAACCAAAAACGGGGCTTTTTCACTGGTCGGTGGAGGAGATTCCGTAGCGGCACTCAAACAAACCGGCTTGGATAAAGCAGTGAGCTTTGTCTCAACAGGGGGCGGAGCCTTGCTGGAGTTTCTCGAAGGCAAAAAACTACCGGCTATAGAGAGCATGGAAAAATAAAGACACCTCTCGCCTATTTGTTGAGTTGCTTGACCAAAAGCACCAAGGACAAGATGGCCGTGATCTGCGTAACGGAATCCAAAATCACCTCGTTCCAGTCGATACTGTCTTCCTTCTCCCCTTCTGCTTTTTCTTTCTTCACCTTGGCGCCAACAATAATTTCACTGCCAGGCTTTACGCGGGGAGTCCAAACCAGAAAACCCCAACTTTTTGCTTGTACGGCCTGCCCGCTGGGATAAACCACAACGGTTTTTCGATACCTACCCTCCTTGCTCTTGCCTCCGGCATAGTGCTTGACGTAATAGCGCGCGCGCTTGCCTTTTCGGTAAGGAACCTTGATGCCATTTTGGTACAAATCACCGGCAAACAGCTCTGCCGCTTTAACCGCACCTGAAATGCGCACAAAAGTCTGCTTAGAAGGAATAACAATCTTGTCACCATCTTTTAACACATAGTTAAATCTGGACTTCGGCTTGCTCAGGGCTTTTTCCAGGTCCATGATGACATAGCCTACGCTGTCCTGCGCGCGAAACAGGGTAGCTCCCTCGGGGAAGGCCTTATCGGTTAACCCTCCTGCTCTGGCCAACAGGCTGCTCAAACGTTCTCCGCTGTTTTGCAGTGCATACATGCCCGGGTAGCGGACCTCCCCCTCTAAAACAACGGTTTTCTGAAAAGAAAACTCCGGCTTGCTTCGGACAAAGACCTTGTCATAAGGCTGCAGATAAAAAGGCCCGGTGTGGTTCTGTACATGGAGGGAATCATCGATCGTCAGGGTGAGGATCAGGCTTTCCGTTTCTCTGTTGTCGTGCACTATTAACCGGCTGATTTCAATCCGATCATGGGCTGCTTTAAATTTCAACCCTCCACTCAGCAACAAAACTTCCTGCAAAGTCATACCCTCGTGATATTGATACGTACCGGCCTGACGAACAGCTCCTTGCACCTCTACAGTGCGCTCATCCATAAAATCGGCTTTGGACGGAACCTGTATCTCATCCAAAGGCAAGAGCAAAACATCTGCCGGCCCGGCTCGTTCTTGCAAGGCCTTTTTTAAATCGACCTGTACATAAGAAATCTGCTTTGTCGCGGGGTCTGTGCGCGTGATAAAAGCGATATCGGCTGCATCCGGTTTTAAGCCATTGGCGAAGTACACCAAATCGGAAACCCGCAAACCGCTGTCGTAGTCAAAAGAACCCGCCGTACGCACGGCCCCGCTGATGCTCACATGCGTTTCATCGGCAAATTGCTCGTTGGTGTAAACGATGATGTGGTCAAAAGGCTGTAGAACGTGATTTTCCAAAGAAGCCGTATCGCTGAGCGCTTCTTTCAGGTTAAAGCGGATGTAGTTGATGTCTTTTTTGTTCCTCCAATTGAGGCGCTTAATGTAGGCGTATTCGGCAGCATTGGGCAACAAGCCGTCCGACAGCAAAATCAAATCCGAAACGCGGGTATTGCGATGTGGGTCAAAAGAGATTGCAATGGGATTCCGGACGGCTCCTTCGGTGCTCAAAGTGGCTTTATCGGCAAAAGCCGTCAGTGAGAAAATCTGGAGGTTGTCCTTGGGCTTGAGGAAAATGTTGGCTTCATCATCGGGTTTTTGCAGGGCTTTCGCCAAATCTACACGCAACAATTGCACCCGCTCATCCGGTAAGCTGCGAAAGACATAAGCCAAATCGCGCCTCGACTCCCGCTCCAAACCTCCCCGCTCTACCAAATCGGTGATACGCATGCCTTTAAACCACTGATATTGGCCGGGAAATTGTACGCGCCCGCTAATCGACACGTAGTTCTCTGCAGGCTTTTCAATGAAGCGTATGCTAATGAGATCTCCATCAAAGAGGTCTATGCGTTTACTCTGCTGAAGAACTTGCTCTAAATCAATATCGATAACTTCTTGAGAATCAGAAGAATATCTGGTAATTTGGGCACTTTTTTTGTAAGCATTTTCCCCCAAACCTCCGGCCAGGCGAATGAGCGTGGCTAAATCTTCCCCCTCCGCCATTTCGTACGTGCCCGGTCGTTTCACCGCGCCTTCTATCTTAACGAGCTTGCCGGAAACCGGAACGTGGATGTAGTCGTTGTTTTCCAAAAAGAAATCTCGTTCGGTAAGTGGGTCTTCCAAAAAAGCATAGACGTCAAACACACGGGCTTCCTCCCCCTCTCTCAGTAGGCGTATTTGGCGTAAGCTACCCAGATCTGTGGGGCCTCCGGCAGCTAAAAGAGCGTGGAATATCGTATTGCCTGCTGTCAGAGAATAACTGCCGGGTTTAAGGACCTCGCCCACAATGTGCACGGTAATCACCCTGGAATACGTGAGCGAAAGGGCAAATTCCCCCTCACCAAAACTGTAATAGCGGCCAAATTGCTTGCGCAGCAACTTGCGAGCCTGTCCCAGCTTCATACCTTTCAGGTACAGACGTCCCATACCCGGAGGTTGAATGTAACCGTCTTGAGAAATGGTAAAGTGAAAGGTGGCCTGTGAAGCGCCAAAAACGGCTATGCTCAACTCATCACCCGGGCCCAGTACATAAGAATCCGTCGGTTTGACGTTTTGTGGATCCAATTGCAACTTGAAATCTTGTCCGCGAAAGAGCTGTTGCCCGTAGATCTTGGGAGCAGGAATGGTGGAATCCGGCCAGGAACCGGTATCGGGAGAAACCCAAGTCGATACTGAGGAATCCGGGACAACAGTTTGTTCATCAGCCTTGCCGGAAGAAGGAGGTTCAACCAAACTATCCGCTTTCACCTGTGCCGAAAGAGGCGTCAAAGTAGTGGCTTGTTGTTGAATTTTTTCAGCTTGCAATTCGGCTATGACTTCCTCCAAGCTGCTCTGTACTTCAGCCAGATTGTTCGGATCTATCTGGTTGACATCAATGCCTTTCTCAGCCAACTTGGCCACAATTTCACTCTCCTCGATACCTAAAGCTTCCCATTGATCTTTCCAATCGGAAGGCAGGCTTTGTGAGAAAGACAGCACCATGAAGCCTCCCAGAAAGAGGAGACAGAAAAGTAGTTTTCTCAGCATGATTTTTTTGAATTTGGGGTTATGTTTTCTCGGCAGAATCCCACCGCAAGCCATGCTGCCCGAGCCTCTCTCAAAGCAAAGATAGAACGCTTTGCGCTAACCGGCATATTGCTTGTCATAGTACCTGCGATAAGCGCCTGAAGTCACGTTTTCCAACCAGCTGAGGTTGTTCAGGTACCAGGATACCGTTTGGCGAAAGCCCTCTTCGGCACATACCTTGGGCTGCCATCCTAACTCGGATTGAATTTTGCCGGCATCAATGGCGTAACGCCTGTCATGCCCCGGGCGATCTTTCACGAAAGTGATCAATTTTCGAGCGCTGCCCGGGCTTCTGCCCAAGGCTTCATCGGTGAGGTCGCAAAGCAATTCCACCAAGTCGATGTTTTTCCATTCGTTGTTGCCGCCAATGTTGTAGGTCTCCCCTGCCTTTCCCCTGTGAAACAGCAAGTCAATGGCTTCTACGTGATCTCCAACCCAGAGCCAATCCCGCGTATATTGTCCGTCTCCGTAAATAGGCAGAGGACGCCCCTCGCGAATGTTGTTGATCACCAATGGTATGAGCTTCTCCGGAAATTGGTAAGGCCCGTAATTGTTTGAGCAGTTGGAAATCACTACCGGCAAGCCATAGGTATGGTGAAAAGCCCGAACAAAATGATCTGAACTGGCCTTAGAAGCGGAATAAGGCGAGCGGGGGTCATAGGGCGTTTGTTCCGTAAAATAACCCGTCTCACCCAAACTGCCGTAAACCTCGTCAGTGGAAATGTGGTAAAACAGCTTGCCGTCCATTTGCCCTTCCCACTGCCGCAAAGCCGTTTGCAGCAGCAACACAGTGCCCAGCACATTCGTGCGCACGAAAGCCAAGGGGTCCGTGATGGAGCGATCGACATGCGATTCGGCAGCCAAGTGGATGATGCCATCAAAGGCAAAGCGCGAAAACAACTCTTGCAACAAAACGGCATCAGCCACATCGCCCTTGACAAAGTGGTAATTGCTTGCCCCTTCGAGTTCTCGCAGGTTTTCCAAATTGCCGGCATAGGTCAATTTGTCGAGGTTGACGATGGTGTAATTCGGATACTTCCTGACCAGGTGGAGGACCAAATTAGAACCGACAAAACCTGCGCCTCCGGTGATAAGTAGCGTTTTGTGCATCTGTTTCAAGTCTTTACATCCTCAACGTCAAGGGCCTTTTTAAAGTATTCTAAAGTGCGCTGCAGACCCTCTGCCCGTTGGATTTTAGGCTCCCATTTGAGCAATTCTCTGGCCAGGCTGATGTCGGGTTGGCGCACTTTGGGGTCGTCCACAGGTAGGGGTTTATAGGTGATGTAAGCCGAGGGATTTCCTACCAATTGCAACACCTCCTCGGCGATCTCGCGGATGCTTACTTCTACGGGATTACCGATGTTTACCGGAAGGTGGTAATCACTCATCAAAAGCCGAAAGATACCTTCGACTTCGTCTTCCACATAGCAGAAAGAGCGCGTCTGTGAGCCGTCTCCAAAAACCGTGATGCCTTCACCTCGCAAGGCTTGGGAGAAAAAAGCCGGCAAAGCCCTACCGTCATTGACCCGCATGCGAGGCCCGTAGGTGTTAAAAATGCGCACGATACGGGTATCCACACCGTGCTCATTGTGATACGCCATGGTGATAGCCTCCAGAAATCGTTTGGCTTCATCATATACGCCCCGCGGGCCAATGGGATTGACATTGCCCCAGTATCCTTCCGGTTGAGGATGAACCAGGGGGTCGCCGTAAACCTCCGAAGTGGATGCCACCAGGATGCGAGCCTCTTTGGCTTTCGCCAAACCCAACAAATTGTGCGTGCCCAAAGCCCCTACCTTCAAAGTCTGGATGGGCATTTCCAAGTAATCAATGGGGCTGGCCGGTGAAGCAAAGTGCAAAATGTAATCCAGCTCTCCCGGAACGTGCACAAAGCGCGTAACATCGTGATGATAAAACGAAAAGCGTTCGAGCGGAAAAAGGTGCTCTATGTTTTCCATCGCCCCCGTGAGCAGATTGTCCATACCTATGACGCGCATGCCCTCTGCTATGAGCCTGTCGCACAAGTGAGACCCCAAAAAGCCGGCAGCACCGGTAACCAGAGCGGTTTTCATGCAAAAAAAGATTTGATGTGATCGATAATATATGCTTGCATCTCTGGCGTCATTTCGGTGTGCATGGGCAGAGACAAGACCTCTCGACTCAACTGTTCGGCCATAGGAAAATCACCCTCAGTATAGCCGTAAACCCGATAGGCCTCTTGCAGGTGAAGCGGCACCGGATAGTAAATGGCCGAGCTGATTCCGGCTTTCGCCAAATGCTTTTGCAGGGCATCTCTCCCCTGTTTGACGCGCAGGGTATATTGATGGAAGACATGAGTGGAATAGGAAGCGCGTACCGGCGTTTGCACCGCTGCTACTTCTGCCAGACCTTCGTCGTAACGGGCTGCTGCTTTTTGTCGGCTTTCGCCAAATGCGTCCAGATGCGGGAGCTTGGCCTTGAGTACAGCAGCTTGCAAAGCATCCAGACGAGAGTTCACGCCAATCAGGTCGTGATAATAGCGACGCTTCATGCCGTGATTGACAATCATGCGCAAGCGTTCTGCCAAGCCTTCATCAGCGGTAAACAAAGCACCGCCATCGCCATAAGCACCCAGGTTTTTGGACGGAAAAAAGGAGGTGCAGCCAACATGGCCCAAGGTACCCAGCTTGGCCGTCTGCCCGTCGGCAAAGCGATAATCCGCACCCAGGGCCTGGGCATTGTCCTCCACCACATACAATTCATGCCTCGCCGCAATATCCAGCAAAGGCTCCATCGGTGCTGCCTGCCCAAACAAATGTACGGGGATGATGCAGCGGCTTTTGTCCGTCAAAGCAGCTTCAAGCTGCTCGGGCAAAAGGCAAAAGGTGTGGGGGTCCACATCGACAAAAACCGGCTTGAGCCCCAAAAGAGCAATCACTTCCGCCGTAGCAACAAAGGTGAAAGGCGTAGTAATCACTTCATCGCCCGGCTTCAAATCCAAAGCCATCAAGGCAATTTGCAAAGCATCGGTGCCGTTGCCACAGGGAATCACGTGTTCGACATCCAAATACCCGGCCAAGTCTTCTGCAAAGGCATTGACCAAGGGTCCGCCGATGTACTGACTACTGTTGAGCACCTCGGCTATGCCGGCATCAATCTCAGACCGAAGCCGCTGATACTGCGTTTGCAAGTCCACCATAGGTAGAGGAAGAGAAAAAGAAGGCGAGTCCGGCATCGTGCTAAAATCTTTGGGTCTGCGTAATTTTGTCCGGCAAAGGTAGGAAATCCAATAAACTTTTATCTTTGCTCACAACGGAAAACTTCTCCCCTGCCCTCGTTATCAGCACAAAAGCCAAAACATGATTGCCAGCCTTCGCCTTTTTTTGCTTTTTTTGTTCGGCCTCAGCACTTTCTTCCCTTTGGCGAAAGCCCAGGAAGCCGGAGAAGTGCCTGCCTTGCAGTTTGGTGCACACTATGGATTCCAGCTGCCGTCGGGAGATATGAAACAGCGCTTTGGCAAAAATGGCATGACGGGCTTGCAAGTTGACTTGACCTTTCCCTCCGGTTGGACACTGGGGGTGCAGGCTTCCTTGCTTTTTGGCAAAGAAGTCAAAGAAGACGTGCTGACTCTTCTTCGGGACGAAAATGGTTTTATCTACGGTTACAGCGGGGCGCCTTCAACGATCCTGCTCCGGCAGCGGGGGCAGTACTACGGCTTTCACTTCGGTTGGTTTTTTGACTTTCATCACAGGGTTCAAGCCCGTCGCAGCGGATTGATGTTGCAAGCCGGAGCAGGCCTGCTACAACATAAAATCCGCATTACAGCTGACCCCAACAATCCCGTGCCGCAGATTGCCGACCCCTACGTAAAGGGATACGACCGCCTGAGCAATGGCCCTGCCCTGCGGCAAAGCCTGGGTTATCGCTACTTGAGTAAAAACAGACGCATCAATTTTCATCTCGAAGTCGAGGCTTACCAGGCTTTTACGCAAAGCCGCAGAGATTGGAATATCGATCAACTGCTTCCGGGAAATCAAAAACGCTTGGATTTGCTCTTCGGATTTCGCCTCAGCTGGATTCTGCCTTTTTATTTGGGAGAAAGCGGCGATGAAATCGAATACTAAGAAGTTTGCCGGATTATGCTCTTGCTCTCTGCCCTGCTATACTTTCTCTTTACTCGACTTTACCCCTTGCTCATTGGCCTAGCCGGCTTCTTTTCCAAAAAAGCACGACAATGGACCCGAGGGCGTCTGCACTGGAGCAAAAAAACAAAAACACAGCTAAACCAGCGGAAGCTCAAAGCAGACATTCCTCGTCTGTGGATGCATTGTGCCTCGCTGGGCGAATTTGAACAGGGGAAACCCATCTTGCAACTTTTCAAAAAACGACACCCGGAGGCTCAGATTTTGCTGAGTTTTTTCTCTCCCTCCGGTTTTGAATTGCGAAAAACCGAGCTTCTCGCAGACTGGGTGATTTATCTACCTATGGACAGCCCGCGACACGCCAGGCAGTTGCTGGATTTCTTTAAGCCGAGTCTGGTCGTTTTCGTCAAATACGAGTTTTGGTGGTATTACCTAAAAGAAATCAGGCAGAGAAATATTCCGCTCTTTCTCTTAGCGGCTCGATTCAGAGCAAGCCAGCCTTTTTTTAAGCCTTTCGGCAAATGGTACCGCAGGCTCTTGCAAAATTTTACAGCCATTATGGTTCAAAACCAAGAATCCGAGAAATTGCTGCGAGGCATAGGTTATGAGCGCGTTTTTCGCTGTGGAGACCCCCGCATCGATCGGGTACTTGAATTGGCTGAACAGAAAAAAGACATACCGCTGCTGGAGCAGTTTTCCAACAAAGGCCAAACGCCTCTGCTGATTCTAGGGAGTACTTGGCCCGCTGATGAAAAAATCCTACTGCCCTGGATCAACGCCCATTTGCCGAAAGGCTGGAAAGTTTTGTTAGCTCCCCACGAAATCAAGCAGGCCCACGTCAAAAAACTGATGAGGCGGATTCAATGGCCCACCCAAAGCTACACTGCGCTGAACAAGGAGCCGCTGCGACAAGAAACCCGCGTATTGATTTTGGACACCATAGGCCTACTCGCTTCAGCCTATCAATACGGGCGTTTGGCCTACATCGGCGGAGGGTTTGGCAAAGGAATACACAACATCCTGGAACCTGCAGCTTTTGGGTTGCCAGTACTTTTCGGCCCGCGATACAAAAAATTTGATGAAGCGATTTTCTGGGTGGAGCGGCAAGCGGCTTTTGCGGTTCGAGATCTTCGAGATTTTAAACAGGCCTTTAACAGCTTACAGGATGAGGCGAGACTTCAGCAAGCCAAAAAGGAATTGCAGCTATATTTGCGGCAGCACAAGGGAGCGGCAGCCTGCTGTGTAGCCAAAATAGAAGAACATGCAAAAAGATTTCTTTGAACGCATTCGAGGCATGGAGGTGTTGGTCGTAGGTGATGTCATGTTAGATCGCTATCTGAAAGGCCAGGTCAAACGGATTTCACCGGAAGCCCCCGTACCGGTACTGGATTTACAGCAGGCGGAAAATCGATTGGGAGGAGCCGGCAACGTAGCCTTAAACCTCTTGTCGCTGGGCGCCATACCGCTGCTGTGTTCGATCAGTGGACAGGACGAAGAGGGCGAAAGTCTCTGGGCTCTCTTGCGCGAACAAGGCTTGAGCACGCAGGGCATGTTGCTGTCGAAAAATCGCCGAACTACGGTCAAAATTCGCTTGATGGCCGGTGGCCAACACTTGCTGCGGGTCGATAAAGAAGACCGTTCGGCCCTTCAGCCTGCCGAGGAAGGCGCAGCCCTGGAAAAAATTGAAAAATTGCTGAGCGAGCGCTCCATTGGTGTGATTCTGTTTCAAGACTACGACAAGGGATATCTCAACCCTTCCCTGATTAAACAGGTACTGGCTTTGGCGAAAGCCAAGAATATTCCAACCGTAGCAGACCCCAAGTTCCGGCATTTTTACGATTACAAGGGAGTCCGGCTTTTCAAGCCCAATCTCAAAGAAGTACGAGACCGCGTTCCTTTTGAAGTGAGACCGGAAAACTCCTCTCTGCAGCAGGCTGCAAGGTACTTGCGCGAACGCATGGGCTTTGAGTACATTCTCATTACCCTTTCCGAGCATGGAGCTTTTATCGACGGGCAGGGAAAAAGCGTCTTAGCCCCCACCCGGGCTCAGGACATCGTCGATGTCTGCGGGGCCGGTGATGCTGTGATCAGCGTTGTCGCTTTGGGCATAGCTGTGGGCTTGTCCCTCGACGATTTGGTGCATTTGGCCAATGCCGCAGGGGGACAAGTATGCCGGCAGTTGGGGGTAGTAGCCGTAAAGCCCGATGCCTTGCAAAAAACATGGTCAATAGATATGTAATCTCAGCGACCAAAAAGGATTTTTTTTTCTCTACAGACCGCACATAAGAGCCTTCTGAAGCGTTTTAAAGACAGATACCACAGTGATATCTGATATTGCAATTTGCCTTTTGCGAAAGTTCTTTGCGCTTTGAATTAAATCGCTATTTTTGCGATTCGTTCACACGGGAAAGCAGTTCCGAAATCACAGGATACGAGTCTTGCTCCCTACAGGCGTTTCCGGAACTTCCCTGAAGATCTGCGTTTTTAACCAAATACTTTGATCATGCTTAAATTCTACCTGAAAACTGCCGCTGTAGCAGTTCTCGTCCTCTTTGTTTTTGCCTTGCAGGCACAAACACCTTTTTACACCAATGATTTTTCCGATGGAGCACTGCCCTCCGGATGGAGCACCGATGACCTCGCCGGCCAAGGGGTAACTTGGACTTGGTGTGGCGATCCCGACAACACGGGAGCCGGCTGTGTCGCCAATTGGGATCTTTACATGAATCAACACGGCGCCTTTATGTCCAGTACGGCCGGCAACGGCTTTGTCTTGGCTGACTCAGATGCTGCCGGTGCTTTGCCAACCAATCACCAATCCATCTTGACCTCGGCTGCCATCGACTGCTCAGCACAAACCGAAGTGTGGGTGAAGTTTGAATCCATGCTGGGCGTCTATGACAACCCTACTCTGGGCAATGTCTTCTTGCAGGTGAGCACCGATAGCAGCACTTGGACCAGTTACGATTTATTCGACATTGCTCCCGGCAACCAGGGCAACGAGCCCGGTAGCATCCGCTGGACGCTCAACCCGCAAGTTTCCGTGGTGGACATCAGCGCTCAGGCTGCCGGACAAGCTACGGTTTACCTGCGCTGGTTTTGGGAAGGAAATTACGAATACTACTGGCTCTTGGACGACTTGGCCCTGTATCCTGAAGATCCGACAACTCTCTTCTTCCCTGCCAATGATTTGCGCGTCAACAGCAACTTCTTTGCCATTGCACCCAATGCCATCTGGCCTCTCAGCCAGGCAGAGACCTTCGGTTTCCTGGCCGATGTGGAGAATGTAGGCTTGGTCGATCAAACCAACGTCAACCTCAACATCACAGTCACCGATTTGGCAGACAACAGCACAGTCTATACCGAAGATATGGGTTACGGCACTATTCCTGCCGATTCGCTGGTCGAAAACATGCTCTTCCCGAACGCAGGCTTCTTGCCCACCGACATGACGGCCTATGAAGGCGTTTACACCATCACAGCGGATTCGATGGATCAAAACCCCGACAACAATACCCAGACCTTCCAGTTTTTGATGAACGACACCCTCTTTGCCAAAGAAGCCGGAGCAAATCGTCCGATTTATCCCGCAGCGGGCGGTTGGGATTCACCTACCGATCCGCGCTCCTGGGCTTACGGCAATGTTTACTACGTCGTTGACGGCACAGACCTCTATGCCCGTACGGTGAGTTTTGCTTTGCTGGGAGAAGACCCCATCAACAACACATCGGTAGCAGGAGAAACCGTACAAGTGCGTCTGTACAAGTGGGAGGACAGCGACGGTGATGGTGATATTCAAAGTTCAGAGCGCACCATTTTGGGTGTAGTAGCCTATACCATTCAAGGTACGGAAACCCAAGATGACGTCATCACCATGCCCATTACCAGTCTGACGGGTGACCCCATTGCCCTGGAAAGCAATACGCAGTACCTGGTCATCATTGAATACGAGACCACTACACAAACAGCCATTTGGTTTGGTGCCAGCGATGATTTTGACTATGGCGCCATGAATTATCGCTCCGAACAGCTGGGTGCGCCTCGCTATGCAGGAGCTTTGGGCATTGCAGCTTCTCTGACGGACGAAACCTACAGCACGCTTGGCTTTGGCTTTGATTTCGTCCCCGTAGTTCGCCTCAGTGTGGGAGATGCCTTGACAGTTGGCACCAACGACCTGCTCTCCGAAAACAATAAGTTGACGGTATTCCCCAATCCGGTCAGTGACAAAGTCAATCTGAGCATGGACCTCAGCCGTGCCTTTGACCGCATAACCCTCAGCTTGATGGATGCCAATGGCAAGATCTTGGAAGTTCGCAACTTGCAAAATGTTCAGCAAGCTGTAGAAACTTTTGATGTCAGCACTTTGCCGGCAGGATCTTATATCCTGCAACTCAACAGCACGGAAGGCAGCCGTAGCCTGCCCTTCCAAGTTGTCAAGTAAAAGGCGATTGCCGCAACAAACATTAGAGAAGGGGGCTGCTTTGACGGCTCCCTTTCTCATTTTCCCCTCTTTTCTTTGTTCCACTTTTCAACCCGCGTTCGATAACTGCGCTCGTCGAGCGGCCAGGCTGAAGTTGAAAAGCGGGATTCTACAGCCTCTTCTAAGGAGTCCGTTAACAGCTCGTCAAAAAAATCCAGTCTCGTCAGGCTTTCCACCGAATCAATGCTCATCTGATAATCGGATAGAGGTTTGTCGCTCACCAGATTGGGGATGACGAAAGCCGTTCCCTCCATGGCTCCTTCCCGAGGGTTGAGCAGCACCCTGAAAAAGGCATCGGGCACGGCCACGCCATTTCTGCCGATGCGTTTCGGCTCTTTATCCGAGTAGATAGGGCCTATGATCACATAGAGCTTGCCCTTTTGTTTGGCCCAGCGACGGGTATTTTGCTCCAGTTCGCGCCAAATGCCACTGTTAAAGAGGTGGTCCTGTGGTGCGATGTTGCTCATGAGAAAGGTCTCCGACATAGCCTCCCTGCTAAATGCCCGATCGGCAGCAGCTACCAAATGCCCCCGATCGTAGCCTGACCGGCGATAGTCATAGGGATCTGCCGATGCAGTAGGTATGGCCGTATCCGGTCGATAGTCGTTGCTGCGGCTCACATTCTTTGCCCTAAGCGAAGAAGCCGTCAGGCTGTAAGCCACCCAACGTGGCACCTCTTTGTCTTCGTCATAGCAAAGCGAAAAAAAGCGGTGGTGAATCAGCTGGCAAGTTCCATCGCCTTTCGGCAAATAGAAGCGTTCACTCACCGGCTCCTCGGCTTGTTGAGCAAGTGATTCTCCCTGCTTTTTTAAGCGGTAAATAGCGAAGAGCAAAACCAGAATCAGCGCAAAGAAAAGCGCAATGCGCAAGATGTGCATCCCCCCCGCTCTGCGGGAAGATCTCGAATGATTCATTCTGAATTTAGCCATAAGAATAACGCGTTTTTGTGTCCGACCCTGAAGCTTTCACCTCTGAAATTGCAAATGCTCAAAAGGCAGAACCGCGTAGAGCCGGAATTACTCAAGCCCTCTTTCCGGCTTGCCTGCATTTTGGCGATAAGTGCATACCTTTGCCTCCGCTCAGCTACAAAACAATACTTGGCAAAGGTATGGCTTCTCCAAACAAACACATTCGCGTAGGCATTACCGGTGGTATAGGGGCCGGTAAATCCCTGATTACCAAGCTTTTCCAAGTCCTTGGCGTACCGGTATATTATGCCGATGAGAGGGCCAAATACCTGATGAACATCTCCCCCGAACTTCGACGGGGCATCATCCGCTTGTTTGGTACCAAAGCCTATGGCCCCGACGGACGCATCAATCGCCCCTATCTGGCCAAAAAGGCTTTTTCCGATCCGGACAAACTCAAAGCCTTGGAAGCCCTGGTACATCCCGTTGTTTTTCAGGATACGGAAAGCTGGGAAGAAAAACACAAGAACGTTCCCTACACGCTGCGGGAAGCAGCCTTGCTCTTTGAGTCCGGTAATTACAAAAAACTGGATAAGATCATCACCGTTACCGCTCCGGAAGAAATTCGCATTCAGCGCATTTTGCAACGTGACAAAGTGCCTCGCGAGGCCGTATTGGCCCGGATACGCAGGCAATGGCCGGAAGAAGAAAAAGTCAAGAGATCGGATTTTGTTATTGTGAACGACAACAAGCATTTGCTCATTCCTCAAGTTCTGGCTATTCACGAGCAACTGCTTAAAGAAGCTACGGAAGATCTGGCTGAACATCTTTTGCCGAAAGGCAAAAAATAGTCTGTGAGAATGTGGAGAAAACCACAAGAATAACGTATCTTTGCGCCCGGCGAGGGTCATACGACCAGCTCCTTCTGAACTCCCCCAGGCCGGAAACGGAGCAAGGGTAGGAAGTTGAGCGGTCGGTGTGATTCCTCGCCTTCTTTATCGCTACAGTTTGGGCGCCAAACAAAAGACATCCTCCCATGCGTTTTTTCATAGACACAGCCAACCTGGATCACATTCGCGAAGCACGAGACCTCGGCATATTAGACGGTGTAACCACCAATCCTTCCCTCATGGCCAAGGAGGGCATTCGGGGGGATGCTTCCATCAAAGAGCACTACCGTAAAATAGCTGAGTTGGTAGATGGTGGAGATGTCAGTGCGGAAGTCATCAGCACTGACTTTAAAGGCATCTTGGAGGAAGGACAGCAGTTGAGCCAAATAGCGCCCAACATCGTCGTCAAAGTGCCCATGATCAAAGAAGGAGTAAAAGCTTTGGCTGCTTTCGCCCAAATGGGCATACGCACCAACTGTACCTTGGTCTTTTCCGCAGGCCAGGCCTTGCTCGCTGCTAAAGCCGGCGCCACGTATGTATCTCCGTTTATAGGCCGCATAGACGACATCAACTGGGACGGCATGCAACTCATCCGCGACATAGCTGAGATCTATGCCGTGCAAGGCTTTGAAACGGAAATTCTGGCAGCTTCCATCCGTTCGTCCCGACAAATCACTGAAGCGGCTCGTCATGGAGCCGATGTGGTAACGGCTCCGCTTTCTTCCCTACTGGGCCTACTCAAACACCCTCTCACGGATATTGGCCTGGAAAAGTTTTTAGCAGATTATGCTGCCGGAAGAAAAGGCTGAACGAGCAGGCTCTACCCCTCTTCCTCGTTTCAGGGCGAGGAGGTTTGAGGGCAACATCAATCCGCCGTTTAAAAGGTCCGGACGTATTCCATGATAGCCCGAGCTTCTTCTCTTGTCAAATTCATGTTAGTCATCATTACTTTGTTGTATTTTTCAAAAAGCTCCCTGGCCACCGGATCTTTTTTGACCATCTCCTCCGGATTTAGGATCATATTCATCACCCAAGTCGGGTGGCGGCGTTCAAACACACCTTTTTGGCTGGGACCAATCAGATCTCTCTCGGGATTGTGGCAAGCTACGCACTTTTGCCCGTACAATTCCTTTCCTTTGGCAGCCAGGTTTTGATCGATCTCTTCCGGCAAAACGATTTCTTCCTGGACAGGCCCTACGCCAAAGGGAGAAGCCTCCGGTTCATCTTCAATCATAGATTGGGGCTCTTCGGTTTCTGTCGTGCTGTCGCTAGCTGCAGTTGTATTGCCACCACAGGCTGAAAACACGAGGCCGAAAGTTGAAGCGAGCATCAAGACCGAAAAAAGCAAATGGTATTTCATGGTTTAGGTTTTTGCAGTGAATACCTTGATATTTGTCTGCTGCAAAGGTACACTTCCGGCTTGGGGGAAACAGTGATTAATATCACCATGGAGTTTGGCAGAGTAAGCCGGATTCACCTGTGAACAAACTGCAGGAAAATTGGTCGAAAAAAAAAGCGCAGTTGTCGGTATCTTCTGTAGCCGAAAAGCAAATTTTGCCTACTTTTGGCTGTTCAAAAAAGCATTGGAGTATTGGCAGAGGAAAGAAAAAACACGATTATAGAGGCCGAGAGCTTGCGAAAAAGTTATGGTTCTTTGGAAGTTCTCCGTGGAGTGGACTTGCACATAGTGAGAGGTGAATTTGTGTGCATAACCGGAAAGTCCGGTGCGGGGAAAAGTACCTTGCTCCATTTGCTGGGCACTTTGGATCGACCTGATTCCGGCAAGCTTTACATACGCGGTAAGCTGTTGGAAGGAATGGGTAGCGGAGAACTGGCCTTATTTAGAAACCGGTACATGGGTTTTGTCTTTCAGTTTCACCATTTATTACCTGAATTTACAGCCCTTGAAAACGTCATGATCCCTGCGCTTATAGGCCGAAGCAACCAACAAGCTGCTGAGCAAAAAGCGAGGGAGTTGTTGGGGTATCTGGGCTTGTCCGATCGCCTAGAGCACAAGCCGTCGCAGCTGTCCGGTGGAGAGCAACAACGCGTAGCAGTAGCTCGAGCTTTGATCAACAATCCGGAAATTGTCTTTGCCGATGAGCCTTCCGGAAACTTAGACTCCGCCTCTTCGGAAGAACTGCACAACTTGTTGTTTAGCTTGCGCAACGATTTTGGGCACACTTTTGTCGTAGTAACCCACAACAAAGATCTAGCCCGCATGAGTGATCGCGAGTTGTTGATGCAAGATGGAAAACTCCTGTCATAACATGGATACCCTCTCCCCCACACCTCAACCGGAAAAGCCCGATCAAAGGGTAAAAAAGAGCCTGCGCGAATTGCTCCAGGCCCTTCCGGATTTTTTTCGGGATTTGCTCAACCTGCATGAGGGCTTAGATCGGGAGGGCACCATCATTACCATCAAGAACAACAAGCGAATGCACGGAGCCAATGCCTGGCTACTCATGTGCTCCATCATGGTAGCTTCCTTGGGCTTGGATCTCAACTCTCCGGCTGTCATCATCGGTGCCATGCTCATCTCGCCCCTGATGTCTCCCATATTGGGTATTGGCTTGGCTGTAGGCATCAACGACAGAAACATGTTGAGCATTTCGTTGCGCAACATCTTTTTAGCCATCGGCATTGCGCTCTTCACCAGTTACCTCTACTTCAAACTCACTCCTTTCGGGCAGATTACTCATGAGATTGAAGCTCGAACAGCACCCACTTTTCTCGATGTCATGGTGGCTTTTTTCGGAGGCATAGCCGGCATCATTTCCACTTCTCGAAAAGAACCATCCAGTGCTTTACCTGGTGTAGCCATTGCCACGGCTTTGATGCCGCCGCTTTGCGTAACGGGCTTTGGCCTGGCCAAAGGCCATTGGAACATTGCGCTCAATTCGTTTTATCTCTTTTTCCTGAATACGGTTTTTGTCGCATTGGCTACTTACCTCATCGTCCGCTATTTGCAATTTCCATTTAAGGAGTTTCAGGATCAACAGGAAAAACGCAGGACGCGTTGGAGCATTTTCCTGTTTACGCTATTGATCATTCTTCCCAGCATCTACATCTTGTCGAATGTATTGGAAAAGATCAATCGAAAAAGTCGTGTCGAAAGTTATATGCAGCAACATTTCAACCAAGCCTTCTGGGAGATAGAGGAAAGCGGCGAAAACGATTCACTGGAGGTCAAGCTTTTCCTATTCAAGTCCCTGCCCAAAGATTCTCTTCAAATGATTTTGCGCGATTTTGGGGCTTTGAATGTCAAGGCTAAGCTCACCCCCATCCCCACCCATTTGCCGAAAGGCGAATTTGAAAAAGTGGAAGCCTCTATCAAAAACGAAATGCTGCAACTTTTGGAGGCCCGCCAGCAAATCCAGACTTTGGAAACAGCACGTGAAGACAGCTTGCTGCACATCATTGACAGCCTACGCAGTGAAAAAACCGTTTTCGTGCAGTTGCAAAGAGAGCTGCCTTTGTTGTTCCCCGACTTGGCCGAAATAGGCTTTGCCCGCATGGAAGTTAGCAATTTTCAACAGCACACCAGCAACCTGCCGGTTTTTGTGCTGCGATGGAAAGAAAACACCTCTTCACGCCGCATCAAGCAGCAGCGCGACAAACTCTACGAATTCATCCGCCTTCGGGCTTCTTTGGATACCCTCAAACTCGTTGAAACCCATTGACATGAAGATTTACTCCCTAAGCTTTTTGTTGGCTTTACTCTTCTCAACCTCTAACCCCATGTATGCGCAGAACCCACAAGCCTATACCCTGTATCGCGCAGATGGCAAACCGGTTAAGTTCAAACAGATGGTCAAAGAACTCGCTAAAGCTGAGGTTGTCCTGTTTGGCGAAAGCCACAACGACCCCATTGCCCACTGGATGCAACTCCTCATTACTCAATCCCTTTACGAAGCCTTAGACGGTCAGCTCTTGCTCGGTGCCGAGATGTTTGAGGCTGATAACCAGACTGTTCTCAACGAATACTTGGGAGGTTTTATCAGGGAAAAGGATTTGAAAAAAGAGGCCAAGGTCTGGCCCAATTACGAAACCGACTACAAACCGCTGCTGGATTTTGCCCTGGAGAACCAACTGCCTTTTATCGCCACCAACATACCACGCCGCTATGCCAACCTGGTCTATCGCAGAGGCCTGGAGGTGCTCGACAGCCTGAGCTATGCAGCTAAAAAACACATAGCACCTCTACCCATTCAAGTCAATCTGGACTTGAAGTGTTACAAGGACATTCTCCAAATGGCGGCACACGGCGGTTCCGCTCAGAAAAATCTCCCTTACTCTCAAGCTGTAAAAGATGCGACCATGGCTTGGTTCATCGTCGAAAACCTCCCGCCTGTGGGTGTATTTTTGCACTTCAACGGCTCATACCACTCCGACAACAAAGAGAGCATCTTTTGGTACATCCAGGAGTACCGACCACAAACAGAGGTCATGACCATTACCACAGTCAGCCAGGACGACATCAGCAAGCTCGAAGAAGAGCATCTCAACAAAGCCGACTTTATCCTGTGTACGCCTAAGAACATGACCAAAACCTACTAAACGATGAAAAGACACATCGGATTTAGCTTGTTGCTCCTCTTGATTGGCTGGCATGCTTGTGTTACTCAGCCGGATCCGCCCTTACCCATCATCGGGAACTGGTATGTGGAAAACGGCGACACCATCTACCCCGTTATCGCTGACTTTCGCTTTATCGATCAGGACAGCCAATGGGTTACGAATGAAACCTTTGCAGGAAAGCTCTACGCAGTAGATTTCTTTTTCATTCACTGCCCCACGATCTGCCCTAAGACAGTCAAGCAAATGAAGCGGGTGCACGACCACTTTTTAAATGACGATCGGGTCTTGCTGCTCAATTATTCCATCGATACCCGCAACGACACGGTGCCTGCTCTA
>JALSKB010000072.1 GCA_026989035.1 Saprospiraceae bacterium | reverse complement strand
TCCACAGGCTGTATCGGGGGCAATTTGGATAAAGGTGTTGCTGGCGTTGAGTTGAGGATCTACGATGAGACTTATGGGTACGCTACCGGAGGTGCAAAGGCCGTTGTTGGTGTTGGCGAAGATGGTGGTGTTGGCGCTGATGTAATTAGCGGGGTTGGTGATGGGCATGGTGGCGGCAGGGTCCAGCCAGTAATTGACGCTGTTGCCACTGCCTTGGTTGACGATGTTGTCGAGGGTGAAGAGGTTGAACTGGGCAGTTCCGTTGCCCAGGTCGCAGCCGTGCAGGGTGGCCGGAGAGGCGGTAGGCACGGGCATAACGATCAGGGTAATGGGTACGAGCTCGGAAATACAGGGAGGGTCGAGCACTTGTGCATAGACAGTGGCTGTGGTACTGTTGAAGTTGGAGGGGTTTCCGATGGGCAGGTTGCCGTTGGGGTCGGCGTACCAATTGACTTGTAGGCCGGTATTTTGGTTGACGGTGTTGTTCAGGCTGGTGAGGTCGAAGTTGGCGGTGCCATTGCCGGAATCGCAGACTTGGGATGTGGCGGAAGAGGCTGCCGGGCCCGGGGTAACGGTTACGGGAAAGTTGTAGTCCAGCGATTGGGGAAACATGGGGCCGGTGCAATTGCCCTGGGAGTACAGCGAGCTGTTGTCTATGGTTGCGGTGAGGGTTACGGTGGCGTTACCCGGGGCTATGCCCTGGATGGTTACGCTGGTACCGGAGGAGGAGACGATGTTGACGAAGGGAGCTCCGGAGGTGATGCTCCAGGTATAAGAATCGGAGCTGCAGGAGGCCGTATTTGCCGGAAGGCTGAAAGAGATTTGTTCGCCCGGGCAGAGGGTTTGAGGTGTTCCACTGGGGGTTTGGCAGCCGGAGGGGCTTTGGAAGTAGCTTTCCGGCGGGCGGCGCAGGGAGCCTATCCATTCGGCATTTTGGCAGGTATTGGGTTGTCCGGGGGTTTGTCCGGTGGTAGCGGGCAGGTTACCCCAGTTGTCAACCAAGCGGTAATCGTCGTTGATGACATTAGCGAAATAATAGACCATGTTGGAGCCGGAGGGGCTGAGGTGCATGGCGTCGGGGCCGCCGTTAAAAGGCGGAGGATTGCAAGAGCCACCTGTTGAGCCGTAAGAGAGGCCGTGGAAGAAGCTGCCGTCGGGTCGTCGGGTTTGGAAAGCATCGCCGTCGTTTCGCATGCCGAGTTGGCCGATGCCGCTGAAGGATTGGTCGTTGAGGGGAACGTAGGTGGCCGGACTGTAGTCCGGTATGCCGGTGCCGCCATTGGGGCAGGTACAGCTTGCCGGGTTTGGCGGATGAGGTATGTTGACGTCTCTTTCCATGTGGGTGTTGGAGGCGTTGATGGGTACCACCCTTACCCAATCGCAGTTGCTGTCGGTGTAATCGGGTGTGAGGCCGCCGATGTCTGCTTGTGCGTTGGGGTCGCTGGGGTCATAGGCATAGACCAAGATGATGGTACCGACGGGCACGTCCTGCCAGATGGGGTCGTAGGAGAAGCGGACATGTCCGAAAGCTATGCCGCAGCCCGAGAGGGCGCCGTTATTGGGGCCCGGGCAGTCCACGAACTCGCCGTTGTTGTCGTCTATAATCCAGCCGCGCAAGTCCACGGTGGTACAGGGGTCTCCGACGACGACCAATTCGGCGTATTCTTTACCCCCATTGGTGCCTTGAGAAATTTCATTGACCACCAAACCGGGCTGAGCCTGGCCGGCTTTCGCCAAATAGAGAAAGAGGAGTGCGAGAAAAATGCTGCGCGTGTTCATCAGGAGAGAGGTTGTCTATGCAGTTTTTGGGAAGTACTTTGCAGGGGGAAAAACGTGCTCAAAGATACAAAAAATGCAGGGCACGGCGGGCTGTATGTATATCGCTTCCGCTATTGGAACAGCCTGGCCTTGCAGGAGGAGGAGGTTTCCGGCCAGGTGGTGTTGCTGCGGTAGACGCAATGCATTGCGTCTAAGGCAGGGGTTAATCAGTCAATCGGGTTAATCGGTTTAATCGGGAAATAAATTTCCACCGACAGAGACGCACAAATTGTGCGTCTGTACGGCCGTGCATTTGATATGCGTTACGATGATCACGATGATCACGATGATCACGATGATCACGATGATCACGTCCGTCACGCCTCTCAACCTCTTTTCAATCAAAGCCTGTGCATGCCCCAGGCCCCCAGCCTGGCCCCAGCGGCCGTCAAGACAGCGGCCGTAGCGGTATGCCCGCAGGGATAGCCGCAGGGCAAGGCAAGCAAGCAAGTAGAGACGCACGATCGTGCGTCTCTACTTGCTTTAGAGTAAAAGCATTCCCCTTTAGCAAAAAAGTGCTTTTTGAAGATAGATCCCGTCACGCTGATCACGTCGATCACGATCGTCACGCTGATCACGTTCATTACGGTTAATCGGGTCAATCGGTGAAATCGGGTTAATCGGTTTAACCGGAGGAATGGATTTACCTAAGTTCTTGCGGATATTAACCCGCAAAACCTAAAATGTCGGCTACCCGACAAATTGGGCGCGCTTCCTAAAAAAACAGTAGTTTTGTTTGTTTGTTTGTTTGTTTGCGCTTGCTGAAACATTTTTTAATCAAATACAGCAAGCATGAAAATTTTGGTTTATTTTTTGAGTGTTTTTGGTCTTTCTTTTGTGCATTGGCAAAAGGATTTTTTGCCGGTAGTTTCTCAATCTTCTGCTGAAGAGAAGATGGTTGAGATTACTATTGAGACGGAGAGCGGAGTTGAATACTATACCATGCCCCTTCGCGATCTTTCTGCCAATGATTTTTGCCAGCATAGAGCTGATGATGAAGAGCCTTGCAAAGTGACTCTTCGTGGTAGTGATGATTGTACAAGTTATGCAGCTACTTGTGAGGAAGCTCTTGAAAAGTTTTGTGACTGTTTGGAGGAGCATCCGCATCATGATCCGAACAATTATGCGCCCTGTGCGCAATAAGCTGTCGGAGTAGGAGAGATCCGGGGCAATCAATTGCCCCGGATCTCTTGCGCATATTTTTGAAATGTTTTAGCATGGATGCAGGATCGTGTGTCTATACTCGAGTCATTTTGGCCGTTTGGTGCAGCAGATATATGTTTTTTTCGTTATTTTTGCAGAGGCCGTTTGTTTTATGAACCATTTGTTTTTAAATACTTTGCTCATGTTGTTCTTCGCCTGTTTCTTTGTTTTTTGTCTTGTTCTTACAACAAAACAGCTTGGGTGGCTAAGGCGGTATGTCTTGTTTTTTTTAATCTGGGGAGGATCGATCATTTTGACATCGGTTTTTTCGGATTCTGAGGATCCCGTGTCTAAGGTGGTGTATTTGTGTGAGACTCATTTATGTTATGATGCAACAGTCTTAAATGGTCGGGCAGTTTTGTATTTTAATAGTGATGAAAGCCTCTTTGTGCATGAAGATGCTCCTAAATATACGAGCCCAAAACTTACTACTCTTTCCACAGGTCCATCAGGTATAACAATAGGAGCTTTGAGGGGCGATCCGGAAGGCTTTCCGGTTTACATCAACCGCAAGGAGGGTTATTTGTGTGATAAGGATTATTATCGTTGGATTGGTACGGGTCCTGAAGACGGGGTGGTTTTTACTGAAGAGCTTCCATCCATAGCGTGGGAGATTACGGATCAAACAAAAGAGATGGAGGGTCTTTTTTGTGTAAAAGCGTTTGGAGAGTTTGGAGGTCGGGTATATGACGTGTGGTTTACGCCGGATATTCCGGTGAGCCTGGGCCCTTTTAAGCTGTGGGGTTTGCCCGGTTTGATTTTGCAAGCAAAATCTCGGGACGGGAAAGTAGCTTATGAATTCGTGAGTTACGAATCAAATGTGAAGGATCATCCGCCCATAGAGAAACCTCACGGTCATTACATGACTTGGGAAGAATGGGAAGAGCATGTGATTAAAAGGCTTTTGAAGGTAGAAGCCCAGAGTGGTGGAAGTAGTACTAATGGCGACCCTCTTGCAGA
>JALSKB010000071.1 GCA_026989035.1 Saprospiraceae bacterium | reverse complement strand
CCCTAAAATCCGATGGCTCCGGACTCTACACCCTGACTACCGACATGAGTATCTTCATGAGTAAAGAGATGAAAGACCTCATGAAAGACCAAGAAGAAGAGGGCGCAGGAGCAGAAGAAGAACCCATAGAAGTGGATTCCATGCTGCTGCTCAGCGAGCTTTATCCCGAAAAATTTGCCGCGCTGGAACATCCCGAAATTTTGGCGAAAGCCTACATGCACCTCCTCATGAGTGATTCCCAGGAAAAAATGATCATCACCTACGGCCTACCCTTTCAAAAAATCGAAGACATCAACTACTTTCTCAAAGAGTTGGGCAAGTTTCAAACAACCGAAGAAGACCTGCTGGGAGGCATGGGTGAGCTGGGCATGCCCAACACATCTATAACCACAGAACTATTTTCCATGAAGGGCAAAAAGACCCTCATTCGCCATCCTCAGGAGTCCGGCACGAAAGAAGAACTGAGCGAGGAGGAGTTGTCCTCCATGGAAATGATGTATGAAGGCGGCACCTACAAAACCATCTATCACTTTCCGGGCAAGATCAAAAAAACCACCATACCCCAGGCCCGGATCGAAGGCAACACCTTGACCGTGGAAGCACCCTTGCTGGATATGCTGAAAGGCGAAATACAACTGGATGGCTTGATCAAGTTTAAACGCCGATAAACCGACCCTCGTTCGGATGAAGTTTTAACAGGGGCTTCATCCGAACAAAACACCAAAACACAAGCCCTATGGAGATGGAATACAGAAAACTGGGACGCTCAGGACTACAAATCAGCGCCTTATCGCTGGGTTCCTGGCTCACCTTCGGCAAACAGATCGATGATCGCACAGCCGAAAAGCTCATGGCCAAGGCCTACGAGGCCGGCGTGAACTTTTTCGACAATGCGGAAATTTACGCCCGCGGAGAATCCGAGCGCGTCATGGGGCGCATTCTAAAAAAAATGAACTGGCCGCGCTCCTCCTACCTGGTGTCCAGCAAGGCCTTTTTCGGCTCGGAAGACGATAAGCCCAACCAACGAGGCCTGAGCCGCAAGCACTTGTTTGAAGCCTGTGATGCCGCTTTGCAACGCCTGCAAGTCGATTATCTCGACCTCTACTTCTGCCATCGCCCCGACCCCGACACCCCCATCGAGGAAACCGTCTGGGCCATGAACGACTTGCTGCGCCAGGGCAAAATCCTCTACTGGGGCACCTCCGAATGGTCGGCCCAGGAAATCACGGAAGCCCACTTGGTTGCCCGTCAATATCACCTCATCGGCCCCGTGATGGAACAACCCCAGTACAATCTCTTTCACAGAAAAAGAGTCGAAGAAGAGTACAAACGCATTTACGAAGACCTGGGCTTGGGGCTGACCATTTGGTCGCCTCTGGCTTCCGGCACCCTCACCCCCAAATACCTCAAAGGTCTGCCCCAAAACACCCGCCTCTTCATGGATGGCATGGACTGGCTGCGCGAGCTGGTTCTCAGAGAAGAGCGCATCCGAAAAGCTCAAAAGCTGGCAGAACTGGCCAAAAAACTCGGCATCTCCTTGCCTCAACTGGCCATCGCCTGGTGCCTGAAAAATCCCAGAGTCAGCACCGTCATCCTCGGCGCTTCCAAAGTCGAACAGCTGGAAGAAAACCTCAAGGCACCGGAAGCCCTGCCGCTGCTAAACGAAGAGGTCATCCAAAGCATAGAAAACATCCTCAACGAAAGTTGATAGATTCGAACCGAAGTGGTCTGGGATATTTACGGCTTAACAGAATACAAAAAAAAGGGCCACCCTCTCGGTGGCCACCTTTCCAATGATCTCATGAAAAAAGCGAATCTTTACCGGAAGCTCCGGCTATATCTTGCTGTGACCCGCTTAGCGGGTGCACGGAGTTTACTGCGTACTTGGAGAAAAAGCAAGGTGGCATTTTTTTCATGCCACCCCGGCTCTCCCTTCTAAAAATCCGTTTACCGGATCAAGCTTTATTTTATTCTTTGCCACGAACTTTTCCATGACTTTCCCCTGCTACATGCACAACACCTCGTCTATCAAATAACTTTGCAATAACCGTGCCAAAAATGAAAAATCGCCTGCTTCACACCCAAAAATTTTTCATTCTCGGATTTTTTGCCCTCTGCTTTGCCTGCTCGCCCGCCCGGCCGGAAGAAGACGCCCCACTCCCCTCTCCTCAAGCCGTGAAAACTGCGCTGGCCGACAGCGCCATGATTGTTTCGGCCCACCCGCTGGCCACGCAGGCAGGGCTGGAAATCCTTCGCCAGGGCGGAAACGGAGTAGATGCAGCTGTTGCCGTGCAATTTGCTCTGGCGGTAGTCTATCCGCGGGCGGGCAATCTGGCCGGCGGAGGCTTCCTGCTTGTGCGCACACCCCAAGGCCAGGTCAAAGCCCTGGACTACAGGGAAAAGGCGCCCCTGGCAGCCAGTCGCGACATGTATTTAGACGAAGAAGGCAATCCCATCCCGGGCCTGAGTCAAAACAGCCTGCTGGCCGTGGGCGTACCTGGCACCGTCATGGGCCTGTACGAAGCCTGGAAAACCTACGGCCAAATGCCCCGCTTTGCCGATTTGCTACAACCCGCCATAGAGCTGGCCGAAAGGGGCTTTCTCATCACCCAAACCGAAGCCGACCGCCTCAACCGCTTCGATTCCGTCTTCGCGAAGCGCAACCCTTACCCCATGCCCTTTCTCAAAAAAGGCGGTTGGAAAGCAGGTGATGTGCTCCGGCAAAAAGAACTGGCCCAAACCCTACGGCGCATAGCCAAAGAAGGGCACGAGGATTTTTATCGCGGCAAAACAGCGCAAATCCTCAGTCAATTCATGCGAGAAAACGGCGGCCTCATCACTGAAAAAGACCTGGCCGAATACCGCAGCATTTGGCGAAAGCCGGTGCAAACCAGCTTCAAAGCATTTACGCTCTATTCCATGCCACCACCTTCCAGCGGAGGTATAGCCCTGGCCCAAATGTTGGAAATGTTAGAGCCTTTTCCCATGGAGTCGCATCCCTGGCTCTCCACCTACAACACCCACCTCTGCATAGAAGCCATGCGCCGGGCCTTTGCCGACAGAGCCTATTACTTGGGCGACAGCGATTTTTATCCCGTACCGGTGGACAGCCTGCTCGACAGCCTCTACCTGCGCAAACGCATGAGCGACTTCACCGCCGAGCGGGCCGGTCAGTCCGAAACCATACGAGAGGGTCACTTTCAGCTCGCACTCGAATCCTTTGAAACCACACACACCTCTGTCGTCGGCCCACAGGGTTATGCCGTTTCCATCACCACGACCCTCAACTCCAACTACGGCTGCAAGATTTGGGTGCCCCGGCTGGGTTTTTTTCTCAACAACGAAATGGACGATTTCAGCATCAAACCCGGTGTGCCCAACCAATTCGGATTGGTCGGAGCCGAAGCCAATGCCATAGCTCCCGGCAAACGCATGCTCAGCTCGATGTCGCCCTCCATCGTGGAAAAAGACGGACAACTGTTTCTCGTCATAGGCTCTCCGGGTGGCCCCGCCATCATCACCTCCGTCCTGGAAGTCATCCTCCAAGTCAGCCGTTTTGGCGAAAGCCTGGAAAAAGCCATCGCCACAGCGCGCTATCACCAGCAATGGCTGCCACCGCAAACCTGGTACGAAGAGGGCTTTCCTCCGGCCTTGCTCGACAGCCTTCGGGCCATGGGACATGAGCTACGCCCCAAAAAGCGCATCGGCCTGGTCAAGGCCATACAGCGCCTACCTTCCGGCCAATGGAAGGGCGCCGGCGACCCCCGACAGCCCGACGACCACGCCCGGGGATACTGAGTGAAGTTTCAGCAAATCGGCTTTTTGCTCTCGCAAAAAATGCCTTTCTTTGTGCCATAAGCCAAAAAGAAGAACAGCTGCCCACATCAGCTGCATTTGCTCAAAACGGGCTTCGGGCAGCCCGGCTGCTCAAGCCACGATGCCACCAGCACCTGAATATGGATTTAACCCTGCGAGAATATGACCAGGCACTCGAAAAATGCCGCGAATTGTTTGTCAAAAAAACGCGCGACTACGGCACGGCCTGGTGCATTTTGCGCCCCTCTTCTTTCACCGACCAGCTCTACATCAAGGCCAAGCGCATACGCAGCATAGAAGAAGGCAAGGAGCAAAAAATCCGAGATTCGGTAGAAGAAGAATACATCGGCCTGGTCAACTACAGCCTCATGGCCCTCATCCGGCTTTCGCCAAATGGCAGCCGCTGCGAAGCAGAAGGGCTCAGCCCTGAAGAAGCCATCCGGTTGTACGACAGAGAAGCTGCACACACCCGCGAACTGATGCAAGCCAAAAACCACGACTACGGTGAAGCCTGGCGCCACATGCGCCTCAGCTCCCTGACCGACCTGATTCTCATGAAAATTCTCAGACTCAAACAAATCGAAGATAACCGGGGAGAAACCCTGGTGTCCGAAGGCCCCGAAGGCAGTTATCGGGACATCGCCAACTACGCCCTCTTTGCGCTGATTAAACTCCACGAACGACAAAACACCCACGCATCATGAGCTTAATGACCATCACCCTATACGTAGCCCTGGCAGCCGCCCTGTTAACGGCTTTTTTCCACTTCGCCCTGCGCCGCGTAGAACGACCGGCCATCAGCTTCTTGCAAAATTTCTCCGGTCTGCTCTTCCTCTTCTCCGGCTTCGTGAAAGTCGTTGACCCCTTGGGAACGGCTTACAAAATGGAGGAGTACTTTGCCGAATTCACCAGCCTGTTTGAAGGCACCTGGTTTTCCTTCCTGGCTCCCATTTTCCCCTGGATGGAAGCCCATGCTTTGGGATTTGCCGTTTTTATCATCGTTTTTGAAATGGTGCTCGGCCTCATGCTCGTCTTGGGTGCCGCCCCGCGCTTCACCTCAAGGGCCTTTTTCCTACTGGTCTTGTTTTTTACAGCGCTCACCGGTTTTACGTACCTGACCGGTTACGTGCCCGAGGGGGTGAATTTCTTTGAGTTCGGCAAGTGGGGAAGCTTTGCAGAATCCAACATGAAAGTTACAGACTGTGGCTGCTTCGGCGATTTCATCAAGCTCACGCCCAAGACCAGCTTCTTCAAGGACGTCTTTTTGCTCATTCCCGCACTCATTTTTCTCTTTGGCTTTCGCCAAATGCATCAAATTTTCAACAGCGCAGCCCGAGCAGCCATCGTGGGAGTTTCCACCTTGGTTTTCTTTCTCTATGGTCTGAGCAATTACAAGTGGAACCTGCCCGACTTCGACTTCCGCCCTTTCAAAAAAGGCGTGGACATCGCCGCCCAAAAAGCCCTGGAAGCAGAGGCTCAAGCCAATGTGCGAATCCTGGCCTATCGCATGACCAACAAGGAAACCGGTCAAGTCGTCGAGCTCCCTTACGAGCAGTACATGAAGGAATTCAAAAAGTACCCCAAAGAGGCGTGGACCCTGGAGCAAATCCGCTCCGAGCCCGAAATCCCGCACTCCAAAATCAGCGATTTCGAAATCAACGACCTCGACGGCAACGACATCACCGATGAAATCCTCGGCACCGAGGGCACCCACTACCTCGTCATCGCCGTCAAGCTGCCCTACACTACCGAAACCCAAACCATCAGTCGCCAGGATACGCTCTTCATCCTGGATACCCTCCAATTCAACTCCGACTCCGTCGAGTTGGTAAAACGCGTAGGGGAAATACAAACCATAGAAGAACAGCACACCACTTATCGCTTCAAGCCGGACTACCTGCAGCGATATGAAAAGCTGCTGGCCTTTCTCAACAAAGAAAACAAGCCTGTCCACTTCATCACGGCCTACAACAGCCCTGAAGTGCTTGAAGCCTTTCACCAAGCCCTCGAAATCGACCAGCCGATTTACGTCGCTGACGACATCCTGCTCAAAACCATCATCCGCTCCAACCCGGGCCTGGTGGAAATGCAGGGCGGTACCATCACCAACAAGTGGCACTGGCGAAAAATCAAGTAAACAACCGGCAGCGGCAGCAACTGTAGCCGGCCGCTGCCTAAACCGCATCTGCATGTCCGATTTACCCGTTCTCGGAGAAACTCAGCTGAACCTGCCCGAACTGGAGTCTTTCTATCGGGGGAAAGTCAGGGAGGTGTACAAATTGAAAAACGGCCGCCTCATTGTCGTCGTAACCGACCGCATCTCGGCTTTCGACCACATTCTGCCCCGTCTGATTCCCTTCAAAGGACAGGTGCTAAACCTGCTGGCAGCTCACTTCCTGCGCGCCACCCGCGACATCTGCCCCAACTGGCTGGAAGAGATACCTCATGCCAATGTTTCCATCGGAAAATACTGCCAGCCTTTTCGAATCGAAATGGTCATTCGCGGGCACCTGAGCGGTCATGCCTGGCGAGTCTATCAAAGTGGGCAGCGCCAACTCTGTGGACAACATTTGCCGGAAGGCATGAAAGAGCACGACCCCTTCCCCCAGCCCATCATCACCCCCGCCACCAAGGCCGAAGAAGGCCACGACGAAGACATCAGCCCCGAAGAAATCATCCGGCGAAAGCTGGCCAGCACCGAAGAGTACGAACAGCTCGCCGAATACACCCGCCGGCTCTTTGAACGCGGCCAACAAATGGCTCGCGAGCGCGGCCTCATCCTGGTCGATGCCAAATACGAATTCGGCTTCATCGACGGCAAAATCCACCTCATCGACGAATTGCATACCCCCGACAGCGCCCGCTATTTCTATGCCGAAGGCTTTGAAAAACGCCAGGCCAAGGGCTTGCCCCAAAAACAACTCTCCAAAGAATTCGTCAGAGAGTGGCTCATGGCCAACGGCTTCCAGGGGCTGGAAGGACAACTCATGCCGGAAATGCCCAACAGCCTGGTCCAGGAAATTTCTCAGCGCTACATTGAACTATACGAACAACTCACCGGCAAAACCTTCCAGCCGGAGCTAAACCTCGACCTCAGCCAACTGAGATGTTGAAAGGTTGAAGCAGAGCAAATCAGAGCTGCTTGTGCGTGCCATCGCAGTAAGGCGGCTTAGCCGTATGCTTACACCCGCAAAGAGCTACGCGCTTGCGTTCCTCCAGCTCAAAGACCACAGGCCTAAATGAAGTACCCTTGTGCGAACCGTCGCAAAAGGGTTGTTTCTCGCTCCTGCCACAAGAACACCAGGCATAGCGCCCGGGCTCCAGCTCCAAAACATAGGGCGCCTTTTGGGCAACAAAGGGTTGTTCTTTCATGCTCTATCGTTTTTATGTTTTATGCCATTCTATACCCAAACCAAAATGGTTTGGGACATTTACAACTCACAAACCAGCAAAAGATAAGGAGTTTGGGAGGCTGACGCCTCCCAAATCACTTCGCCTTGAGTATATATTGGCTTTTCTCAGGCAAAATAGCTGCGCAGTTCTTCTTCAAAATACGCCAGCGCATTGCGCACAGGCAGGGGCATGCCACCGCCCAGAGCACAAAGCGAGCCTCGCTCCAGCGTGTCCAACAAGTCCTCAAAGAGGTCGGGGTCTATTTTGTAATCCTCCTGCTGTGCCTTTTGCAGAAGCTCCCGCCCCCGCACGGAACCCAGGCGGCAGGGAAAGCACTTTCCACAACTCTCCTTAGCCGTAAAGTCGAACAAGTGCTCCAGGTATTTCACCAGAGGCATGCTCTCGGGTAAACAGAGCACCGAGGCGTGCCCCAACAGAAAACCCTGCTCCTTGAAAGATTCAAAATCCACGCTCAGCTCAGGGATTTTCGAAACCGGCACCAACCCGCCCAGAGGGCCGCCGATGTGCAGCGCTTTGACCTTGCCGGCAAATCCACCACCCAACTCATACACCACCTTTTGCAGGGCCGTGCCCATGGGTACTTCATAAACTCCAGGCCGAGCAAAACCACTGTCCAGAGAAAGCAATTTGGTGCCCGTAGAGTCAGCCGTTCCTATTTGCCGAAAGGCAGCCCCTCCCTCCAGAGCGATGTAGGGCAAATTGGCTAAAGTTTCCACATTGTTCACCACTGTGGGCTGGAGAAAAAGCCCTTGCTCTACCGGATAAGGCGGTCGTGTGCGCACCACGGGGCGTTGCCCCTCAATGGAAGCCAACAAAGCGGTTTCCTCTCCACAGATATAGGCTCCCTGAGCCTTGATGACCTTAAAGTGAAAGTCGAAATCCGTATCCAAAATACCCGTACCCGCACAACCGGCCCGCTCCAAATCGGAAACAGCCTGCTCTATGGCCAAAACGGACTCCGGGTATTCTCCCCGAATGTACACTACTCCACGAGATGCTCCTGCAGCATAGCCTGCCAACACCATGCCCAACAGCACCCTGTGTGGACGCTCTTCCAACAAAAAGCGATCGGTAAAAGCTGCCGGATCACCTTCATCGGCATTGCAAACGATGTAGCGCTGCAGGCCTTCGGCCTTTCGGCAAGCTTCCAGTTTGATACCTATGGGAAAACCGGCTCCACCCCGCCCCCGCAAAGCCGAGTGCTTCACCTCCTCGGTCCAAGCTTCGGGGCTTAAAGCCAGGGCCTTGCGCAGGGCAGCCTTCCACTCCTCAGGCCCTCCATCTGCCGCAGTCAGTACATCGGGGCCCAGGCTTTCCACCAGATATTGCCCGGTGAGTGGCTCGCCTGCCTCAGCAGTAAAAAGGCCATGTATTTCCTCCTCCGTCATGCCGGAATAGTTTTTTCCCTTGTACTGAAAGGCTGCATTTTCGTGGCAACGCCCCAAGCAAGTCATGTGGCCGATTTGCTCCTCGGCAAAGTGCTTGCGCAGGGCAGCTTCTACGGCCGGTTGGGTACCGGCACAAAGGCAGGAACTGCCATCGCAAACATAGACTTCTTTGCCTCGATTTTCCGGTTTGAGAAAATCGTAAAAAGTAGCCGTCCCGTACAAAGCAGCTTCGCCAATGAGAAATTCTTCCGCCAAGCTCCGCAGGGCTTCTCGCGAAGGCGTGCCCCCCTGTTCTTCTGCCAGGCGGGCAATGCGTTCAAAAAGGTTGTTGTCTAAGCCCCTACGGGCCGAAAGCTTTGATTGGTTTTCAGACATGAGACTATCTTTTGCAGCTGGATAAGCTATATCAGCAGCTCAAAAATAGTTATTTTTTTTCTAAAAAATTTGGCTCGTTTTTAAAAAGATCTTAAATTGCCTTTTGAAACCAATCTTCTCTGAATCACTTCAAAAATAGAAGGCATTATGAACATCACATTCAACCGCTTGCGCGAAATCAAGCACCAATTGCCCACCGGCAGCGTAAAACGCATAGCCGAAGAACTGGGCATCAGCGAACAAACCGTGCGCAACTATTTCGGAGCTAAAAAATACAACGACCAAGGCGAAATTATCGGAAAACACATCGAACCCGGCCCCGATGGCGGCATCGTCCGTCTCGAAGATAGCACCATCTTCGACCTGGCACTCAAGATCATTGATGAGGCATCATCCCAAGTAGAAGAAGCCTGAATCACAAAAAAACGGGAAAGGGACAATTTACTCTTTCCCGTTTTTTTAGTTCTTGACGAAAATGCGACTGCTGCCATCGCTCAAGTGCAGCAGATAGCTGCCTTTCGGCAAATGCTCCAACGAGATGTATTGCACACCTTCACTTGCGCTATCTATCTCCCCCTGAAGCCATACTCTTCCCAAAAAATCCTGAATAGACCAAGACAAATCTGCCGATGAAAGGCGCCGGTAAGCCAATTCTACATAGTTACTCGCCGGATTGGGGTATAAGTTCCATGTCACTTCGGGCTGCTGGGGTTCATAAACCCCGGTAACATCGGTCCAACGAGCTTCAAACTCCTGCCGGAAGAGGTTGGCTATGCGCTGGCTGTGCAGGATAAGGGTGTTCTCGTCATTGATGGCATCGGCTGAATTTGTCCAGTTGTGCGAACCGGTTACGACCAGAGGGTCCGAGTTCGCCACCCCCTCATCCACGATGGCGTACTTGTGGTGCAACAAACCGCTTTCCAAATGCTCGTAAACCGGCAAACCGGCATCCGACAGGAAGTAAAACTCCGTACCCCACTCGTCCACGTTTTCTATCAAACCCCGCACCGATTTGCCCCCCTGGTAAGCAGCGACCAAGGCCTCGGCCAAGTCGTCTTTGGTAAAGAGCAAAAGCGCAAAATCCACGCGTTCATCGGTGCTCTGCAAAGCCTTTAAAATGGCCGCAGACGTGCCGTCCGAAGGTGAAAAATACAACTCAACCAGCACCTCTCCAATCTTGAAAAGATGCGGCGTATTGTCCGTCTTCTCTGCTCCGAAACGCGCCAGAGAGGGGTTCGGGTTGCTGCCCTGCCCGCCCCACATCTCGTCGAATTCCACCTGATAAGCTCTCGCCAAGCTCTGATCCTGGATGACAAGCGTGTTGTTGTAGTCGTTGATGACATTGGAAAAAGTCATGTTCATAGAGCCCGTAATGACGTACGCTCCCTGAGGGTCGTCGGGGTCTATGACCAGGGTTTTGTCGTGCATGATGCCCTCGGCAGGACTGCCGTACAAGACTGCAAAAGGCGGCGGAGGTTGCAAAGCGCTGTTGGTGGTTTCACTGTCAGCGATGTAACGCACCAACACGCCCCGCTGCTGGGCATCAACCAAAGCATCCACAAAGGCATCTCGGCTGGTGTTGTACATACAAACGCTGATGGAGGTCTGCGCCGCATTGATGCGCTCTATGATGGCGGCTTCGACTTCTTCGTAGCTGTTGCCTGCCGGATAGCTTCCGTCTGAAAAAGACGCATCGGTCCAGTGGTTGAAATACAGCTCGATTTCACCGGAAGAAAGCGAGGCCGTGGCGTATAGCTGTACCGGCGAGGAAATTTCCACGCCTTGGTCACTTACCGCCTGCACCCGCACGTAATAGAAAGTAGCCGGCTCCAAATCATCCAAGGAGAGAAGGTGTTCGGTAGCAACTTGGGTTTCAGCCACAAACTGGTCCAGAGCATCGGGCTGGGTGCCGTAGAAGATACCTCCCTGAGCCGGAGCGCTGGTCGTCCAGCGAAACTCCAGAGCATTCGTTTGAATGTCGGTGAGCTGTGGCTGCCCGACAAAAAACAGGCAATTCGCAGCTTCCTGTAAGTCGTTGACATCTCTGGGCAGCAATTGGTACTGTCCGTTGTATTCCGAGACTATGCCTTGGAGGTCGGTAGCTTCGGCAGGAATAGGCATGCCTATCAAGGCACTGCTGCTCGAGAGATAAACAGTTGCTGTTGAGCCTTGCGGCAAATGGAAATCATAGCTTCCGGAAGAAAAAGAGCCCGACGAAGTGAACTGACCACAGGGCAAAACGACCAATTGACCTTCCAGTTCTTCGCTCAAAGCGCCTTGCGGCAAAACCTCGGGCTGGGGCAAAGCCACACCGCTAGCCAGGACGACGAAATCCGTAATGGGATTCAACTCCAGCAAGCCGTTGTATTCCGTCAAAATGCCCGTTATCAAAATGGAGTCAGCCCGTTGCACACTGCCAAAGCCACTAACCGAACCTGTACCCGGATAAGCGGCCAGACCGGCCGTGGCATCTTGGATAAAGCGAATGCTACCCATTTCGCTACCATTCAGCACCACGCCCCGAATGCTTACCTCGGTTCCCTGAGGCAAAGCTCTGGCATCTGCAATGCTGATTTGAGCTGTTGCGCAAATCGCCCCCAAAAACAAAAGAGCAAAAGGCGGCAGAGCCAAAAGCCACCGCCTTTTGCTCACATCAGTGAATATCCACATTGTCTATGCGATAAGAAGTGGTACCGTTGACCGGATCGCCCAGATAACGAAAGCCGATGTAGCCCTTGCCGGAAAAGCCCGACAAGTCAACATCGCCCGAAGGCACCCACTCGTGATAAGCATTGTTCTCTCCGGCCAGGGTGCAGGAAAGCTCTGTCCAGGTAGCGTTGTCAAAGTTCACTCCGTCGAAATCCGTGGAAATCCAAACCGACAGACCGTCGTGGTTCCAATAAGCCTGGGCCGACTCAAAACTCAGGGTTCGGGGTTCGCTGAGGTCTATGGCCGGCGTAATGAGCCAGCTTTCGTTTTCGGTATCCGAAGAATTGTAGGCCGTAGCCTGGGCATAGACGTTGCCGTTAAACTCTTTGGCCTGCCAGCGGCGGGAGCCTTTAACGGCCAGATTCAGCCAACCTTCGAAGTCAATGTCTTGGTTGTTCACCCCTGTTTGAAAATCCTCCTGCAAGCTGCTCAGGCCCGGGCCGGAACCGGGGCCGCAGCGATCGCCGTCCATGCTCAATTCCTGTGGGTCTCGAACCAAAAACTGAAATTCATCGCCGTAAACGCTCAACACCCCGATGAAGGTACCACTGCCCTCCGGCGTCTTTTGGCCGGCAAAATCCGAATAGCCGCTGGTGCGAACCAAGACGGTATGTTGGCTATTGCAATCTTCCAACACGCGATTGACAGCCTGTAAATTGACCGGATCGGCAAAGGGTTGCCCGGCATCGGCCAAATCGAACTGCACCTCATTCAGTTGAAGGAGCATGCTGACCATGTCCATGCTCAAATCAGCCATGTTCACCACAGTGGGCTGAATGTCCTTGCCACCGTCGCCCCGGCAGATGAAATCGTCCAAAACGGGGCCTTCGATGGTACCCAACTGGATCAGGCCGTTGTAATCGCTGAGTTCGAGATTTTTGCAACGCACCCATATTTCGCGACCAATGGGAAAGTTGTTGTACAAATCCGTGATGCCGAAGCGCAGCTGTATGCCGGCCGTTTCGTCCTGAATTTCAATGGAGCGATACCAGTTTCCGCTGCGATCATCAGCCACCACCACCCCGTGGATCACGATGTCATCGGTAATCAGCTCGGTCTGGCCAAGCGTATGCATGGCCTTCAATTCCGCAATGGTGTTGGTAGCATCCAAGGTACAAACATCCGCTGCGGGAGGCTGGTCAAACTGCAAATCCACACAGGAAGATGCAGCCAATGCCAAAAAAACCAGCAAGAAGAGAAGGGCTTTTGTCTGAGAGAGGTTCATTATGCGATAAAATTTCGTGTTTGTGTCAAAAAATTCACGAACCTAAAAACGCCTACATCCGAAAACTCAGGTTGAGGAAATAGGTACGTCCGTAGTAGTAGTAATAGCGGTTGGGAAACCGCTGTGGGTCTTGCGTTTGGAAGTCAAAGCGCAGCTGTTCATAGCCACCGGTGATGAAGTTCCGGTTGTCCAGAATGTTGCTGACGCCCAAGTTGATGTAAAAGAAGTACTGCCCGAATTTAAAGGACTTCCCCCCGAAGAAATCCAGGGTCATGGCCGGAGCACCTTGCTCCTGCGCCAGGATGTCGTTCCAGGCATCGCTTCCCGGACGCAGCGTGCGCACGGCTTCGGCGGTTCGGCGGTTGGGGTTCACATCCAGCCAGACTCCATCAAAGTAGTTGATGTTGAAGGTGGCAAACCAATACTTGCGGCTGTTGTAGCGCAGGCCCAGGGTGTAGGCCGATTGCGGCATGCCCGGCAAGTAGTAATTTTCCAGATAAACCGTGCGATCGCTGACAAAAACCGAGGGGTTGTTGTCGGTAACAATGGTGGCCGAGGGCCTGGTGTCGTAAATGTACTGCCCAATGGCAGCCACGGCATCGACTTCCAGGAAGGAAGTGGGATGCCACTCCAGAGCCAGTTCAGCACCCATGTGGCGCTTGCCGATACCCGTTAGGGCGTAATTGACAAAGCCCAGCGAGATGGTTTCATCTCCGCTTTCTCCGGCAATTTCCTCATCGTTGAAGAAACTCATCACCCGTGTTCCGTTGCGGAACTTGGCGTAAAAACCGGTGGCCCGCAACTTCAAGACCGGAGAGCGATAAATATAGCTCAGCTCTCCGGAAGTAATTTCCTCACTGCTCAGGCCATCCACCAATTGGTCGCGGGTGCGGGGCGACAGGTAGGCATTGCGGAAATAAGGCGCGCGGGTGAGGTAGGCTCCGTAAGAGCTGATGTAATTTCGGTTGTTGATTTTCAAAAGCAAACCACCTTTCAAACCGTAGTTGAAAAAGGATTGCACGGCCGACTTGCCCAGAGAGTTATCCGGAAATAAACCGTTCTGTACATCGCCTTGGCGCCAAAAGCGGGTGTTGGAGACCTCAGCTCCCAGAGATAAATCCAGGTGCGCTAAATGGTAAGTTCCTTGCACCCAGCCATAGGCTTTGTGGATGTTGGGGTCGTAATCGTAACCAAAGCGATCGCCTTCTTTCAAGATGCGGTTGGGCGTTTGCAAATCGTTTTGAGCTGCATTCGGATTGTCGGGAAAATCGCGTTCGGCAAAGCGGTTGATGTCCACGTAAAACTCTCCGCCCAGCAGGTCGTTCACCAGTTTGTAGTTGTCTCCCTGATACACCCGATACCCTATGGCCGAGGAAAAGTCCAGGCGTTTGCCGAAAGGCAACTGAAGCAAGGACTGGAAATTGAACTCTTTGCTGTCGTAGCGGCGCTCTTCCAGGATGTACTTGGAGCGACGCCCACTGACGGTTTCACCCGTGCCGTTGGCGTTTTCCACCTCCTCATAACTTTCGTAATTGACGCGATACATAGCATCCCAGTCGAGTTGCCGGACGTTTTCGTCGGTTTGCCAGGCCTCCGTAACCAGTTCTTTCATCACGCCTTCTTCCAGGAAAGAGGGCAAATAGCGGTAGTAGTTGGGCCGGGGATCCCGAGCATCGTACCAATCCAGGGCTGTGCTGCCGTTGCGCCCCATCTGAGCCGAAAGGGCTGTAGTCAGCAAGCCACTTTCTCCCAATTTCCAATCGTGCCGCAGGATAGCGATGGGCTGGTGGATGGTGGAAACGCGAGCATTGCGCTTTTTGCCGTTTTGGTACCCCCAATAGGAATTGTAGTAGTGGCTACCTGTCAATTCGTACAATTCCGCAATAGCTGCCGTTGAACGCCCTCTTTTCACCGGAGCACCCAGTACGGTCAGGTTTAGTCGCTGGCTTTCGCCAAATTTTTTATCGACGGAGAGAAAATACGACCAGGCATCGTAGAAAGTACCTGCAATATACCCCTCCTCTGCCCAGCGTCGGGAGCCGGAAAGCGATATGCCCCAGCCGTTTTTCAAAGGCCCGCTGGACCAGGTCAGCATGAGGCGATTTCTGTAGCTTCGATTGGAAGAGGAATAAGAAGCCCTCAGCTGTTTACGCTGGGAAAGTGCTCGCGTATCAATGCGCGTAGCCCCCCCAATGCCACCAAAGCTGTAATCCATGGGAGCCAGGCCAACCTGGGTGTGGCGATTGCGGGTAACGTCGTTAAGCCCGCCCCAGGCACTCCAGTAGGGCCGGCCATTCTCCAGACGATTGACCGGCACACCGTTGAGGAAGATGGTGGTATTCTCCGAATCAAGGCCTCGAATGCGGAAGCGGGCCGAGCCGAAAGTATAAGCAGCTGCCGAAACAAAGATGTCTCTGGAAGCCGTTAGCAAGCCGGATACTTCCTGTGAACTCTCCTCCTGGGCTTCCAGGTCTTCCAGGGTAATGGTTCCCAACTCCAAGCGGGATTCGCTTTCCGTCTGTGAGGCCGGTTTCAACAGCAAGTCGCCCAAGTCAATGACCTCAAATTCTTTGACGAAAACGACTTTTTCCAGGCGCTCGTAATCCGGATGAAAGATGCTGAGCTGAATTTCCCTCAGGTCGGCAGCCAGCTCTAAGGCAAATTTCCCCTCTGCATCAGTATAGGTGTCAGCCAGGCGGGCATCGACATGAGCTTGTGCAATGGGTTTGTTCGTTTCGGCATCCAGTACCGTACCCTGCACCAGCAACAACTGGGCCTGCATACTCAAGCTGCATGCGAGCAAAGCTGTAGCAACCAAAAGGCTTATCAATCTGTTCATCGTACGTGTTTGCGTGTTTGCTGTAGAGCACAAAGATAAAAGAATATGCCGGCTTAAAAAGGGTTAAGGACTTTCCTGCCAAGTTCCCGACCGAACCATGCCACCACGACCTCTATACCCAAACCAAAACGGTTGGGATACTTACGACTCGCAAAGGAGCAAAAGGCAGGGAGCTTGGGAAACATCAGCCTCCCAAGCCAGTTCGCCATTGAGCATATGCAAAAAAGCTGAAGCAGACGCATTGCCCAAAGTTTACTACATTAGCCCCTTCTAAAGCCCCGGGCTCCGGAGTGCAAGCGATGGAGCCTGATGCAAAAATCACAAGGTGACGAAATCAAAAAGACTGCGGAATATGGAATCCTTTGAGATAGAAAACATCACCCGGGAAGTACAGAGCGCCGGCAGCTTTGTCAATCAGTTGTTGAGCGAAACCGGTAAGACCATTGTCGGGCAGGAGCAAATGATGCAACGCCTGCTCATCGGCCTGCTGGCAGAAGGGCACATCTTGCTGGAGGGCTTGCCCGGCCTGGCCAAGACGCTGGCCATCAAAACCCTGTCCAAAGCCGTACAAGCCCAATATCACCGCATTCAATTCACGCCCGATTTGCTGCCGGCCGACATCATCGGCACCATGATTTACAACCAGCAGAAAGGAGAGTTTACCATCAGTAAGGGGCCCATTTTTGCCCACTTCATCCTGGCCGATGAAATCAACCGCGCTCCGGCCAAAGTACAAGCCGCCCTGTTGGAAGCCATGCAAGAACGACAGGTTACCATCGGCGGCCACACCTACAAGCTGGAAGAACCCTTTTTGGTACTGGCCACCCAAAACCCCATCGAACAGGAAGGCACCTATCCCCTGCCCGAAGCCCAGGTCGATCGCTTCATGCTCAAAGTCATCGTCAGCTATCCACAACCGGAAGACGAAATCGAAATCATGCGACGCAACCTCTACCAAAAGAACTTCGGCCAGGTGGAACCCGTCATCAACACCAACGACATCCTCAAGGCCAGAGAAACCGTAAAGAAAATTTACATCGACCCCAAAATAGAACAGTACATCCTCGATTTGGTGCTGGCTACCCGCAAACCGGGCCGCTTTGGCCTGGAACGCCTGAACAACCTGATTGCTTACGGCGCATCACCTCGGGCCGGCATCTTTCTCGGCAAAGCCGCCAGGGCACTGGCCTTCCTCGAAGGACGGGGCTATGTCTTGCCCGATGACATCCGCGAACTGGGCCTGGATGTGTTGCGCCACCGCATCGGGCTGACCTACGAGGCCGAAGCCGAAGAAATTACCCGGGAAAACATCATAGAAGAACTCTTCAACACGGTAGAAGTGCCCTAAACAGCCACATGGATATCTTTGAAAACATCCGGCCCTGGCTGGAAAAAAACAACATAGACCTACAGGTAAACACCAAAGAAGCCGAACAGCTGCCCCAAAAGCAGCCTGTAGCTTTGGTGATGAACAAGGTGCTTCCGGGCTTCGATGCCCTCGTCCTCAACGAATTGCTGCGCCAACTGAAACAGCCCTACATCTTGCTCGAAGCTCCGCCCTGGAACGACAAACCCCAAAAAGAACACGCCCTGGGGCTCATCGTCGATTTTCCCCACAGCCGAATCAAAAAAATGCGGCTCAATCGCCAGCTCAACAAAACTTTCGGCCAGCTGCGAAAACTGGAAATCCCCATCATACCACTGCGCTTGCACGTCCCTGAATTGGAAAAGTTTCCACAGGCCATGCGCACCTTTACCTTTTATCGCACACAGCGCCCCCCACTGCAAGCGCAAATTCGCATTGGGAAAGCCATCCCGCCCGACGAACAAAAAAAACTGGGGAAAAACAGCCGCTTTCGACTCTATCTGCAATCCAAACTCTTCGCCTTAGGTACCGGCCTCCAGGTGCAGCCCTTCTTCTTTGGTACACATTTGGCGAAAGCCCCAAAAAACAAGGAAAAATCCATTGCTCCCGCCATTCCCACCGAACACATCAGACGGGAAATAGAACAACTCACTTTCAACAACCTGATTGCCTCACAAGGCAAATACGACATTTTTGTCGCAAGAGCAGAACAAATCCCCAACAGCTTGCTCGAAATAGGTCGCTTACGAGAAATCAGTTTCCGACAGGTGGGTGAAGGCACCGGCAAAGAACGCGACATCGACGAGCACGACCTCTACTACCTCCAGCTCATCATCTGGGATCGGGAAGCCGGGCAAATCGTCGGTGGATACCGCATGGGCCCCGGAGATGAAATCTTTTCCCGTTACGGCGTACAAGGCTTTTACATCCACAGCCTCTTTCACATCAAAACCGGATTCTACCCCTTCCTGCAACAATCGGTAGAACTGGGACGCTCCTACATCGTCCCCTCTTACCAAAAACAAAGACTTCCCCTTTTCCTCCTCTGGAAAGGTATCCTCTATTTCTTGCTAAAAAACCCACAATACAAAAGCCTGTACGGCCCCGTAAGCATCAGCAAACACTACACAAACATTTCAAAAAGCCTCATCGTTGCCTACATCAAAAAATACTATTTCGACGACAAACTATCTCAATACCTGAGACCTCGACGTCCTTTCCGCTTCCAAGTCAATCGCGAAGTGGATTTGGACATCTTGCTCGAAAATCTGCAAGCCGATACCCAAAGCCTGGATCAACTCATCCGAGACATCGAACCGGAGCACTTCCGGCTGCCCGTGCTCATCAGGCAATACATGAAACTCAATGCTCGCTTCATCAGTTTTAATGTGGACCCCAATTTTTCCGATGTCCTTGACGGCTTTCTCATGCTCGACCTCAAAGACGTTCCGCTTTCCATGATTGAAGCCCTGAAAAAAGATCAGCTGAAATGAGTTTTTTAAGAGCTTTGTGGCGCGCCCTGTACTTCGTCTTTTGCAGCACAAAATCCCTGAGCATCATCATAGCTCACCGATTGTGGAAAGGCCCCAACCTAAACTATGCCTTGCACATGCGCCGGCTTTGTTTGAAGCGCCTGCTGCCCGCCTTGGGCATAGAAATACAGCTCCACGGAACGCTGCCAAACGATCAAAAAGGACCTTGTCTTCTCGTCGGTAACCACCGTTCCTACCTCGACCCCATCATCGTACTGGCCGACATCAAAGCCCTGCCCGTATCCAAAGCCGAAGTAGCTCAGTGGCCACTCATCGGCTTTGCCGCAAAGCAAACCGGCATCCTCTTCGTCAAACGAGAAAAAAAAAGCAGCAGAAAAAAGACCCTGCAGGCCATGAAAGACATGCTGCAAAAAGGCTATTCAATTCTCCTCTTCCCGGAAGCCACCACCTCTGCCGTAGGCTCGAAAACCCTGCCTCTTAAACCCGGAGCTTTCCGCCTAGCCACTGAATTGAATATCCCTATCATTCCCTTTGCCATAGAATACGAGTATCCCCAAGATGCTTGGATCGGAGACGATACTTTTGTGCCTCACTTCTTTCGCTGCTTCGGCAAAAAAACAACGCCTATTCAAATACAGTACGGCCCCGCTCTCAATGGAACTGACCCCCAAGAACTCGGGGAAAAAGCGCGCCGCTGGATCGATGCTCGCCTGGATGAATGGAAGTAAGACTGCACGAGCTGAAAACACCCCGCCTTCCAATTCACAAAACCGAGTACAACTGGTACAAACCCAAAAAGAAAAAAATCCAACCGACAATCGTATGCGTTCGACGAACGAACTGGCCGGCATGCAAAAAAATCCAGCAGCCCATGCGGGCGTAGAGAAAAAAAACAGCATAAGCACCGACCATAACACCCAAAGCAAAATCTACAACCGACCAGGTATCTAAAGCCAGCCAACCCTTTTCGTGCAAAAACAATCCGTAAAAAAGCCAATAGGGAAAAACCATAAAATTGAGTGCGCTCACAGCTATCCCCTTGAAAAAAGGCTTCTTTCCCGCTGAAGTCGAATGAGAAGAATCTACAAAATCAATCGGCTTAGCCCAAAAGAAATAATACAAAGCTAAAACAAAAAACAAAACCAAGGCAAAATAGTGAAAAACTCTTTCGACAAAAGGAGCCTCAACAAAAACATGAAAAAATCGAATAACGACGAAGGCCTGAATCCACTCCACCACAACCGCTCCCAAAGCTACCATCAAAGCCGTTTTAAGGTTTTGCCTAATGGCCGTCTCCGCCACCGTAACATTGATTAACCCAAGAGGCAAAGAGCCGATGAAGCTGAGCACAAAACCGAGAAAAAAGTACAAAATCCAATTCACCGCTTATCTTTTTTGATGAGGCGCATGTAGCGCACATAATACCGCAGGGTACGCCAGGTTTCACCCCAGCTCGCCGGAGATACGCCCAAGCGCTTTTGCGCCTTGTACAAGTCGTAAATGACTTTCCAATGTCGGTAAAAATCCCGATAAGCTTTCCACATCGGTCGATGGGGATCGTACACATGGGCAGGCTCTCCGGCTATGCCGTTGAACTCCAAAATCGCAAAGTTTTTCCCCGCCTTCAAATCCTCCAGGCTGTTGCACTTCAAATCAAAGCGGCCGTAGTGAATGCCCCTCATCTGGCGGGCCACCTCATCAAAAACCCGCTCGAGTCGCTCGTCAATCAGCGCGTTGCCGTCCAAGAAAGTCGTTCCCTTGCAGTGATTACCCACATACTCCAACACCAATTGCTCCCCCCGAGCCGGCCGATAAGCCAACAGCTCGGGCCGCTCTTTGCGAAAGCGCGAAAGTTGTAAGGCCGCTCGCAAATCGGCTCGCATCAACTCCTCTACCCTTCGCTGACCATCGCCCTTTACAGTCAAGGGTTTTTTCAGGCAAAGCGAGGTGATTTTCCCACGCTCTGCGCCCGGAAAGCGGTAGTACAAGACGCTGACTTCTTCCGGATAAGTGATGTATTCCTGCAAAATGACATCAATGGGATGGGCGCGAAAATATCGCAAGAGCTGTTCTTCATTTTTTATTTTCTCCACCAACAAACCTCGTTCCCCCACATCGGGCTTGGCCATGAGGGGAAATTGCAAGGGGCTTTCGCCAAATAAGCGAAGCAGCTCAACCTCTTTTGTGCCCGATTTGACGAAAAGCATCTTCGGCACATAAGCAGCCGGAATGCGCTTTAAAATGCCGTATTTGCTTTCACCCAAAACCCCACCGGTTTCTATAGCCGGATTGACCGCTGTAAAAAACAACAACTTCCTGGCCCTCAGGGCAAACCACAGCCAAAACAAGACCACCGGAATATTGGCCAGCCAGGCCGGCCAATATTCCCAATGGGCCCACTTGCGAACAGATGCCGGAAGAGGCGAAAAAAATCCGCGCATAACACATCGCTTTAAGCCAAACCCCGCCTGCCTCCGCTGCAAGTCGGGGCGCAAAACTTCTTCCGGCAAAGGTACGTTCTTATGTCATCCTTATTTCATCGCGACTTATTCCACCAGCAGCAAGGGCAAACTGAGTCTGTTTCCCTTTGCCGTTAGCAGCTGAAGAAAATAAGAACCCGCAGGCAAGTGCATATCCGGAAAGGAAAAAAGCTGCTGCCCGCCCTTAAAAGAGCGCGAGCCGAGGGAACGAACGAGCCTCCCCTCTGCATCGCGAAGCTCGAGTTTGAATGTGGCCTTTTCCCCACCGGAAAGCTCAAGGGCAAAAGCTCCCTTTGAGGGGTTGGGAAGCAGCTGAGCTTTCAAGGGGAAATCGAGGCGGTCTTGCAGCCCTACGCCGTAATCCGACCCGTGTTGCAGGCCATTGCCAAAGCTGCACACCCAGAGGTCGTGCTCGTCATAGGGATTGAAAAACACCCGCTCGGGATGGTGAAAGGGGTAGGCTGATACCAATTCCCAATCCGGTAAGGCAGCACTCTTGTTGTGGGTAACCCACAAGCCCTGCTCTTCGGTAGTTAGGTACATGGTTTCGGAATCCTTGGGATCCAGGCTCACGGAGCTGACGCGGTGGAAGGCGTAATCCGCTGTGATTTTTTCCCAATTGAGGCCGCGATCCGTGCTGCGGAAAAGCCCGCCCAGGTCGTTGGCAGGGCCTCCCCAGCCGCTCCACACACAGGCATACCAGGTGTTTTGCTGTGGGTCAGAGGGGTCTATCAGCAGATCTTTGGTCCAGTAATTCATGTCCGGATGATTGCGCCGCTCCCAGCTTTGCCCGCCATCTAAGCTGACAAAGACTCCGCTGCTATCACTAAAGGTGCTGCTGTTATCGGCTTTGCGAGCCGCCCAGGTAGAAACCAACATGCCATCATCCAAAACGTGGATGTTGAAAATACGGCCGTTGTTGGCCGGCGGATTGGGTAACTTCGTCCAAACGGCTGTAGCCGGAGAAGAAATGCCATCCGCCCGCCAAATTCCACCCACGGCAGGATCCGTAGAAATTACTCCGGCATACAAACGCTCCGCATCGTTGGGGTCTGTGGCCACCCAAATGACGGGATTTTCAAAATCACGCATCAAAGACCAAGTTTGACCCATATCTTGGGTGTACAACACCTGACCCGCTTTGAAAGAAGGCTGTAGGCGTTCATCGGTAACGTAAGGCGTCTGGTAAATGTCGTGCACCGACGAAGTGGCAGCGTACCAAATGGACTGGGTGTTGTGTTTGACTATGCGGTACATGGTATTCAAGTCGTGCCCCGTGTAGTCGAAGCTCCAAAACGTCCCTCCGTCTTCCGAGCGAATGCCGCTGATGTCGGTAAAACAAGCAAACAAATGGTCTTCGTCAAACCAATAAACCTGCCAGACAGTGGTTTGCTCCAAGCCTATGCCGCGGTAAAATTTGCCGGAAGGCGTGGGCTGCCCTGCCGGATTTTCATCTTCGGGATTCAAATAAGCCTGATGCCAACTCATGGCCCCGTCCGTCGTTCGATGCACAAAGCCGAAATCGGTAATCAGCGCCTCCTGGGCGTTCAGGGGATTGACGGTGAAACCCAGCGGATTGCCTCCCCAATAATAAGACAGATCTCCGCCTTCTCCCTCATAGCCCGTGTAAATGTTTTCGTTGTTGTCGCGCAAAAACACCTGCTCCCAACTGTTGCCTCCATCTTCGGTTTTCATCACAATGGCTTGCTCGTAGGGGGTACTACCCGCCAAATAACAGGTATTGATGTCGTTTTGGGCCATGGCGAGAAAGACCAGGAAATCCTCGGAAGTGTCAATGCCCGAGATCTTCAGCTGCCAAGTTCCGGCGGCATTGTCCATGGTGTAAACACCTCTGATGGTTTCCCAGTATTCATAGCCCATGTTGGTGGCCCAAATGCTGTTTTTGTCTCCGGTCAAAGCGTAAAAACGCATCAAGCCGTTTTCCTTGGCAGCCCCAAAACCCATGATGGCTTCGCCTGCAGGAATACCACTAAAATTTGCTTTCGCAAAACTCTGACCGCCGTCGGAAGAATACAAAATGCCATAGTTGGTGCCCAGCCAGATGTCTTGGCCATCGAAGAAAGCTCCGCTCAACAAGATACCCGTGCCAAAATCTTCCGAAACCCAGGCCAGTGAAGAAGTCTGCCCGCCGTCATCTGAAAAGTAAAGCTGATTGTAAGCCGTCCAAACCAGGCGATCGGGCTGGTCGTAATCGGCAAAAATGAAAAGCTTGTCTTCATACATCTCAGTATCCCCCGAGAGAAAGTCCCAGCTCTCTCCTCCATCTGTACTTTTAGCCGGTCTTCTGGCGTAGTGCTCGGCATCCCACAAAAGCGCATAACGCAGCTGAGGATTTTGCGTAAAACATACCTTCGTAAAAACACCTCCCACAGCTTCGGTAAAGTGAACCAGGCCATAAGAAAAAGCCCCATCGGTAGTGTGATACAAGCCACCCAAGTCGCTGGCCAAATAAAACTCCTGCCCGTCAGCAGGATTGATGGCCGGACTAAACAAGGCTCCTCCTCCGCCTATACCCCGTGAAAAAAAGTTCGCAGGTTGGGCAAGAGCACAGAAGCTGAAAAGCAAGGCAAAGAGAATTGTTAAGGTTTCCTTTTTCATAAAGCAATCGGTTTGCACCCGTATCGGAATGATTGAAGTGACAGCAGCGCCCTTAGAGCCTCGGAGTTTTGCCAAGAGCGGCGGCTTCCCCTGGCTTTAA